>NZ_JBHYVM010000020.1:85407-146405 GCF_042750105.1 Streptomyces sp. NPDC059443 | reverse complement strand
TCGGCGTCAAGCTGACCACCCTGCGCCCCGAGCAGGCCGCCTACATCGGCGTCCCGGTCGAAGGCCCGTACAAGGCCGACCACTACCGCTACTGACCGAACCGGCGGCCGAACGGATCTCGCCACCGGCTCTCGAGATTCACTTGAGAGCCGGTGGAAACCCCATGGCCGGGCATCCGTGGGAGTGCCACGATCGAGTGTCCGTGCCGAGGGCGAGCAGTACTCCCACCACCCCAGACGAGGATCTCCCATGAACCCCAATCCGGCCGGTAGTTCCCAGCAGTACCAAGCCGGCGGCCCGGGCCAGGGCCCGTACCCGGCCCAGCCCGGTTCCTACACCCAGCCCGGTTCCTACGCTCCGCCCCAGCCGCCCGTACCGGCGGCCTCGGACCGCAGCAAGGTGGCCACGGCCCTCCTCCTGGTCTCGACCGTCTTCATCGGCCTGATGGCGGGCCTCTTCTTCGCCTTCGACGTCTCGGTGATGCCGGGTCTGGCCGCGAGCGACGACCGTACGTACGTCACGGCCATGCAGGCGTTCAACAAGGCGATCGACGGCAACGGCCTCTTCGGCATGGTGTTCATCATCGCCCTGCTGACGGCCGGCGCCTCGGCGATCGTGGAGTTCCGCAAGGGCCGCCGCAACGTGGCGATCTGGGTCGGGGTCGCCACCGTGGCCTACTTCATCGTCCTGATGATCACCTTCGCCGTGAACATCCCGCTGAACAACGAGCTGGCCGCCGCGGGCGACGCCACGAAGATGACGGACTTCTCGATCGTCGAGAAGTTCAAGGGCACGTGGGTCTCCACCAACATCCTCCGCACGCTGCTGTGCACCGCGGCCCTGACGGCGCTCTCCCGCGCCCTGGTCCTGTACGGCCGAGCCACCCGCTGAACCGCGCGCTCGACACGAAGTCCCCCGGCCGTCCGGCCGGGGGACTTCTGTCCGTGTTCTGCGGCCGGCGGCGGCGGCCGGCGTCAGCCCATCTGGCCGTGCAGGTACAGGGCCCAGCCCAGGAAGCCGACCGAGGCCGTGCACAGCAGGGTGCGCCAGACGTTGGCGCGGGCCCAGGGGCCCTCGAAGGCGCGGCGGACGGCGGCCGGGTCGCTGATGCGGGCCACCGGACCTGCCTTCTCCAGCGCGTTGTTCAGGGGGATGTTCACCTTGTTGGTGAGGCCCATCGAGACGACGTAGCAGACCAGCGCCGCGATCAGCGGGGGCAGTACGCCACGGCCGTCGGACGGGATGTGCAGGGCCAGGGCCAGGGCGGTGAAGAGGAACGCCCCGATGTAGCCCAGGACGAACCAGCCGTTGAGGATGGCCACGTTGATGCGCTGCATGACCTCGATGACCGTACGGTCGTCGGTGCGCTTCAGCCCTGGCATCACGGCGACGGAGAAGCCGTAGAACAGGCCGCTGACCAGTCCCGTCGTGATGGTGGCGGCGATGAGCGAGGCCAAGCGTGCGGTTTCCATCGTGGTCCCCCTGCTCGTCCGTCCACGGAGGTTCTGGGTCATCGATTCTTCGGGAACGGGTCATCGAATCGTCAAGTAACGGCGATCATACGGGCGGGACCGGTCCGGGGGACGGTGGATTCGAGCGGTTCTCCAGCGGGCCTTGAGCGTCCGTCCGGTATGCGTTGTCCGGCATGTGAAACGGCGCGCGCTGATCCCCGTACCGCTGTGATCATCATCCGATGATCGACGAACAGCGGACCCGGCCCGTCCTGGTGGGCGACGAGCGCGCCACCCTCACCAGCATCCTCCAGTGGCAGCGGGACACCCTGATGATGAAGTGCGCCGGGCTGACGGACGAGCAGCTGCGGCGCCGGGCGGTGGCCCCTTCGGGGCTGAGCCTGCTGGGGCTGGTACGGCACCTCGCGGAGGTCGAGCGAGGCTGGTTCCGCAACGTGGTGGGCGGCGAGGACGTGCGCGGCTACTTCCCGAAGAACGAGGCGGGGGAGTGGACCGAGTTCCACGTCGACCGCGCGGACGCGGACGTGGCCGGGTCGTTCAAGATCTGGGAGGACACCTGTGCGCGCTCGCGGGAGATCGTGGACGCGGCCGAATCGCTGGACGTGACCGGGTCCTACGAGGACCAGAGCTACTCCCTGCACTACGTCCTGACCCACATGATCGAGGAGTACGCCCGGCACAACGGGCACGCGGACCTGCTGCGCGAGGCGATCGACGGGGTGACGGGGGAGTAGGCCCTACGGGGTTGCGGGGCTGTGGGCTTGTGGGCTTGTGGGGTTATGGCGTTACGGGGCTGCGGGCGCGCGGTCCACGGCGTCCAGAGCCACGTCCCACGGGAAGTGCGCCGGCGCGTCCGGGCCGGCCGGGCCGGGGGTGAAGCCGTCCTCGCCGAACAGGACGGTGACCCCGGCGCCGCGCAGGACGGCCAGGGACTGGTCGAACTGCGGGTGGGCGGCGAGGGCGGCGTTCGCGCAGGGCATGGTGACCACGGGGGTGCCCTTGCCCATGGCCTCGGCGGCGACGCCGACGACGAACCTGTCGGTGAGGCCGAGGGCCCAGGCGTTGACCGAGTTGAAGGTGGCCGGAGCGAGGAGCAGGGCGTCGGCCGCCGGCCATACGTCGGCCTCACCGGGCAGTTTGTACTGCCAGCGGACGGGGTGGCCGGTGAGCGCGGCGAGGCCGTCGAGGTTGCCGGACAGCCAGTGCGCGGCGGTGGGGGTGAGGCCGAGGCAGACGTCCCAGCCCCGGGACTGGGCGTCCTCGATGACACGGGCCACGTCGAAGACGGGCGGGGCGGCGGAGCAGAGCAGGTAGAGGGTCTTCGTCGTGGTCATGACGCAATGTGATCATATTGATTGACCTCAAGTTCACTTGAGGGTGCGCGGTAGCGAAGTGGTAGGGATCAGGCGGGGATCGGGCAGGGGCCGGACAGGGATCTGGCAGTGATCCGGCAGTGATCCGGCGGAGCCTCCCTCGCGGGCCGGAAAGACGCATGGCCTTGGTCCGGGCTCACACGGTACTCTCCGCCAGGGGCCGTATTCGGGCCGAATAATTCCGCCATGCGGAATTCGGCGCCGAAGCGCCGAGCCGCATCTCGCCGCCGGTCCCGCTGAGCAACCCAGGAGGAACACACCGTGACGGACCCCAAGGACCCGCAGAGCCGGCTGGACGCGCTGCGCGCAGACATCGAGCGCCGGAACCCCGCCCAGCCCGAGTTCCACCAGGCCGTACGAGAGGTCCTGGACACCCTGGCCCCCGTGTTCGCGGCACGCCCCGAGTACGCGGAGCCGGGCGTGGCCCTGCTGGAGCGGCTCACCGAGCCGGAGCGGCAGATCATCTTCCGGGTGCCGTGGCAGGACGACCGTGGCCGCGTCCACGTCAACCGCGGCTACCGCGTCGAATTCAACAGCGCGCTCGGCCCGTACAAGGGCGGCCTGCGCTTCCACCCGTCCGTAGACATCGGCGTGGTGAAGTTCCTCGGCTTCGAGCAGATCTTCAAGAACGCCCTGACCGGGCTCGGCATCGGCGGCGGCAAGGGCGGCAGCGACTTCGACCCGCACGGTCGTTCCGAGTCCGAGGTCATGCGCTTCTGCCAGTCGTTCATGACGGAGCTCTACCGTCACATCGGCGAGCACACCGACGTTCCGGCGGGCGACATCGGCGTCGGCGGCCGTGAGATCGGCTTCCTCTTCGGCCAGTACCGCCGCATCACCAACCGCTGGGAGGCCGGCGTCCTGACCGGCAAGGGCCAGGGCTGGGGCGGTTCGCTGATCCGCCCGGAGGCCACGGGCTACGGCAGCGTGCTGTTCGCCGCCGAGATGCTCGCGGTCAAGGGCCTGTCCCTGGACGGGCTCTCGGCCGTCGTCTCCGGCTCGGGCAACGTCGCGATCTACACGATCGAGAAGCTCCAGCAGCTCGGTGCGAACCCGCTGACCGCGTCCGACTCCCAGGGCTACGTCGTCGACGACAAGGGCATCGACCTCGCACTGCTGAAGCAGATCAAGGAGGTCGAGCGCGGGCGCATCAGCGAGTACGCGCAGCGTCGCGGTGCTTCGGCCCGCTTCGTGCCGGGCGGCCGGGTCTGGGACGTCGCGGCGGACGTCGCCTTCCCGTCGGCCACGCAGAACGAGCTGACCGAGGCTGACGCGCGCTCCCTGATCGCGAACGGGGTCAAGGCGGTGTCGGAGGGCGCGAACATGCCCACCACGCCGGACGCCGTGCACCTGCTGCAGTCGGCCGGGGTCGCCTTCGGTCCCGGCAAGGCGGCCAACGCGGGCGGCGTCGCCGTCAGCGCGCTGGAGATGGCGCAGAACGCGGGCCGCGTGTCGTGGACCTCGGAGCGCGTCGAGCAGGAGCTGGCGGGGATCATGCGCGACATCCACGCGGTGTCCTACGAGACCGCCGAGCGGTACGGCTCCGCCGGGGACTACGTGACGGGCGCGAACATCGCCGGCTTCGAGCGGGTGGCGGACGCGATGCTGGCGCAGGGCCTGATCTAGGGCTCCTGTCCGGGCCTTCTGTCCGGGCCTCCTGTCCGGGAGGCTGTCCGCGGGCGACGCCGTCCGCCCGCGGGTGTCCGGGGCCCCGGCCCCGGCGCCCGGCCCCCGGACCCCTGAGGACGCGGGACATGCCTGATCGGGGCGATCGGGGCCGTAGCCTGGCCCCGATCAGGCAAGTCCACACGCCGCAGGGGGAACAACCAGTGCTGACCGCGCTCACCGGTGCCTACGGAGACCGGCCCGACGCCCTCACGGTGGCCGGCCGGACCACCTCCTACGAGGCCCTGCTCGGCGCCGCCCGCGCGGTGGCCGCCGATATCGCCGGTGCGCCCGCCTTCGCGGTGACGGCGACGGCCTCCCTGGAGACCGTCGCCGCCGCCGTCGGCGGACTGCTCGCCGGGGTGCCCTTCGTACCGCTGCCGCCCGACGCCGGGCCGGCCGAGCGCGAGCACATCCTCCGCGACTCGGGCGCGGTCCTCGCCGACGTGGACTTCGCGCGGCGCGGGTCCGGATCCGGCTTCAGCCCCGCCCCCGGCTCCTCCGGGGCGGCGCTGATCCTCTACACCTCCGGCACCACCGGGCCGCCCAAGGGCGTGGTCCTCACCGCCGAGGCCGTCGCCGCCGACCTCGACGCCCTGGCCGGGGCCTGGCAGTGGAGCGCCGAGGACACCCTCGTGCACGGGCTCCCGCTGTTCCACGTACACGGACTGGTCCTCGGCGTCCTCGGCGCCCTGCGCACCGGCAGCCGCCTCGTGCACACCGGCCGGCCCACCCCCGAGGCCTACGCGGCAGCCGGCGGCAGCCTGTACTTCGGGGTCCCGACCGTGTGGTCCCGTATCGCCGGGGCGCCGGAGGCCGCCGCCGCACTGGGCGGGGCCCGGCTCCTGGTCTCCGGCAGTGCGGCGTTGCCCGCGCCCGTCTTCCGGGACCTGGAGCGGCTGACCGGGCTGCGGCCGGTGGAGCGGTACGGGATGACCGAGACGCTGATCACCGTGAGCGGGCGCGCGGGCGGCGAGGTACGGCCCGGTACGGTCGGCACCCCGCTCCCCGGCATCCGCACCCGCATCGCGGCGGAGCCGGGCGCGGAGATCGGCGAGCTCCAGCTCACCGGGCCGACGCTGTTCTCCGGATACCTGGGCCGCCCGGAGGCCACGGCCGCCGCGTTCACGGAGGACGGGTGGTTCCGTACGGGCGACATCGCGGCCGTCGACGAGGCCGACGGGGTCCACCGGATCGTGGGCCGGGCCTCCATCGACATGATCAAGTCGGGCGGCTACCGGATCGGCGCGGGCGAGATCGAGAACGCCCTCCTGGACCACCCCAAGGTGAGCGAGGCGGCGGTGGTCGGGCTGCCGGACCCGGACCTGGGCCAGCGGATCGTCGCGTTCGTGGTGGCCGAGGGCGTCACGGGCCCGGAACTCACCGACTTCGTCGCCGCGCACCTGTCGGTGCACAAGCGCCCGCGCGAGGTCCGCTTCGTCGCGGCGATCCCGCGCAACGCGATGGGCAAGCCCCAGAAGAAGCTCCTCCTGACGAACGACTGACCACCGCCGGCCGCCGGGGCGGGTCAGCGGCCGTCGCGGGGGATCAGGTGGCGGGCCAGGAGCTCCAGGGCGTGGGTCACCTCGGCGAGTTGGTCGGCTCCGGGCTCCGCTCCGGGCTCGGACTTGGCCGGGGTGAGGGCGAGGGCGCGGGCCAGGGCCTCCTCTACCTTCGAGGTTCCGGCGGCCCGTACGGCGGCCACGCGGGCGGAGGCGCCGGGCGCCTGGCGGACCAGCGTGCGGCGGCGGTCGGCCGGGTCGGGGGCCGTCTCCACGGAGCCGGCCTCGCGCAGGCGGGCGACGGCGCCGGAGACCTGGCTCTGCGGGAGGCCCGTGCGCTGGGCCGTCTCGCCGACGGTGGTGTCCGGGTGCGCGGTGATGTCACCGGCGACGATGACGACGGAACGGGTGCCGCCGGCGTACTGGCCGGAGCCGCCGGGCGGTTCGGGCAGGGCCTCTTCGCCGAGCTTCATCAAGGCCCGGCCCAGCAGGAAGAGTTCGATTCCATCCACGGGGACACGGTACATCGAAGGAGATGCATCTTTTTTGATCCATCACTCTTGATGGATCTATTTCGATGGGTTATGTTGATTGCAGGGCAGCGGACGAAGGGTCCGGCGCCACCGCACTGCACGCGAAGGAGTCGCCTCATGTCCGCCACCGCCACCGCCACCGCCACCGCCACCGCCACCGCCACCGCCGCGTCCGTGGTCGTCGGCGCGCTTCCGGTACCGGGAGCCGTGCTGCACTACCAACTCCAGGGTTCAGGGCCCCTGTTGCTCATCTCGCAGAGCGGGGAGGGGGACGCCGACCGCACAGTGGATCTGGTCCCGCACCTCACCGACGCCTTCAGCGTGCTGACCTATGACCGGCGCGGCCTCTCGCGCAGCCGGCTGACGGAGCCCGGCCGGACCACGTCCATCGCCGAGCACGCGCAGGACGTGCACCGGCTGCTCGCGGAGGTCACGGACGAGCCAGCGCTGATGCTCGGGTGCAGCCTCGGCGCAGTCATAGGTCTGCACGTGGCGGCCCGGTATCCAGAGCGGCTGAGCACCCTGATCGCGCACGAGCCGGTCGCTCCGCGGCTGCTGCCCGAGGCGGAGCGGGCCCATCACAAGGCGGAGCTCGCGGGGCTCCAGGACACGTACCGCGCGGGCGGACTCGCAGCCGCCTTTCCGGAGATGGCCCGGGTCCTCGGCATAGACCTCGCCGGGCGCGACGCGGAGCCCGGTCTGACACCGCAGCCCCTGGACGAGCGCCGGCGGGCCAACTTCGACTACTTCATCGAGCACGATTTCTCGGCGGTCATCGGAGACACGCTCGACCCGGCCGCCCTCACCCGGACCCGGACCCGGATCATCCCGGCCCTGGGAGCAACCACCCCGACGGCCGTCTTCGACCACCAGTGCGCGACAGCACTGGCGACCCTCCTGGACACGGAGATACGCACCTTCCCGGGCGGCCACAACGGCAACACCACTCACCCCAGGGCCTATGCGCAGCAGCTGCGTTCCTTGCTCACGGCCCGCTGAGGGAGACCGGGCGCGGCAGCTGGGGCGGTTGGCGGTCGGAGTGTCAGCCTTGTCGCCGAGGAGGTCTTCTGATGCGCAGCGTGAGCTATTCGATGGGCGTTTCACTCGACGGCTACATCGTCGGGCCGGACGGTGTCTTCGGCTGGACGGCGCCCGACGAGGAGGTTTTTCGCTTCGTCACCGACGAGATCCGAGGGGTCGGCGTCCACCTGTTGGGGCGACGGCTGTACGAGACGATGCTGTACTGGGAGACCGCCGACCAGGATCCATCGCTCGACGCCCCGATGCTCGAATGGGCAGCGATCTGGAAGCCGCTCCCCAAGGTGGTGTTCTCCACCACGCTGTCGGCGGTGCAGGGCAATGCCCGCCTGGCCTCCGGCGGCCTGGCGGAGGAGATCGAGCGGTTGCGGGCCGATCCGGGGGAGGGCCGCATCGCGATCGGCGGCGCGACTCTCGCCGCCGAGGCGGCGGAGCTGGGGCTGATCGACGAGTACCGGACCAGGGTCTACCCGGTGCTGGTCGGCGGTGGCATTCCGTTCTTTCCCCGGAGCGAGCGCCGGGTGGATCTCGAACTCGTGGAGACCCGCACCTTCGGCTCAGGAGTCGTCTACCTCCGCCACCGCGTGGCGCGCCAGGGTCGCGGCGGTGCGGGTGGCGAGGGTCTGGAGTGAGGCGAGGAGTTCGGGCGGGCCGTCGACCTCGAAGTCGGCGTCGAGCATGAGGAGGTGCAGGGCGAGGCGGTCGGGGGTGTCCGCGCCCGCGTGGACGATGCAGCGGGTGGCGTCCAGGGGATCCACGCGTACGGAGTCCGGGACGCGGGCCCGGATGACCGCGGCAGGGGCGTGTACGGTCACGCGTGCGCGGTGCCGGGACAGCGCGACGTCGACACCGCGCGGCACGAGGTCGGCGGGGGGTGCCTCCCGGGCGGTGAAGCGGGCGCCGCGGCCGGTCTTGGGGGTGAGGCGGTCGACGCGGAAGGTCCGCCAGTCGGAGCGGTCGAGGTCCCAGGCCATCAAGTACCAGCGGCGGCCGGTGTGCACGAGGCGGTACGGCTCGACCTCGCGCGTCGACTCCGTGCCGTCGTGGCCCCGGTAGGCGAAGCGCAGTACGCGCAGGTCGCGGCTGGCGGTGGCGATCTCCGCGAGGGTGTCCGCCGGGACGGTGGGCCCGCCGGAGCCGCCCGGCAACAGGGCGACGGTGTGCTCCTGGAGCGCCGCCACGCGTCTGCGCAGGTGGTGCGGGAGTACCTGTTCGAGTTTGGCGAGCGCACGCACCGCGGTCTCCTCGATGCCCGAGACCCCGCCGCCGGCCGCGGTGCGCAGGCTGACCGCGACGGCGACGGCTTCCTCCTCGTCGAGGAGCAGCGGCGGCAGCGCGGCGCCCGCGCCGAGCCGATAGCCGCCCGCTACACCGGGGACCGCGTGGACCGGATACCCCAGGTCCCGCAGTTTGCCGATGTCGTACCTGATGGTCCGCGCACTGACCGACAGCCGCTCGGCGAGTTCGGGCCCGCTCCAGTCGGCTCGGCTCTGGAGGAGGGAGAGCAGGCGCAGCAGCCGTGCGGAGGTTTCCAACATGGCGTCCATCATCCCCGGATCGCGGCAAGGAGCTTGCCGCAATGGGTGGGATGGTGTGTTCATGAGCGGGGGACGGGTGATCGTCCGGACCCGCGACCGCACGTGCACGGCTGCTTCGTACACATCGAGGAGTGCTCATGATTCTGGTCACCGGTGCCACCGGAAACGTCGGCGGACACGTGGTCCGGCTGCTCGCCGACGCGGGAGCGTCGGTCCGGGTGCTGGCCCGCGACCCGCGGAAGGCGGCCGCACTGGGCGCCGCCCAGGTGGTGCGCGGAGACCTGGGGGAGCCGGAGTCGCTCCCGGCGGCGCTGGACGGCATAACGGCCGTGTTCCTGTTCGCGGTGCCGGGTTCGGGCCCCGCCTTCGTGGCGGCGGCGCGCGCGGCCGGTGTCGCGCGGATCGTGATGCTGTCGTCCGACGCGGTGGACGACGGGGCCGCGGTGCAGGCGAACCCGATCGCGCAGTACCACGCCGACATCGAGGCCGAGGTGCGCGGTTCGGGCATCGCGTGGACGCTGCTGCGGTCGGGCCACATGGCGACCAACGCGCTGCCGTGGGGCGGTCAGACGAAGGCCGGCGACGTGGTGCGCGGCCCGTACGCGGGCGCGACGAGCGCCCCGGTGCACGAGGCGGACCTGGCGGAGGTCGCGGTGCTGGCACTGACCGGGGAGGGCCATGAGAGGCGGACGTACGCGCTGACCGGCCCCGAATCGGTGACGGCCGCCGAGCAGGTGGCGCTGATCGGTGCGGCGATCGGCCGTCCGCTGCGGTACGAGGAGTTGCCGCCGGAGGTCGCGCGCGAGCAGATGAGCCGCTTCATCCCGCCGTTCATCATCGACACGCTGTTCGCGGGCTGGGCGGCGTCGGTCGGTGTGCCGGCCGTGGTGGAGCCGACCTTCGAGAAGCTGACCGGCCGGCCCGCGCGCACCTTCGCACAATGGGCCGCCGACCGCGCCGCGGACTTCGGCGGGGCGGTCGACGGCGCCTGACCGGACGGGCCCGGCCCGGCCCGGTCCAGCCGGGTCAGGCCAGGCGCAGGTCGACGAACGGCACGGTGTGGCCGGGCAGCACGTAGCGGTCGAACTCGACGAAGCCCGCGGCCTGCGCGAAGCGCAGGCCCTCCGGGTTGGAGGTGAGGACGACGGTCTCGATGACCTCGGCTCCGAGCTTCCGGGCCTGCGCGAGTCCGTACGCGTACAGCTCGCGCCCGAATCCCCGGCCCCGGTAGGCGGGCAGGATCCGCGCGATCACGGTGGCGGTCGTGGAGCCCTCCGCCGGCGGGCGGACCGTCATGCATCCGACGAGGGTGTCGCCGAGGTGGGCCACGTCCAGGACGTTGCGCGCGGAGCGCTCCCGTACGGCTTCGAGCGACAGCTCATCCGTGGGGATGATCAGGTTGTGTACGTACTGCCAGTCGCGCAGGGCCGCTTCGAAGCCGGTATCCGTGCCTGAGTCGGTTTCGGGGGCGCGGACCCGTTCCGTACGGAGTCCGGACGCGGCGGCGGGGAGTGCGCGGGCCAGTTCAGTCATGAACGTACGCTAATCGAACCGGATTTCGCCGGTGACGGGCAGGTGATCGCTGCCCGTGGCGGGCAGCGTACGGACGCGGGTGACGGTCCCCGAGCGGGCCAGGACCTGGTCGATGCGGGCCAGGGGGAAGGACGCGGGCCAGCTGAAGGCGAAGCCCGAGGCGGGTGCGTTCAGCCGGGCCGCGCGGAGCGGGGCCAGGCCCCGGTCGTCCACGGTGCTGTTGAGGTCTCCGAGGAGGATGACGCGGCCGGCGGGTTCCGCGGTGAGCACGGCGCCGAGCAGAGCCGCGCTCTCGTCGCGGCGGGCGGAGCCCAGGCCGGCGGGGCCGAGGCGCAGCGACGGCAGGTGGGCGACGTACACGGCGACGGGCCCGTTCGGGGTGGCGGCGGTGGCGCGCAGGGCGCGGTTCCAGTCCGGGCCGAGGCCGGCCGGTCGGATGTCCACCGGGCGGACTTCGGTCAGCGGGTACTTCGACCAGAGTCCGACCGTGCCGTGGGTGGCGTGGTGGGGGTACTCGGCGGCGAGCGCGCCGGTGAAGGCCGGGAGGGCGGCGGGGGTCAGCTCCTCCAGGGCGATGAGGTCGGGGTGCCCGGCGGCGAGGGCGCGGGCGGTGCCGGCGGGGTCGGGGTTCTCGTCGCTGACGTTGTGCTGGACGGCGACGAGGCCGGGGCGTTCGCCGGGCCCGTCCGGGGGGCCTTCGGCGGGGAGGAACAGGCCGCCGAACTGCCCGATCCAGGCGGCGGTGGGGAGCAGCACCGCGACCGCGGCGACGGTGGAGCGGCGCAGGAGCGCGAGGCCGAGGAGGAGCGGGACGGCGAGGCCGAGCCAGGGCAGGAAGGTCTCCAGCAGGCTGCCGACGCGGCCGGGGGTGTTGGGCACGGCGGACGGAAAGCAGAGGAGGACGGCGACCAGCAGGGAGAACACGGCGATCCGGTGCTCCGGCCGCCCCGGCAGCCGGAGACGGCGGACCCACCGCCCGGATCCGGTCCTGCCCCCGGGGCCCGTACCCGAGCCCGCCTGAACCATGCGGCCGTCCCCGTTCGTTCCCGTTCGTTCCCGTTCGTCTCTGCCGTCCCCGCGCGATGCCGCACGCTACGACGACGCTTTCCCCCCGGTTCCGGTTCCCCGGCAACGGAGCTGACCGTTAACGGCGTTAACGCCGTTAACGGTGTCGAGTCCGCGCGGCGGGCTCAGCCCGGCA
This sequence comes from Streptomyces sp. NPDC059443, assembly GCF_042750105.1. Lineage (NCBI taxonomy): Bacteria > Bacillati > Actinomycetota > Actinomycetes > Kitasatosporales > Streptomycetaceae > Streptomyces > Streptomyces sp. NPDC059443. Next base: position 134,550 of record NZ_JBHYVM010000020.1, on the reverse strand, counting down.
GCCAGCCCGCCTCGTGTGCCGCGGCCAGCGCGGTGTCGGTGAAACGGGCGACGACGGGTGACGGGGAGTCCGGCAGGACCTGCTCAGCAGCGACCATCCCCTTGCCGGGCGCTACGAGCTCACCCCCGCCGACATCGCCGCCTTCCCCCTCCTCCTGCACGAACGGGCGGCGAACCCGGCCCAGTACGACGAGGTGCGCGGGCGGCTGCGCCCGGCCGAGGTGCGCACCGGCTTCGTCGGGGAGGGACTGCCGGCCGAGCGGCGCCCGGAGGCGGCCGTACCCGGGGACGCGCCCCTGTTGCTGGGCTTCCACTCGGGGCTCCGGCGCAACCAGGCGACGGAGGAGGAGGTGTCGGTCCTCGACGGGCCCTTCGCCGGCGGTACGACCATGCACGTCAGCTACATCGTGCTGGACACCGACAGCTGGTACGAGCGGGGCGAGGACGAGCGGGCCGCGCTGATGTACTCGCCGCGGGTGACCGCGAAGGAGGCGCACGCCCTGGTCGAGGACGCGGAGAGCGACCGTACGGAGCTTCCCGCGGTGGCGGTCGGCCACGGGCGGGTCGGGCACGCGCAGGCGACCGGCCGGGCCCGGCTCGCGGGCGGCCGCGGATCAACCGCCGGGACTTCGCGACGCTGGACCACGGGGTGCCGGGGACTCATTTCGTGTCGCTGCAACGCACGATGGAGGACTTCCAGGCCACGCGGGCGATGATGAACGCCGCCGACGCGCCCGCGCATCACGGGGAGATCGGGATACGGCGCAACAACGGGATCAACGCGTTCATGGACGTACGCAGCCGGGCCACCTTCGCGGTACCCCCGCGCGCGGCCCGGGCCTACCCGGGGCTGGACGTTCCCCGGACCGCCTGACCGACGGCACTCCTGGCCGGGGCCGTCAGGCCGCCGAGGAAGACCGTCGCGAGGCCGCCGCGGGCGGCGAGGAAGAAGTGCCCCGTGCCGTCGAGCCGGAGCGAACCGCCGCCGGGCACCAGCACGGCGAGGGCGGCCCGGGGCGACGTCAAGGTGGCATCCGAATGGCGCCTGACTGGCGCTTCGTGGCGCCGTATGGCACCCAGTGATGCCATCCACGCGCCGAGACACCCACTCACGCCACCCCGTGGCACCCGTATGGCGTCAAGTTGACACTGCCTTTGACCTGCAATTATTCGCTCGATCTCGCAGCTGCTCCAAAAGTGGCGCCACATTGGCTCGACATGGCGCCATCCCTGTGCCATGCTTCAGCCATGGACCTCACGCCCTACGTCACGAACCTCCGCCACGAACTCGCGGTCGCCGCCGAAGCCGGCGGCGAAGATGCCCGAGCCCTCGCCGACCGGATGACCGCGCCCCTCGAATCCGCCGTCCGGCTCACGCTCCTGCACGCCCTCTCGGACGCCATGGGCGAGATCACCCGCGAGCTCGCCCCCGGTTCCGTCGACGTGAGGCTCCGCGGTCTAGAGCCGGAATTCGTCGTCACCGCCCCGCCGCAGGACACGGTGGCCGAGGCGTACCTGCGCACCGCCCTCGCCGAGGCCCCGGCCGAAGCACCGGTCCCCGCCCCCCTCCCGGACGGCGAGGACACCGGACCGGCGCGCATCAACCTCCGCCTCCCCACCCACGTCAAGGCGCGCGCCGAACAGGCCGCCGCCCGGGAGGGGCTGTCGCTCAACGCCTGGCTGGTCAGAGCCGTTTCCGGCGCCCTGGACCCGGCCGCCCCCGGCGGAGCCGCCCGCGCCGACGGTCCGTCCACCCGCCTCGGCGGCAAGAGCATCACGGGCTGGGTCGGCTAGGACCCCGCCCCCGCCCTCCGCACCGCCCCACCTCACAGACCTCCGCCACACCGCCGCCTCCGCCGAACCAACACCATCACCCGGCCCACAGGGCCAAGAGGACGGAACCGTCATGCCTGCTTTCGAGACCCTCAAGCCCATCACCGCCACCCTCCACGTCGAGGTCGGCGACACCAGGGTCACCGCGACCGACCGCGCCGACACGGTGGTGGAGGTCCACCCGAGCACCCCGGACAACAAGGACGACCTCCGCGCCGCCAAGGAGACGAAGGTCGAGTACGCCGACGGCCGCCTGACCGTCCGTACCCCCAAGGCGCGCGGCCTCTTCGGACCCAAGGGCTCGGTCTTCCTGGAGATTTCGGTGCCGAGCGGATCCCGGCTGACCGGCATCATCCAGGTCGGCAACCTCAACGCCACCGGCCCCCTCGACGAGTGCGAAGTCCGCACCAGCGCCGGCAGCCTGCGCGTCGAGCAGGCCGTTACGGCCCGGCTCAAGACCTCGTACGGAGACGTCACCCTCGACCGCGCCATCGGCGACGCCGACGTCAGCACCTCATCCGGCGACGTACGGATCCGCGAGGTCGGCGGCGACGCCGTGCTCAAGAACTCCAACGGCGCCACCTGGATCGACGACGTGGCCGGCGAGCTGCGGGTGAAGTCGGCCAACGGCAACATCAACGTCGGCCGGGCCCAGGCCTCCGTCGTGGCCAAGACCGCCAACGGCAACATCCGCGTGGAGGAAGTGGCACGCGGCGCGGTCGAGTTCGAGACCAAGACCGGACACGTCGAGATCGGCATCCGCCGGGGCACCGCCGCCTGGCTCGACGTCAACTCCAAGTCCGGCCGGGTCAGCAGTGACCTCGGAGCCACCGAGGCCCCCGCCGAGGGCGCCGAGACCGTCAGGGTCCACGCCCGTACCGGCTTCGGAGACATCCGCATCCAGCGCGCCCCGCAGACCATCCCGCACACCAACACGGACGGAGAGGCCCGATGAGCGCCGCCACCACGACACCCACCCGCGTCCAGGACGCCCCGCCCCAGGGGATCACCGCCGTCGGCCTGCGCAAGTCCTACGGGGACAAGACCGTCCTCGCCGGGATCGACCTCACCGTCCGGCCGGGCACGATCTTCGCGCTCCTCGGCCCCAACGGAGCCGGCAAGACCACCACGGTCGAGATCCTCTCCACGCTCATCAGCGCAGACTCCGGCTCCGGCGAGACCTACGTGGCGGGCCAGAGCCTCGACCGCGACCCGGACGCCGTCCGTGCCCGCATCGGGGTCACCGGCCAGTTCGCCGCCGTCGACGGCCTGCTGACCGCCGAGGAGAACATGTTCCTGATGGCGGACCTGCACCACCTCGACCGCGCCGAAGGCCGCCGTCGCACCGCCGAACTGCTGAGCCAGTTCGAGCTGACCGCGGAAGCCAAGAAGCTCGCCTCCACCTTCTCCGGCGGCATGCGCCGCAAGCTCGACCTGGCGATGACCCTCGTCGGCAGCCCGAGCCTGATCTTCCTCGACGAGCCGACCACCGGCCTCGACCCGCGCAGCCGCCGCGTGATGTGGCAGCTCATCCGCGAGCTCACCGCCCAGGGCGTCACCATCTTCCTCACCACGCAGTACCTGGACGAGGCCGACCAGCTCGCCGACCGGATCGCCGTCCTCGACAAGGGCAAGATCGTGGCCGAGGGCACCGCGGAGGAGCTCAAGCGGCTGATCCCCGGCGGCCACATCCGGCTGCGCTTCGGCGACCAGGCGAGCCTGGACGCGACCGTCCGCCACCTGAACCTTCCCGCGCTCACCCGCGACGACGAGAACCTCACGCTCCAGATCCCCAGCGACGGCGGCATCCCCGCCCTGCGCTCCGTCCTCGACCTGCTGGAAGGCGCCGGCATAGAGGCCGAGGAACTGACCGTGCACACCCCCGACCTGGACGACGTCTTCCTCGCACTCACCGGCACCCCGAAGGAGCCCCGGCGATGACCACCACGACCCCCAGCGCCCAGACCGGCGCGAAGACCACGTACGCGCTGCGCGACTCCATGACGATGCTGCGCCGCAGCCTCAAGCGCGCCCGGCGCTACCCGTCCATGACGATCACGCTCGTCGCCATGCCGATCGTGATGCTCCTGCTCTTCGTGTACGTGTTCGGCGGCGCGCTCGGCGCCGGCATCGAACTCCCCGGCGGCGGAGTCGGCGACCGGGCCTCGTACACCAACTTCGTCGTCCCCGGCATCCTGCTGATGGCGGTGACCTCCAGTGCGATCGCCACCGCCATCTCGGTGTGCAGCGATATGACCGAAGGCATCATCAACCGGTTCCGGACCATGTCGATCTCCCGGTCCTCCGTCCTCACCGGGCACGTCTTCGGCAATGTCGTACAGACCCTGATCGGGCTCGTCCTGGTCCTCGGAGTCGCCTTCGTCGTGGGCTTCCGCCCCAACGCCACCCCGGTCGAATGGCTCGCGGCCCTCGGCATCCTGACCTTCCTCGGCTTCGCCCTCAGCTGGCTCTCGGCCGCCATGGGCCTCGGCGCCGGCAGCGTGGAGGCGGCGAGCAACGCCCCGATGCCCCTGACGCTGCTGCCCTTCCTCGGCAGCGCCATAGTCCCGCCGGAGTCGATGCCGACCGGCCTGCGCTGGTTCGCCGAGTACCAGCCCTTCACCCCGATCATCGACACCCTGCGCGGACTGCTGCTGGGTACGGAGATCGGCAACAGCGGTGCGATCGCCCTCGCCTGGGTGACCGGCCTCAGCCTCCTCGGCTACCTGTGGGCCCGCTCCTCCTTCAACCGGGAAGCGAAGCGCTGAGCGGGTCGGAGAGGGAGGGTTGACGCGGCTGGCTAATAGGCTTAGCTTTAAGGCAACAGGGATTAGCCAGCAGCAGTTAATCGCTTCCGGGGGACGGGCCATGACGGACTTTCTGAGCATCGAAGACGGACGGATCGCGTACGAGGTCACGGGCGAAGGCCCGCTGATCGTGCTCGCCCACGGCATGGGCGACAACCGGGCGGCCTACCGCGAGACGGCCGCGCTGCTCGTCGCCGCCGGGTACCGCGTCGCCGCCACCGACCTGCGCGGGCACGGCGAGTCGAGCACCGGCTGGGCCTCGTACACCCGTACCGACGTGGCGGGCGATCTGCTCGCCCTGATCCGGCACCTCGGCGGGCCCGCCGTCATCGTCGGGCACTCCTTCGCGGGCGGCGCCGCCACCATCGCGGCGGCCCAGGAACCCGAGCTGGTCGGCGCGATCGTCGAGATCAGCCCCTTCACCCGGGCGCAGAAGATCGAATTCGGCGCCCTCGGGTCCAACGCCCGCTACCGCAAGGGCATGCTCCTCCTCATGGGCACCGGCATCCTGCGCAGCGTGGGACTGTGGATGCGCTACCTCGACCACGCCCACCCGGGCGCCCGCCCCGCCGGGTACGCGGAGCACCTCGCAGCCCTCGCGACCGACCTGGGCCGCCCCGGCCGGATGGCCGTCGTCGCCAAGATGGGCATGTCCGCCCCCACCGACGCGGGCACCCGCCTCGGCGACGTCAAGTGCCCCGTCCTGGTCATCGAGGGCACCCTCGACTGCGACTGGGCCGACCCCCGCGCCGAAGGCGAGGGCATCGTGGCGGAGCTGCCGGCCGGGCTGGGCCGCGTGGAAATGGTCGAGGGCGCGGGTCACTACGCCCACACGCAGTTCCCCGCCGAGACCGCAGCCGCCGTCCTGTCCTTCCTGTCCCTCCAGGGCGAGGCCGACCGTGCCTAGGGCCGCGCTCTCCGCGGACGCGGTGGTCGACCTGGCGCTGCGCATCGTCGACGAAGAGACCCCGGCGGCCCTGACCCTGTCGGCGGTCGCCGGCCGCGCGGGCGTGGCCACCCCCTCGCTCTACAAGCACGTGCGCAACCTCGCGGAGCTCCGCGACCTCCTCTCGGCCCGGATCCTCCACGAGATCACGGACGAGGTCGGCGAGGCCGTCCTCGGCCGCTCCGCCGACGACGCGATCCGCGCCTTCATGACCGCCTGGCGCGGCTACGCCGTACGCCACCCGCACCGCTACGCCGCGCTGCTCCACAGCCCGGAACCCCGTACGGCCGAGGTCGGCGAACGCCTCGTCACCATCCTGCTCGCCACGCTGCGGGCCTACGGGATGGAGGACTCGGCGGCCATCCACGCCGCCCGCTGCCTGCGCGCCACGACCCACGGTTTCGTCTCCCTCGAAACCGGCGGCGCCTTCGCCCTCCCCGAAGCCCTGGACGAGAGCTTCGACCTCCTGATCCGGATGGTCGTCACGGGGCTCCACGCCGGCCCCGCGACGAACTGACCGAGGGCCGGAAGAACCCCTCGCCCTCGCCCTCGTGCTCGCCGGCCTCCTCGCCGAACTCCCAGGTCCCGCCCTCCGCGGTGGCGCCGCGCAGCCCCCGTACGGCGTCCGGTCCCGCCAGTTCCCGCAGGCGGGGGTCGTGCAGGGCGGCGAACGCGAAGGTACGGGCCGGGTCCCAGGCTGTGCTGTGCCGCAGTCGCCGGCTCATCTGCGCCCAGCCCGTCACGGCCCCGGTCACCACCCAGGCCCGCGGGCCCTGCGCGGTCAGCCGGCGGGCCGGCCGGAGCCAGGACGCGGCGGACTCGGGCCAGTCCACCGTCGCGAGGACCCGACCGCCCCGCGCCCGCCACTCCTCGGCGAAGGCGGCCGCGGCGGCCCGCAACGCGTCGTCGCGCCCGTGCCCCACGGCCACCGTCACGAGCTCGTCGCCCGGCCGCGTCGGGAGCCCCGCCGGTTGCATGGCCGGGAACCCGGTCAGGAGCCCGATCAGTGCCGAGAGCTCAGCCGCCGTGTGCGGGGGAGGAGCCACCGGGAACCCTTCGGGTCCCCCGGCCGCGCCCGCTCCGAGCAGCGGAGACGCCTCGCGCCCCCGCCCGCCGTGCCTACGCCGCATCGTGGAACACCAGCCCCAGCGCGTGGCGCCGGCCGCTGCGGACCGTGCTCACCCCGTGCCGCGCGGCCCCCGCCGACCAGCCCCGCTTCGAACGCACCGGACGGTCGCGGGTGGTGAACACCAGGCCGTGGCCCTGGGCCAGTGCGGTCGTGGTGCCCCGCGACTGCGCGCGCGGCCGCTGTTCCACGAGGAGGAACTCCCCGCCCGTGTAGTCGGTGCCGTACGCGTTGAGGCCGATGACCACCTGCAACGGGAAGAGCATGTCGCCGAAGACGTCCCGGTGCAGGGCGTTCCAGTCGCCCGCCCCGTAGCGCAGCAGGATCTGGGCCGAGCGGTCCTGCCCGGCCCGGTGGCACATCTCCAGCCACTCGCCGAGCGAGTCGGGCCACGGCGCGGGCCTGCCGAGCCGTCCGGCCCAGTCGCGGGCGATGCCCACCAGGTGCGGGTAGAGCGCTGCCCGCAACGCGGCCACCGGCTCGGGGAGTTCGTGGGTGAAGTAGCGGTACTCGCCGGACCCGAAGCGGTGGCGGGCCATGTCGACGGTGGTACGGAACCGTCCGGAATCCTCGTACAGGGCGATGAGGCCCTCGCACTCGGCCGGGGTGAGCAGCTGCGGAGTCGGCGCGCACCCGTAGGCGTCGAGCTCGGCGGAGAGGGCGGACCAGTCGGCCGCCCCGGCCCGTTCGCCCGCCCACGACGGCGCGCTGCGAGGGGCGATCGGTGCGACAGAGGCCGGGACAGTGCCGCTGAGCAGCGCGAACCTTCGCCGCACCCATGAACCTGGAGAAGGGAGCGGATACCCTTCAGACAGAAGGTTTCCTTCAGTTGGACGGGCAGAACCTCGTGAAAAAGCCCATCAACGCCGAGGCCAGAGGTTGCTGATCATGTCCAAGATGGAACGCGCGGCGCGAACGCGAAAGACGATCCTCCACGCCGCCGCGGTGGTGTTCGAGGAGCACGGCTTCCACGGATCCCGCCTCACGGCGATCACCAAGCAGTCCGGTCTGACCATGGGGGCGATCTACTTCCACTTCGCCTCGAAGGAGGAACTGGCGCGCGCGGTGATGAACGAGCAGGGAGACGACCTCGAACTCCCCGGCGGGCCGGACGGGTTGCAGCGGCTGATCGACATCACGATGTACCTGGCCGACCAGCTGAGGGTCAACGAGCTGCTGCGCGCCGGAGTGCGGCTCGCGGTGGAGCAGCGGGCGTTCGGGATGCGGGACGAGACCCCGTACATGAACTGGGCCGGACTCTTCCGCGAACAGCTCGTGGCGGCGCGCGTCGCGGGCGACGTACTGCCCGAGGTGGACGAGGCCGACCTGTCACTGCTCCTGGTGAGCGCGTACAGCGGTACGCAGCTGCTGTCCGAGCTCGTCAACGGCAGGGCGGACCTCCCGGAGCGGATCCTCGTGATGTGGCGCTACCTGCTGCCCGGCATCGCCACCCCGCAGGCCAGGGCCCGGCTGCGGCTCGGGATCGGCGCAACGCCCATCCCCACCTAGCAGTTGACGACCCGGACTCCCCCTGCTGCTCATCCCTGATTCAGTCGGCGCAAGGAACATAGTGAACGCTCTCTATGTTCTAGAGTGGAGCGAAGGCGGCCCTCCGAGCGGCGGCCTCGGCATCGAACCGGTGCCACGGCTGAGGCGCTCGTACGAGGCGATCGACGCCGATGATCCCGTGCTCCGCGCACCGGCGGGGGCACCGCACGCCACATGAGCCGACAGCGCGCGGAGCCGCCGTACCCCGGCACTCCGCCGCGACCGGCAACCCTTTTCCCGGGGACGGTGTTTCGTTAGTGATGGACAAGGTGGCCGAGCAGTTAACGGACCTGCTGGCGACGGACCTGGACGACGGTTTCACGGAACTGGTCAGGATCCACGCCAGGGGTGTGCACGCGTTCCTGTCGCGCGTGTCCGGATCAGCCGCGGAGGCGGACGATCTGGGTCAGGACACGTTCCTGCGCGCCTACACGGCGTTGCAGACGTACTCGCCGGCCCGACGCCGGGAGCTGCGCCCGCGCGCCTGGCTGATGACGATCGCGGCGAACGTATGGCGCAATCATGTACGCAGCAGCACGCGGCGGCCGGTGTCGGCCCTGCGCATCGACGATGCGCAGGACAGCTGGGCCGACACCGGGCCGGGACCGGTCGAGCACGCCGTCAACTCCGACGACCGCGGCCGCCTGGTCGCGGCGCTGTCGGAGCTGCCGGAGCACTACCGGATACCGGTGGTACTGCGGCACGTGGTCGGGATGAGCTACGCGGAGGTGGCCCAGGTGCAGGGATGCCCCGTGGGCACGGCCAAGGCACAGGTCTCGCGCGGAATGGGAGACCTGCGCCGCCTGCTGGCGCCGGAGGAGGAACTGAAGGAGGAGCTGAAGGAGGTGGCTACGTGAGCAGAAACGATCATGAGGGGTCATCCGTGCCACCGGTGGCGGGCGACGGCGACCCCGGACAAGAGCCGGGCGAGCTGGGCACCCCGCCGGTTCCCGTGGACTTCGCGCTGCGCATCCTGCAGCGCGTGGGCATTTCCCGCGAGCGCTACGACACCTACGTCCGGCTGGACACCCCGGCGGGCGCGCTGTTCGTGGCGTTCACCCCGGAGACCGTCAGCGGATCCGCGCTCGGCGGCGCCGGGCTGACGGCCGAACGGTTCGAGGAACTGCACCGGGCCCGGACGGGCCGGTCCGCGATCCCCGCCCGCAAGACCTTCCCCGGCCTGGTGGGCGCCCTGCGCACCGGCCGGGCCCGGAGCCTGCCCCTGGACCTGGACGCCGTGGACCCGGCCGACGCCGCCGTGCTGCGAGCCGTACGGGCGATCCCGTACGGGCAGCTGCGACCGCTCTCCTGGATCTGCCGGGAAGCCGGGCTGCCGTCCCCGGACGCCCTCGCAGGCATCCCGGGCGCCCTGGCCCGTAACCCGTTCACGGTGCTCGTCCCGTGCCACCGGGTCACCTACGAGAACGGCTCCCCCTGCGACTCCGGATACCTCCCGGCCACCGGGGACGCCCTGCGCGACGCGGAGGGCATCGACCGGGCCGAGGTGGACCGGTGGTCGCGCAGCGGCTCCGTGTTCCTCGGCAGCGACACCACCCGTATCTACTGCCACCCCACCTGCGCCCACGCCCGGCGCATCACCCCGCCCCACCGGGTGCCGTTCGCCACCACGAGGGACGCCCGGCGGGCGGGATACCGAGCCTGCAAGAGCTGCCGGCCGCTGCAGGCCTGAGCACGACCGCGCCCAAGGAGTCCCGTGATGCCTGTGATGTCCGTGATGCCAGTGACCCCCACGATGCCCGTGATGCCCAGCAACTCCCCTGCCGGTGCCGCCTCCCCGGGCGTCGCACGGACCACCCACGTGACGGCCATCGGCCCGCTGCGGCTCGCCGCCACCGACCACGCGCTCGTGTACTGCGGATTCCAGGACCCCGACACCGTGGACCTGCGCATCGCGCGGGCCGGACTGACCCCGACACCGGAATCCGAGCGGACGCGGACACCGCGCCAGACCGAGCTGCTCGCGGACGCCCGCGTCCAGATCGACGAGTACCTCGCCGGCACGCGGCGTTCCTTCACGCTGCCGGTCGACCTGGTCCTGGCGACGCCGTTCAGCCGGCAGACCGTCCTGGCACTGGACGCGTTCGTCCCCTACGGCAGTACGGCGACCTACGCGGAGCTGGCCGGCGCGCTCTCCCGCCCCCGCGCGGCCCGCGCGGTCGGCACGGCACTGGGCGCGAACCCCCTGTGCGTGGTCCTGCCCTGCCACCGCATCGTCGCCTCCACCGGAGCCCTGGCCGGCTACGCCGGCGGCACCGAGGCCAAGCAGCACCTCCTCGACCTCGAAAGAACCGCCTGACGTTCGGCCGTGACTTCGGGCATCGGCCGGCACCGGGGAGCTCGTGCAACCCGATGGGAACCACCGGTGTTCAAAGGGTGAGAGCGCACGGCAGAGCTCCCCCCTCAGAGAAGGAAAACCATGGATCTCCAGCTTTCCGGCCGCGTCGCAGTGGTCACCGGTGCCTCGAAGGGCATCGGCCTGGCCGTCACCCGCTCGCTGCTCGAAGAGGGCGCGAAGGTCGTGGCGGTTTCCCGCAAGAACACCCCCGAGCTGGAGCAGCTCGCGGGCCCGGACCTGCTGCACTTCCCGGCGGACCTGATGGACCCGCAGGCTCCCGCCGACATCATCGACCGGGCCGTCGAGCACTTCGGCGGCCTCGACATCCTGGTGAACAACGCGGGCGGCCCGCCGCCCGGCGTCTCCATGCCCCGTACGGGCTTCTTCGACAGCAGCGACGACCAGTGGCAGTCGATCTTCGAGTTCAACCTGTTCTCGGCGGTCCGCGCGATCCGCGCGGCCATCCCCAGGATGCTGGAGCGCGGTGGCGGCTCCATCATCAACGTCTCCACCGGCATGGCCCGTCAGCCCGCCCCCGTCAACGTCGAGTACAGCGCGGCCAAGGCCGGTCTGTCGAACCTCACCCAGTCGCTGTCCGAGGAGTTCGGCGGCCAGGGCATCCGCGTCAACACGGTCTCCCCGGGCGCGGTGCTCACCGCCTGGTGGACCGAGGAGGGCGGCGCGGCCGACATCATCGCCGGCATGGCCGGCTCCGACCGCGACAGCATCATGGAGACCATCGCCCCGCAGATGATGGGCCAGGTCACCGGCCGCCTCGTCGCCCCGCAGGAGGTCGCGGACGCGATCCTGCTGCTGGCCTCCCCGCGCTCGGCGAGCACCACGGGCGCCGACTTCGCCATCGACGCCGGCTTCCTCAAGACCTTCTGACCCGCTCTCACAGGACCCCGGCGGCCGTCAGGCCACCGGGGTCCTTCGTCCGTACGGGCCCGCTCGCAACGACTCCGGGGCCGGACTCCTGTTTCAGTTGCAGGACGAGTACATGCCGCTGTTGTCAGGGGTGCCGTTGGAGAAGTTCCACGTCGGGGTCTCCCCGGAGCACGTGTGACCGTGGGCCGTGAAGTTCCAGCGGCCGTAGTAGAGGCGGGTGTTGTTGACGTTCGGGGCCACCTTGAGGAAGGGGGAGTCCCACCACCACGTGCCGGCATTCGGCTGGGGCGAGCCACCGGCCGCCTTGGTGCCCGAGCTGGCGTGCACGTCGATCTGCCCGGAGCTCCAGTTGGCGTTGACGTAGTTGGTGTTCCACAGGTTGACCTCGGTGTACGCCACCTTGTTGTTGGGGTCGCAGTAGTTCCACGCGAGGTAGAACTGGCCGATCGTCTGCGAACCGACCTTGATGTACTGAATGGGGCCGAGCGCCGAGGCGCAGCCGGTGGTGGCGGCGTTGGCCGTTCCGGCGCCGACGGTGGCGAACGTGAGGCTGCCCGCGAGAACGGCGAGCGCAGCAGACGCCGCGCGCATCCGAGTCCCTATCCGCATGCTTCCCCCCATGGGAATCTGTGGGGTGGCTGAGCGCCGCCCGACGAGATGCCCATCGTTCCACCGGATTCGCCTTCGATGCAGAAGCTCCCTCAATCGCCCCCAATCGGCGATGGAGGTTCCGGAAAGCGAGCGGGACGCCGCCGGGCCGCGCGATGGCGACGGCCGGGGTCGGGGCCGTCAGTCCTGCCGTGGCGGTACGGGGGCGGTCGCCACGGTTGCGGAGAAGACGGGGCGGCCCTCCTGGGTCGCGGTGACCCGTACGCGGTCGCGGCCGGCGCTGTCGGGCGCCACGGGCTGCGCCGTCACCAGGCAGCGCCGGTCGAACTCGACGTAGCGGTGGAACTCGGTCTCGAAGGCCGTGGCCACCACCGGCCGGTCCGCGCAGGCCTGCGCCGCCTGGACCGCGGCCTCCAGCAGCACCATGCCCGGTACGTGGTCGTGCGGGTGGTCGAACAGGACGCCGTGCTCGACGTCGACGCGCAGCAGCCAGGTGCGTTCCGCATCCGTGGGGGAGAGGACCACGTCCCGCGCGTACGGGCGGCCCACCAGGGCGGCCGGCACCGCCGGGGTGAGCGGCAGGGCCCGTCCGAAGGCCTGCGAGGCCTGCGCGTAGCCGCCCCGCAGCCGGTTGTAGAAGGCGGGCGGATGGGCGCTGTAGCGCAGTTCGGCGGCGCCGATGGGCCGCTCGCCGCGCCGCGCTTCGACGGCCGAGGTGAGGTGCACCGAGCCGAGGCGGCGGCGCTTCACCGAGAGGTGGCTGATGAGCAGGGTGACGGTTTCGAGCCCGGGGTCCGGAGTGATGGCGAGCGCCTCGGGGTCGACGCAGGAGGCGAAGTACTCCCAGCCGGTCCGGTGGGTGAGGGGGATGCCGTGCACGCTGTGGGTGAGCAGGGCCAGTGCCTGACGGAGGCTCTCGGTGAAGAGCAGCGGGCTGTAGCGCCCGTTCGCGGTGTAGAAGGAGTGGTCGCGCGGCCACCGCACGGTGACCCGCTGGAGGGTGTCGGACACCGTGCTCCAGTCGGTGACCAGGGTTTCTTCCGGCTTGGACTTGCCGACCAGGGACTCGAACCCGGGGCCGGATAACGGCGCGGGGAGGCTGTCGGCGGCGCGGTGGGTGCTGTTGGTCGTAGCTGATGTCATGACGACGTTCCCCCTGGAATGCTTGCGGAAACCGGGCGGTGCGGTGTGTGGGTCCACCATCCACCCCTCGTGCATAAAATAGAAAATATTTTTCTTTTAGTGAAGCCGGCTGGATGAAGAGTGGGTGAAGCACGTGACCATGAGGGCAGTGAAACAGGAGCGGGCCGAGCGGACGCGCGCGGCGCTGATCGAGGCCGCGGCCGAGGAGTTCGCTGAGCACGGCTTCGCCGGCACCAGCGTGATGAAGGTCGCCGACCGGGCGGGCGTGACGCTGGGCGCGGTCTACTTCCACTTCAGGAACAAGGGCGAGCTGGCCCGGCACATCGTGGTCGGCCAGCCCGAGCTCGTGGTTCCGCCGCACCCCTCGCGCGGGCTCCAGCACGCCGTGGACGTGACGCTCACCTGGGCGTGTCAGCTCCCCACCAGCCCGGTCCTACGGGCGGGCGCGCGACTGGTGTGGGAGCAGGAGCAGTTCATGCCGGCGGCGGACAACTCCCACCGGCAGTGGACCGAGATCCTCCTGGAAGACCTGCTCGTCGCGCAGGGCATGCGGGAGCTCAAGGCGGGCACCGACGTGGCCGCGCTCGCCCGGGTGCTGGTCAACGCCTGTACCGGCGCGCAGATGCATTCCTTCGTCGAGAGCGCGCACGCGGACCTGCCGCAGCGGATCGGGGAGATCTGGCAGTGCCTGCTCCTGGCCGCGGCCGTGCCGAGCGCCCTCAAGAGGATCGAGTACGGCGAGGCCCGCGGACGCGCGGTCTAAGAGCGTTGGGTGAGGGAGAGAGCAGGATGGAACACGGCCAGGGATTGCTCCGGGGCAAGCGCGTCATGGTCACGGGGGCTTCGAGCGGCATCGGCGCGGCGGCCGCGCGGCTGTTCGCGGCCGAGGGGGCGGCGGTGGTGCTGATGGCCCGCCGCGCGGACCGGCTGGAGGAACTCGCCGCCGGGATCCGGGCCGGGGGCGGCCGCGCCGAGGCGGTGGCCGGAGACGTGACGGTCCCGGCGGACGTCGAACGCACGGTCACCCGCGCGGTCGAGGCCTTCGGAGGACTGGACGGGGCGTTCAACAACGCCGGCTGGGGCTCGATCGGGTCCCGCCTGCACGAGACGGACGACGCGGTCTTCGACCAGATCATGGACGTCAACGTCCGCGGTGTCTGGAACTGCCTCAAGCAGCAGCTCCCGGTGCTGATCCGGCAGGCGACCGGCGGCGCGATCGTGAACACCTCCAGCACCGCGGGCCAGTTCGCCACCGGGGCGGTCTCCCCGTACGTGGCGGCCAAGCACGCCGTACTGGGCCTGACCAGGGCCGCGGCGGCCGAGTACGGGCAGCACGGCATCAGGATCAACGCCCTGATGGTGGGAGCCACCCGCACCGACCTGATGGAGGACGCCATGCTCGCCTTCCCGCAACTGGAACAGGTCGCGGTGGCCAGGGCCGTCCAGCAGCGCCTGGCCGAACCCGTGGAAGTGGCCCGCGCGGCGGCCTGGCTCCTCAGCGACCAGGCCTCCTTCATCACCGGCGGAGCGGTTCCGGTGGACGGCGGCACCAGCGCGGTCTGACCTCACGGAGCCCGGGCCCGGGCCCGGGCCCCGGACCCGTCGTCAGTCGGCGCCCCGGGAGCGGAAGCCGCCGGATCCGCCGGCGCGCCCGCCGAGGACGAGCTCCCAGATCCGGGCGAGCTGCGCGGCGGTCCGCCCGTCGGGGTCCTGCTCCTGTCCGGCCCGCCGCCGCAGGTCGGCTTCCACACCGGCGACGAGATGGGTGGCCAGCACGGTGAGCGCCGCCGGATCGGACACGGAATCGGTGAGGGGACCGGTGGCGGAACCAGTGAGGGAATCGGTTACGGGACCGGTGGCGGAGCCCCCCTCCAGTCGCCGCAGGTACTCGCTGATCGCCGGGACCCACGCCGACTTCCAGTCGGGGGTGCACCCGGGCAGGTCCCTGGTCAGCCGGGCCGCCGCGCGTACGCAGAGGTCCGCCTCCAGCAGGCCCGCGAGGCCGAGGGTCAGGGTCACGACCGATTCCAGCGGGGCCTCCTGACGGGCCCTCACCCGCTCCACGAGGGCCACGGTGGCTTCGTGGCCCTTGGCCCGGACCACCTCCGCCAGTTGCTCCTTGCTGGAGAAGTGGAAGGTCAGGGCCCCCACGGAGATCCCGGCGGACCGTGCGATCCGCACCAGGGACGCCCCCGCGTAGCCGCTGCGGTCGAACTCGCAGGCGGCGGCGGAGACCAGGGTCCGTCGCGTCCGGGCGGCCCTCTTTTGCATCCCTGCGCTCCTTCGGTCGTCGAGTGAGATTGCTCATCCCACGCTGGATGCTACGTAGAAAAAAGTGCACACTATTATTTAAGCGGGTCCGGACCCGTTGTCGACGGGGTCGGATCGCCAAAAAACATAAACCACACTATTATTTTCCTCGGACAGAGGGGGAGGCATGACTCTGGGGGGACATCTCGCGTGGCTTGGCCGGCGGGACGCGGCGGACATCGCGGGCCCGTATCCCAGCAAGGTCACCGAGGCACTGAAGATCCGCGTACTGGTCGTCGAGGGCGACGAGGCCAAGGCCGAGGCGCGGGTCCGCTACCTGCGCCGGCAGGGGTACTCCGCGACCAGCGTGGACACCGGGGAGGAGGCGTTACGCACGTACCGGAACTCGGACTTGGTCGTGCTCGACCTCGACCTTCCCGACATCTCCGGCCTGGAGGTCTGCCGGTCGATACGGGAGGCGGGGGACAGGCCCGTCATCGCCGTCACCACCCGTGACACCGAGCTGGACCGGGTCCTCGCCCTCCAGGCCGGAGCCGACGACTGCGTACTCGCCTCCTGCGGCGTGCACGAGATGACGGCGCGCATCGAAGCCGTGCTGCGCCGGGCCCACGCCCGGCCGGAGCCGACCCGGAGCATCTCCATCGGGCCGCTCCACCTCGACGGCAAGACCCGTGAAGTCCGCCTGCGCGGCGGGCCGGTCAGTCTGACGGCCAAGGAGTTCGAGCTGCTGCACATCCTGGCCTCGGCCCCCGAGAACGTCATCTCCCGCAAGGAGCTGATGGACCGGGTGTGGGACACCAGCTGGGCTGACTCCAGCCGCACCATAGACACCCACGTGAGCAGCCTGCGGGCGAAGCTCGGCGCGGGTACGTGGGTCATCACCATCCGCGGCGTCGGCTACCGCATGGGCCACGGATGAGCCCGCCGTCAGGACCGGGCCCCGATGTCCCGCCCGAGCCCCCCGATGAGCCGGGCGATGCCCTCCTCGTCGCGCCGGTAGTGGGTCCACTTCCCGACGCGTGCGGAGCGTACGAGCCCCGCGCGTTCGAGTACGGCCATGTACGCGGAGACGGTGGACTGCGCCAGCCCGGTCTTGGCCTGGATGTGGCTGACGCAGACGCCGACCTCGTGGACGGGGAAGTGTTCCTCGGGGGTGCGCAGCCACTGGAGCACCTGGAGCCGTACGGGGTGGGCGAGCGCCTTCAGGGGCTCGATCAGCGCCGTGAGGTCTTCCGTGTCTTGTGTCGTCATCGAACCTTCTCGGGTGGGCGCAGGACGGTTCCCTACGCATCGAGGATAGGCGATACGTTACGCCACCGGCGGCCGGGGGCCGTGGCGAAGCGGCGGACTTGACACATCGCATCGAAATACTGCGATACTTCGATGCGTCCATTCACTGGTCAGGCACGGCACGGTCCCGCACCGCATGCCACTGCAACAACGAAGGGTTTTCACATGCCTATCGGGCTCATTGCCCTGGCGCTCGGAGGCTTCGGTATCGGCCTCACCGAGTTCGGGATCGTAGGTCTGCTGCCCGAGGTGGCGGACGATTTCGGCGTCTCCGAAGCGGTCGCCGGCTACCTGGTCTCCGGCTACGCGCTGAGCGTCGCGATCGGCGCCATCGCGCTGACCGCGGCCATCGCCCGCTTCGACCGCAAGAAGGTCCTCGCGGGCCTCATGCTGCTGTTCATCGTCGGCAACCTGATGTCCGCCGTCGCCCCGACCTACGGGCTGCTCATGGCCGGCCGGATCGTCGCGGCCCTGTGCCACGGCGCGTTCTTCGGTGTCGGCGCCGTCGTCGCCTCCGACATGGTCGCCGACAACAAGAAGGCCAGCGCCATCGCGCTCATGTTCGGCGGACTGACCGCCGCCAACGTGCTCGGCGTGCCGCTCGGCACCTTCGTGGGCCAGCAGTTCGGCTGGCGCTCCACCTTCTGGGCCATCACCGTCATCGGCGTCATCGCGCTGATCGGCATCCAGCTCCTGGTGCCCAAGACCCCCTCGTCCGGGCAGAGCCTGCGCGGCGAGCTCGCCGTCTTCCGGCGCGGCCAGGTCTGGATCTCGCTCGCACTCAGCGTCCTCGCCTTCGGCGCCGTGATCGGTGCCTACACCTACATCGCCTTCACGCTCACCGATGTCACCGGCTTCGCCACCAGCACCGTGCCGTGGCTGCTCGTCGTGTTCGGCGTGGGCACGTTCATCGGCAACTTCGTCGGCGGCAAGGTCGCCGACAAGTCCCTGAACGCCTCGCTGGTCGGCATCATGGCGGTCCTCATCGCCGTGCTCGTGGTCTTCGCCCTCACGGCGGAGAACAAGACCGCCACCGTCATCTCGCTGCTGCTGATGGGCACCGTCGGCCTCTCCGCGGCCCCCGGCCTGATGGTCCGGATCATGAAGTACGCCGAGGACGCGCCCACCATGGCCTCCGGTGCCAACGTGGCCGCCTTCAACGTCGGCAACGCGCTCGGCGCCTGGATCGGCGGACTGACCATCGCCGCCGGGTACGGGTTCGTCTCCCCGCTGTGGGTCGGCGCCGGCCTCGCCCTCGCGGCCCTCGTCGTCGCGCTCGGCGGAGGCTCGCTGGCCGTCCGCTCCAAGGCGGCCCGGGTGGTCGCGGCCGGCTCCGCGCCGCGGGCCGGAAAGGTCGGGGCGGGCGTCCAGTAGGAATGTGCCGGGGCGGTTCGCCGCTCATCATAAAGATTTCGATAAATCAGGACCGCTGGGCTTTCGGGCTCCAGCGGTCCTGATTCTTTTGTCGTTCCGGAGAGTAATCGGGGAGGTCGTGCGCTTGGCGCATGTGCGCCACTGACCTGCGTAGTTGTCAATCCTCTGACATGTTCTGACGCTCCCCGCAAACTCCCTCGCGTGCCCTGTAAAGACCGGAACAAGCCTGAAATGGAATGCATTGAACCGGGCCTGGTGGCTGGTCAAGACTTTCTCTCGTCATCCGATGGAAAGCGTCGGGGAATTCCACTCCTCGCCGCGCGGCCCAACGCGAGAAGGCGATGTACGTGTCCAGCTCCAGCGCTCCCGTTCAGCCCGTTCAGCCCGTCCAGCCGTTCCCGGCCACCCCCTACCGGCCCGCGCTCGTCGAGGACGTCCTCAGCACGAAGGACCGCGTACGCGTGGCCGGGTTCTTCCCCGGTCTGGGAAGCCGGGCGTCCTACCAGGACCTCGGCCGCGCACTCCTCGACTCCGGCATCCCGGAGATCACCGGCATCTACCAGGAGGCCGCCCGCGCCCTCGGCTTCCCCGCCCGGCCCGACCTGGTGCTCACCGCCTCCGAGAACCTCCCCGAAGGCAAGCTGGAGCGCCAGGGCTTCATCGGAGCGTCCCTGCTGGTGCACAGCCTGGCCCTGGACGCCTACCTGCGGGACCGGGCCGAGAGGAACGGGACCCCGCTGAACTTCATCGCCTACACGGGCGAGAGCTTCGGCATCCTGACGGCCGCGGTGGCGAGCGGTTCCCTGTCCGTCTTCGACGGCGTGAAGATCGCCACGGCCTTCACCCCGCTGATGCTGCTCGCGGCCGGCGGCGGCCGGAGCACCGACGAGCCCTTCGCCCGGAACATCGCCTGCTACCTGCCGCCTTCCGTCCGTCAGGCGCCCCTGGTGCCCGAGCCCTCCCACGTGGTCGCGGTGAAGGCGCCGGGCCCGGACGCCCTCGCGGAGGTCCTGGCCGCACTGCACGCCGCGTACCCGCTCGCGGACGTCGAACTGCACAAGGCCTACTCGCCGACGCAGGCGAACCTCTACGTACGCTCCGGTGCCAAGGCGGACTTCGACCGCTTCCTCGGCGGCTTCCCGGGCGTGGCCACCGAGGAGCTGAAGGACCCGACCTTCTTCCTGGCCCACTCCGCGCGGATGCGGCCCGCCCGCCAGGCCCTGGAGAAGTTCCTCGACGTCCAGTCGGTCCGCTTCGCCGAGCCCCGCGTCCCGGTGGTGTCCAACCACGACCGGTCGCTGCTCACCACGGCGGCCGGCGTCCGCCAGGGGATCCTGGCGATGACCGACCGGGTGATGGCCTCCCGGGACACCTGCGAGGTCCTCGACGGCCTCGACGCGGACATGGTGCTGGAGCTGGGCCTCGGCAACAAGTCGGCCCGGCTGCTGAAGGACAACGGCACCGACGCCCCCGTCATGGCCTACACGGGAACGCCCGGGGACACCGACCGGTTCCTGCACGCCCTCGGCGTGGTCGACCGTCTGATGACCGGCCTGGAAAGCCTGTACTCCGCCGGGGACGAGCCGGGCCACGGGCACCACGACCCGCTCCGGGAGCTGTTCCGCCTCACAGACGGCAGCGAGGCCTGGGACGAGTACGTCTCCCGCACGCTCGGCCGCGTCATCACGGCCGAGATGCTCTGCCCGGACCGGGAAGGGGCCGACGCGTTCTACGAGTTGCTGGAGGTCTTCCAGCACACCCGCAACCACCGGGAGCACATCTCCGTGGGCCGCGGCGAACTGGTCACCGGGGCCCGGCTGAAGAAGAGGGTCACCAGCGAGGACACCGCGTCCGCCGGGCTCCTCGGCAAGGCCTGCCTGGAGCTGCGCGTGGTCGACGGCTCGGGCGCCGCACGGACCAGGACGGTCGAGACCAGCCGCCCGGAGGTGGTCGTCTTCCACTTCGACGCGCTCGCCGACCTCGACGACGCGGAGCTCGCGCGCCGCACCGAACTGCTCGTCGCCGCCCAGCCGGTGGCGCTCCAGGCGTACGACCAGATGCTCAAGGGCCTGCGCGGCGGCGGCGAGCGGATCCCCCCGGTGGACCACCGCATCGTCTACCAGTACCTGCTCTTCCACACCCTCGTCCGGCACCGGCCCGCGCTGTTCACGCAGAGCGACTACTACCTGGAGGGCAGCGACGCGCTGGGCTGGCTGGTCGCCCTGGCGGTCTCGGGCGCGATCTCCCTGGCCGACGCCGTCGCGCTGTCCGCGGCGAGGCTGCGCGACGACGCCGTGGAGCTGGTGCTGAGCAGCCTCACCAGTGCCGTGATCGCCGTCGTATCGCCCGAGGGCGTGCCGGTGCAGTCCAAGAAGGACCTGGAGGACGCCACCCGAGCGGTGCTCCGGGGCGCCACCCTGAACACCGAGGTGCGCCGGATCCACCTCAGCGGCAACTGCCAGGTCATCGCGCTGGGTTCGGAGCTGGACCCGGTCTCCGTGGACGTGGGCCCGTACCACGGGAGCGTCCTGCGGGTCACGGACCCGGCCGAGGCGTGGAAGAAGCGGCTGAGCCCGGAGCTGGACGCGTTCGAGTACGCCTGCGTCCTCGCGATGACCCGGGAGAACGAACGCGTCCGGGACAATGCCCAGAGCCGCAAGGTCCTCCCCAGCACGGTCTGCTCCTACGTCGACGCCGACGAGAGGATCGTCGGTTTCGGCAAGGGCGGCAGCGAATCCATGACGATCTTCATCAGGAAGGAGGGCGAGGAGCGGGTCACGGTGCGCAAGATCCTGAGCGAGGCCCTGACCACCGCGCGGTGGAACCCCGACGGGGACGGCGTGATGCTGCCGCCGTTCGCGAAGGCCGCGAAGCAGGCCGAGTTCCTCCAGTCCCTGCCCCTGCCGGTGCGCGAGCACTTCCCCGAGGCCTTCGCCACCCTGGAACGGGAGATACCCGTCCCCTCCCACCTGCGCGGCGAGGACGGCCGCACCGGCTACCGGGAGGTCATCTACGAGATGAGCTACGTGGCGGGGGACGAGGTCAGCCGGTTCGTGGAGAAGCACACCCCGCCGCCCGCGGTGGTCGCCCGGCTCTACGAGCAGATCATCCGGGTGCTGAACGAGAACGTGCACAGTGTGGGCCGCCACCTGGCGCCGGGCGAGACGCTCGACACCTCGTACTTCAAGAAGATCGAGGACCGGCTGGCCCTGTGCCGCCGCACCGCGCCGCAGACCTTCGGCGCGGACCTCCTCGACTCCGAGCGCATCGTGATCAACGGGGTGTCCTACCTCAACTCCGGGGCGCTGCTGGAGCGGTTCCGGGCGGCTCCCGAGTTCCTGGAGGTCCTGGAGCCGGCCTTCCACTCGCTGGTCATGGGCGACACGAACACCGAGAACATCAAGATCACCGACAGCGGCCCGCTGCTGCGCGCCCAGCGGCTGATCGAGGACGGAGCGGCGCGGGAGGAGATCGACGCGGCGCTGGCGGCCATCACCCCGGACTCGCTGGGCATCAAGTTCCTCGATCCGCGGGCGATCGGCTACAAGAGCGACGGCAAGGACACGCGCGACGACGCGATGTACGACAACAAGCCCTGGCACAACTCCATCGGCCACTACGACGAGATCCACTTCGAGCAGTTCACGATGAGCGTCGACGTGGGCCGGGGGAAGACCCCGGCCGTCGACATCGCCTTCCTGGAGGACAACCCGTACCAGCGTGCGTACCGGGTACGGGACGTGGTCCCGGGCGGGGGCACGGTCGACCCCGGGGCGCCCCGGGGCATGGAGGACTACTTCGCTCCCGTGATGACGGCCGCGCTCGGCCTCGACGACCCGGCCTCGGCCTACCTGAGGGACGACCCGTACTGGCTGGTGCGGTTCGTGTTCGTGATGGGGCAGCACTTCACCGCGATGCCGCCGTTCCACTTCCAGAAGGAGCTGGACGGGACGCTCATGGACACCTTCCAGACGCAGCGCAGGCCCGTGGCGATCTACTGCGAGGGCATCAAGTGGCTGAACTGGGCCCTGCAGATGCTGGAGGGCACCCGGACCGAGTTCCTGGGCCTCGAAGTACCGCCGCGCCGCCGTCCGGGCCACTAGCCGTCCCCTTCGTCTCCCGCCCTACGGAAGGCCTTCCCGTGAACTCCGCTTCCCTCTCGTCCTTCTCTTCCCTCCCTTCCCTGTCGAACGAGACCCGCATGATCGCCACGCCGTGGAGCCGCATGGTGCGCGGGATCGGCCTCGGCCAGTACCCCGTGGCCTACGATCCCGCCGCCGCCGAGCGGATCCGCCGGACCTTCGCGCTGCTCGACGCGAAGGGGGTCATGAGCAACGGCTACCACCGGTTCTCGCGGCTCATGGCCGAGTTCGTCCTGGGCGTCGCGGATCCCGCCGGCCCGCTGCGCGGCTCCGGCCCGGAGGCGGAGCTCGGCCCGATCCTGGAGGCCGTGCGGGCGGAGGAGAACCCGTACTTCCGGCTGATGGCCGGCTGCATCCTGATGGACTCCTTCGCCAAGCTGGGTCTGGACCCGGGTCTGCTGGTCAACGCGGACACCGATTTCCCGGCGGAGATCCTGGCCGTGGCCGACTCGATCGAGCCGGACCGGATCGAGGACGAGAACGCCGGGCGCCACGGCCAGTACGAAAAGCTGTCCGCCTACTCCGCGGTCTTCCTCGCCATCGGCCAGCTCGGGCTGGGCGAGCGGCTGGTGGCCGGCCGGCGCAACTACGTACGGGAGGCGCTGGGCCTGCTGGAGGAGATCCCGGCGCCGTTCTTCCGGGGACGCGGCGGCGCGGTGCTGCTGTCGGTGATCTCCCTGCTCGGGTACGGGCGTTTCATCTCCGGCGAGGGCCGGGACCACATCAAGGAGGTCCTGGACCACCTCGACCGCGCGGACGAGCTGAACAACCCGCCGGTGTTCCCGCAGCCCATGTCGGAGGGCTTCCCCAAGGTCTATCCGCTGCTGACGATGCTGAACGCCATCGCCATGACCGGCCGCCCGGAGGAGTACCTCACCCACGGCCGGGACCGGCTGGCGCAGGCGAAGGAGCTGATGGGGCGCATCACCCCGGTCGAGCGCACCCACATGGGGCTGTACCACGTCATGGCCCTGCACAACCTGGGCCGCCTCGACGAGCAGGTCCCCGATCTGGACGCCCTCGTCGAGGAGATCGTGGGGCAGTGGGTGCACATCGATCCCGGGGCGAACTACTTCCTGAACGGGATCGCCTACGCCTACGTCATCCAGACCGCCGTGCTCACCGGCCGGACGGACCTGATCACGGACAAGACCCTCGACCGCCTGGTCGACGGTTTCCCCGATCTGAACCGCACGGACGACGACCGGGTCAACCGCCCCTATCCGTTCGCCTACACGCTGAACGTGCTGGGGGAGATCGGCCGCGCGGACCTCCTCTTCGAGCCCAGGGAGGCCTACGGCGACGCCTCGCCCATGGCCTGGGTCATCGACCAGCTCTCGGCGGGGGGCAGGGAGGAGCCCCGGCTGTACATGCTCGACCACGCCCTGATCGGCTACGCGCTGCGCATGCGCGGCCCGGCGCTCAAGGAGACACCCCTGTACGGGGAGTTCCGCTTCCCGGGGGCCACGGCCACCACCGGGCTCGGCGGAGCGTGACGCCGCCAGCCCGTCGAGGGCGGCCCGAGCGGCCGCGACCGGCCGCGATGACGGGGCCGGGTTGCCCCTCGGTAGCATGGCGGCTTCGCGTCGGCAGTCGGCCGAAGGAAGCGGCAAGGAAGAAATGGCGAGCAGAATGACATCGTCCGGATGGGGGCTGGAGGAGTCCGCGCGCGCGGTGCTGCCGCCGGGCGCCTACGACTTCTACGCGGCCGGCTCCGGAGAAGAGCTCAGCCTCGGCGAGGCGGCCGACGCGTGGCGCTCGTACCGCTTCCTCCCGCGGGTCCTGCGCGACGTCTCGCGCGTCAGCACCGGGATCGAGCTGCTGGGAGACCGGCTGCACTCGCCGGTGCTCGCCGCACCGACCGCCTTCCACGCGATGGCGGACCCCGAGGGCGAGATCGCCACAGCCGAAGGCATCAGGGACGCAGGACAGCTGATGGTCCTCTCCTCCCGGGCCACGTGCCCCGTGGAAGAGGTCGCGGCAGCGGCGGGCCCCTGGTGGTTCCAGGTCTACGTCCTGCGGGACCGGGAGATCACCGCACGCCAGGTACGGCGCGCGGTGGCGGCCGGCGCGCGGGCCCTGGTGCTCACGGTCGACGCCCCCTACGTGGCGACGAAGCCGCGCGTGACCCGGCCGCTGCCCCTGCCCCGGGACGCCCACGCGCTCGACGTGGGACTGGACACCCGGACACCGGACTGGGAGCAGGACCCCTCGATCGGTCCGGAGACCATCGCCTGGCTCAGGGCGGAGTCGGGGCTCCCGGTCCTGGTCAAGGGCGTGCTGCGGGCCGACGACGCCCTCGCCTGCCGGGACGCGGGTGCGGCCGGGATCATCGTGTCCAACCACGGCGGCCGCCAGCTCGACCGGGCCGTGCCCACCGCCCACGCCCTGCGCCCGGTGGTGGAGGCCCTGGCCGGAGAGATCCCGGTCCTGGTCGACGGAGGGATCCGCACCGGTACCGACGTACTGACGGCTCTGGCGCTCGGCGCCGACGCGGTCCTGATCGGGCGCCCGGTGCTGTGGGCGCTGGCCGTCCGGGGCCGGGAGGGCGTACGGACCCTGTTCGAGTCGTACCGGACCGAGCTCGCCGAAGCCATGGCCCTCGTGGGCGCCCGCTCGCCCGAGGAGATCGGGTTCGACCTCCTGGCCCCGGGAAGCTGAGGACCGTGCGCCGACCGAGCAGGGAGCAGCTGCTCCGCACCTTCGAGACGGTACTGGCCGATGTGATGACCGGGCGCGGGGTCCGCAGCTGCACCGGTCTCGACAGCCCGACCGAGGAGGCCCTCTGGCGGATCGCCCGCGCCGACCCGGACGCTAGGGCCGGCCTCGCCGACGCCGCGCGCCGCTCCTTCGCCGGCCAGCTCGACGGCTCCAACGCCGCCCGGTGGCACGAGGAACTGGCCCGCATGATCGCCGAGCGTCGCGGGCGGAACGCGGACGGCTGAATCAGCCGGCGTCAGACGGAGTACCGCTGCCAGACCTTCACGGTCGTCTTCGGGTTGGACGCGGAATTCGACTTGTGCCCCACCAGGCAGCGGTACTGCTTTCCCTGATAGGAGACCCGGTCGTTCGCCGAGTACTCCCGGTTGACTTTCCATTCCGAAAATCCTGCTGCCATGTCGCGGCACCTTTCATCGGGCCGGCTCACTGCCGAGCCCACCCGAATCCTCGCACGTCGGAGCCCTGTGCCCGCCCTGTGCCCGAGGGGTCCGGTGGTGCGGGAGATCCTCCGGGGAGGCTTGGTAGCTCCGCTGCAAACGTTCACGCTGCACGGTTCCCCGTCAGCGGCAGGTGGATCTCCACGAGGGTGCCGTTCTCCTCGCCGGGGGAGACCCGGAGCCGGCCGCCCAGCTCCTCCACGCGCTCGGCCATGGAGCAGAGCCCGTATCCCGGACCGGCCGTGCCGGTACCGGCCTGCGCGGCCGGGCCGGTGCCGTTGTCCTCCACCTTCGCGTAGAGCCAGCGGCGCGTGGTGCGCACGGTGACGTCGACGCTGTCGGCGGCGGCGTGGGCGAAGCAGTTCCGCAGCGCCTCGCGCAGGACCAGGAACAACTCCTGCCGGGACCGTTCGGGGAGCACCGTCTCGTCCCCGGTGACCCGTACGGTCACCAGCGCCGCCGGGCGGGCTCCGGCGACGAACCCGTCGAGGGCTTCGCGCAGCGAGGGCATCCGGGAGCGCCTGCGCAAACCGTCGACCAGGGCCCGGTTCTCCCGCCCGGCCTCGTCCAGCGCCCGCCCCGCGTCGTTCAGATGGGCCGGGGCGGCCTTCGGGTCGCGTGCGGCGAGGGTGATGCTGCGCCGGGCCGCCGTGAGGGCGCCGCCCAGCTCGTCGTGTAACTGCCGGGCCAGCCGGCGGTTGTCGCTCCAGCCGCCGTCGCCCTGCCAGAAGTGATCGCCCGCGCCGTGCATGGCCTCGGTGAGGGACTGTACGACGGCCACCGCGCGCAGGAGCACGGTGGCGTCGCGGGCCGTGCCGTGTTCCAGGACGTGCAGCATCGCGCATTCGAAGAGCAGCGAGGCGGCGGTGACCAGCTGGCGCGGGGAGGCCGCGAGCGGTGCGGCCTCCGCGTCCTGCGGGCGGGCCGGGTCCGCGGCGCGGAGCAGGATCGTACGGGCCGAAGAGGTCAGCGCGGTGTGCAGCTCGGGAAGATCCGCCTCGGCGGGCGGCAGCACCGAGGGCAGGTGCGCGGCGAACCGCTCCAGGATCGCCTCGGTCTCCCAGGCCCACAGGACGCTGCCGGAGGCCGCCGCCCGGCGCCGCCCGCCGGGCACGGCCGGTCCGCGGTGCGCGGGCGTGGCCACGGCGGTGGCGGTGGTGGAGGAGGAGGCGCTGGTGGCGCTGGTCCGCGGACGGTTCATCCGGGGGGCGGCGCGCAGCAGTCCTTCGTGCAGGGCTTCGCTGAAGCCCCTTCCCACGATGGTGGCGGTCGAGCTGTTCATCGGGAACTCCTCAACGTTCTGTGCCGCGATGGCCACTCGAACATAACAAACAGACCTGTCTGCTTGTCAATGGTTCGACCTGCCTCCGCTCGGTGCTGAATGCGCGTCAAGAGTGGGTGTGTACGGGGAGAATGACGACTTCTCGGATTGAGGGGTTCCAGAAGAAACAGGCAGGGTTGTATTGTTCACCTTAGGTGGCGATGCCACTCCGGCCTCCCTGCCCGTTGGGTGCCGTATCGAAGAAGAGGCAGGCGCAGCCCGATGCAGAAGCAGTCCGGGAGGACCCGTCAGGCTCTCGTCCGTGCCACCGTGGAGCTCCTCGCGAACGGCCGGTTCGCCGACGCCGGTCTGGTGAACATCTGCCGCCTGGCCGGAGTGAGCCGGGGAGCGCTGTACCACCATTTCTCCTCCACCTCGGAGCTGGTGGCCGAGGTGCACGCCCAGGCGAAGGCCCGTACGGCCGTGCTGGCCGGACACAGCTCCGCGGGCACGGCCGCCGGGGCCCCCGAACGGTTCAGCGTCGCCCTCGGCGCGGCGATGGGCGAGGAAGAGCTCGTACGCGCGGGGATGCGGGTGGCCGCCAACGGCTCGGGAGAACCGCCCTGGCTCCGGGACGAGGTGCTGGCCCGGGTACGGGCCCAGGTCCTCGCGGGCGCTCCGGACGGCGAGGGCGACGAGGACCGCGCGGACCGGGAGGCGCTCGCTGACCTGGCCGTGGTGGTCACCGCCGGACTGGAGTCGCTGGGGTACACCGACGGCCGGTGGTGGGACCCGGCGACGGCGGAACGGATCTGGGCCATGCTGCGGCCCCTGTTCGCGGAGCTGGACGCATCCGGTTCCCGGGAAACCCGGGAAATCCCGGAAGCCTAGGAACCCTGTGCCGGTACCGGCACCGACACAGGCTCCAGCACCTGCGGGCTTTCGGGCTCGGCGGCCGGTGCCGGCGGCTGGGTGACCCGCAGCCGGCCGATCAGGCCCGGGGAGGCCAGCCCGGGGAGGATGAACCGCCACAGTGCGCTGATGCGTTCGGGCAGGTCCCGGCGGTTGGTGTACACCTGCGACATCACCTGCATGCCGGTGAACGTGCCGACGATGATGGCCGTGGCCTCCGTCAGGTCCAGGCCGGGCAGCAACTCGCCCTGTTCCCGCGCCTGTTCCAGCAGGCTGAGGATCGCCGCGCTCGACTGCTCGTACGGGGTGATCGCGGGGCGGCGGAAGGAGGTCTGCTCCACCGCCAGCCGCACGCTCGCACGCAGCACCGGGTCGCACTGCAACTGGACGGCGAACTCCAGGGTGAGGTCGATGATGGCCTGGAGCTTCACCGGCTGGTCGGGGACGACCAGCGCCTCGCTGTGCGCGGCCATCAGCGCGACGGCGATGGCCTCTTTGGAGGGGAAGTGGTGGTAGAGGGCGCCCCTGGTCAGCCCGGTGCTCGCCAGGATCTCGTTGGTGCTCGCGGCATCGAAACCCCGCTCGTCAAACACCCGCGCGGCGGCCTCAAGGATCGAGTGCCGTGACCGGGTACCGCGTTCCTGCTGTCCCATCCTGGATCCTCGCACTCGCCTGGAAATCGAACCGACTGGTCTGCATTGTATGGCCGGGCACCCACTATCTGGGCACCCTGGAACAACGAAGTCCGGAACTTTGATCTTCAGGGATGCGCTCGCCGGCGCGCCGGCGAGCCGGCCGTTCCGCTGTCGGGCCGCTGTCGGGCCGCCGTCGGCCCGCTGTTCGCCCGCTCAGGGGTGTCCGAGGCGGAAGCCGACCCCGCGCACCGTGATGATCCAGTTGCTCGAACCGAGCTTGCCGCGAAGGCTGCTGACGTGGGTGTCGATGGTGCGGCCCCGGTGCGACCACGCGTCTTCCCAGACCTGGGTCATCAGCTGGCGCCTGGAGAAGACCGCGCCGGGCTGCGAGGCGAGCGCGTGCAGCAGGTCGAACTCCTTGAGGGTGAGCTCCAGGGGCTGCCCGTCCAGGGTGGTCTCGCGGGTGGAGACGTCGATGTGCAGCGTGCCGTGGTCGATGGTGCGGGCGGTCGCCTGGCGGGGCTGGGCCCGGCGCATCACCGCTTCGATGCGGGCGAGGAGTTCGCGGAAGCCGTACGGCTTGACCATGTAGTCGTCGGATCCGGCCTGGAGGCCCAGGACCCGGTCGAGTTCGCTGCCGCGCGCGGTGACGGCGATGATCGGGGTGTCGCTGACGGCCCGGATGCCCCGGCAGACCTCCAGTCCGTCCAGGTCCGGCAGGTCCAGATCGAGCAGGATCAGGTCGGCGTGCGGGTGGGAGTGCAGGGCCTCTCCGCCGGTGGCCACGCTGTCGGCCAGGTATCCCTGCCGGAGCAGTCCCTGGACGAGGGCGTCGGCGGCGCGCGGCTCGTTCTCGACGACCAGGAGGCGCAGGGGCCGGCGCTCCCCGGCAGGGGCCGGCTGCGGGGCCGGCTGCGATGCCGGCGCGGTGCGGTGCGGCTGGGTGAGTACCGGGCGGTGGCGCTCCGTACGGGGTTCGAGTACCTCTAAGGCCTGCCGGTTCATCTGTTCCTCCTGAGGCACGGCGTGGCACCACGGACGTTTTCAATGCTCGTGCTTACCGAAGATACCAAACAGACTTGTCTGATTGTGGACGCGGACGTTAACTTCCCGCTCCCATCTTGATGGTCCGTCATCTACCAGCAACAACCGTATTTTTACCCGGAATTGTGCCGTCTCTCGGGCTCTCGAACGGGCAGGTGAGGGTGGGGTGCGCGGCTCCCATCCGGCAAGGAAACCGACCAGACTTGTATGTTTGGTGGAGGGGGGTTGAGGGGCGGCTCCGGCCACTCGGCTGGATCTCGTCCCGGCCGAAGCGTGCACGTCAGGATGTATCCACCCTCCCTCCGAAATCTCCCGTCCGGCATGTGGATGAGGGCGTCCGTGGGTGCGTGTACGGCGCATCGGTTCCGGGCTGCTTGCAGACCAACCCTTTACTTGACCTATCGAACCGACCTGTCTGTATCTTGAGGGCGCAACAGATTGTCGGCCACCGGGGGGGGCTGCTTTGAGTTTGCGCACCCCTGCCCATCTTCAGATCAGGAGTGCGCCAAGCATGCTGCCCCTTGCCTCCGCGACCCGCGAGCACCACCGGAACTGCGTCTTAACCCCGCACGGTGGGAACGGCACCGGGTATTCGGGTCTCACCACGACCGTCCCGCGTGAGTACGTCCACCGTGCAGCCGTCTCCGAAGTCCTGCTCACAGGCTGGGAACCGGCCGCGGATTCCCCGCCGCCGCACCCCACCGACCATCCCGCCCATCACGGCGGACTCGCCAGTGCCGGCCCTCCCGGCGGGCCCGCCGGCCACCACGACTCCTTCGTCGTCCGGTCACAGTGGCCCCGGGGGCACTCGCTCTTCTCCCAGACCGACGGCTACCAGGACCCGATGTTGCTGATCGAGTCCGTACGCCAGATCGGCTCGCTGCTCTCGCACGCCGAGTTCGAAGTGCCCTTCGGCCACCAGTTCCTGATGTGGGACATGTCCTTCTCCACCACCCCGGAACTCCTCATGGCCGGCCCCGCCCCTGCCGAAGTCGAACTGCGCACCGTGTGCCGCGACGTGGTCCGCCGGGGCAGGACCCTCGCCGGAATGCGCTACGACGTCACCGCCCTGGTCGACGGAGTGGCCCTGGCCACCGCCGGAGCGGCCTTCAGCTGCACCAGCCCGGCCGTCCACCGCCGGCTCCGCGGAGACCGGCCCACCGGAACGGACCGCGTCCCCGGCCTTCCGATCGACCCGGCCCTGATAGGCCGTACCGACACCGCGCACGTGGTCCTCGCCGAGGACCCGACCGCCGTACGGGACCACCAGTGGGAGCTGCGCGTCGACAGCACGCACCCGATCTTCTTCGACCACCCCGTCGACCACGTCCCCGGCATGGTGCTCCTGGAGGCGGCCCGCCAGGCCGCGCACGCTTCCACCGGCCTGCCCGATGCCCTCGTCCTCGGCCTCGACAGCAACTTCGCCCGTTACGTCGAACTCGACGAGCCCTGCCGGATCGAGGCGAACCCGGGCCTGCCCGACGCCCTCGGCGAAATCCTCGTACAGGTCCACGGAACACAGCGCGACCAGACCGTCTTCGCTGCCGACCTCGTCCTGCGGCCCCGCACCAACTGATCCGACCCTTTGACGGGAGAGCCCTGCGTGCTCACCACCATGATCACGGGCGGGGGCGGCTTCATCGGAAGCCACGTGATGCGCGAAGCCCGTCGTCAGGGCGCGGCCCTGACGGTCATGTCCCACCGCCGCCAGCTCGCGGAACCCGGCCTCATCGCCCGGTCCGCCCCTCTCATCCGGTCCGCTCCTGCCGGCCGGTCCGCACCACCCCTCCGATCCGCCCCTCCCGCCCGCGTCTTCCGGGCCGATCTCGCCGACCCGAGCACGCTGCGCGGAGTGTGCGAAGGCGTCGGCGTACTCCTGCACTGTGCCTCGCAGATCGGCGGGACCCCGGAGGCCAACGAGGCCGTCAACGCCCGGGGCACCGCCGCCCTCG
Source organism: Streptomyces sp. NPDC059443 (assembly GCF_042750105.1). Lineage (NCBI taxonomy): Bacteria > Bacillati > Actinomycetota > Actinomycetes > Kitasatosporales > Streptomycetaceae > Streptomyces > Streptomyces sp. NPDC059443. The sequence continues at coordinate 103,256 of NZ_JBHYVM010000020.1, read as the reverse complement.
TGGCCGAGGCCCAGAGAGCGGGCGTGTCCCGCATCGTCTACGTCAGCACCGCTTCCGTGTACGGGCGGGGCAGCTTCCGCGGCGCACTCCCCGAGCAGCTCACCCGGAGCCCGGGCTCACCCACCTCCCGGACCCGCGCCGCCGCCGAGGACGCCGTGCTCGCGGCCGGCGGGATCGTCCTGAGACCCCATCTGGTGTACGGCAGGGGAGACACCACCATGATGCCCGGCGTGGTCCGGCTCCTGCGGACGCTGCCCGGCGGGGTGACGGGCTGGAGCGCGCGGATGTCGGTGATCTCGGCATCCGAACTGGCCTCGCTGCTCGTGGCGGTGGGATCCGCTCCGGCCGGAAGCCTGACCTCGTCCGTCTACCATGCGGCCCACCCGCGTCCGGTCACCGCGGCCGAACTGCTGGGTGCGGCGGCCCGCTGCGCCGGACTGCCCCGCGTACCCGGCGAGCTGACGGTGGCCCAGGCCCGGGCGCACCTGGAGGGGGACGCGTACGCGACACACGCCATCGACATGCTGGCCACCGACCACTGGTTCGACGGCTCTCCGTTGTGGGCCGACCTCCGCAGGGTTCCCGGTCCGGGGTTCCAGGAGGGTTTCCCGGGAATGCGGGAGTGGTACGAGGACCTGGTCCCGGCGGCCTGAAATCGCTTTCACATCAGCGTCGCGGAAGCCGATATGGTGCCGCACTTCGGGGCGCGTCCGCGCCCCGAAGGCCGGGCCGGTTTGACGGGGGCCTGACCATTCCTTTCCCTTCCTCCGACACAATCGCATTCCCCCTGCCGATTCTGACCGAGTCCTGTAGACGGGTTCATTGAAGGGGTGGGCGGCCACCGAACAGTCTGGTGACTCCGAGCGAGTCAGGAGACGTTCATCGTGCGCAAGGTGCTCATCGCCAACCGTGGCGAAATCGCAGTCCGCGTTGCTCGGGCCTGCCGGGATGCCGGGATCGCGAGCGTAGCCGTCTACGCCGATCCGGACCGGGATGCTCTGCACGTCCGAGCGGCCGACGAAGCTTTCGCGTTGGGCGGTGACACCCCGGCCGCCAGCTACCTGGACATCTCCAAGGTCCTGCAGGCCGCAGCCGATTCCGGAGCGGACGCCATCCACCCCGGATACGGCTTCCTCTCCGAGAACGCCGACTTCGCGCAGGCCGTCACCGACGCGGGCCTGACCTGGATCGGCCCGCCGCCGCAGGCCATCCGCGACCTCGGCGACAAGGTCGCCGCCCGCCACATCGCCCTGCGCGCCGGCGCACCGCTCGTGGCCGGCACCCCCGACCCGGTCTCGGGTTCGGACGAGGTCGTCGCGTTCGCCGAGGAGCACGGGCTCCCGATCGCGATCAAGGCCGCCTTCGGTGGCGGCGGTCGCGGCCTGAAGGTCGCCCGCAACCTCGAAGAGATCCCCGAGCTCTACGACTCCGCCGTCCGCGAGGCCGTCGCCGCCTTCGGTCGCGGCGAGTGCTTCGTCGAGCAGTACCTCGACAAGCCCCGCCACGTCGAAACCCAGTGCCTGGCCGACAGCCACGGCAACGTGGTCGTCGTCTCCACCCGTGACTGCTCGCTCCAGCGCCGCCACCAGAAGCTCGTGGAGGAGGCCCCGGCGCCGTTCCTCACCGAGGCTCAGAACGCGGAGCTGTACGCGGCGTCGAAGGCGATCCTGAAGGAGGCCGGCTACGTCGGCGCCGGCACGGTCGAGTTCCTCGTCTCCGCCGACGGCCTGATCTCCTTCCTGGAGGTCAACACCCGCCTGCAGGTCGAGCACCCGGTCACCGAAGAGGTCACCGGCATCGACCTCGTGCGCGAGATGTTCCGCATCGCCGACGGCGAGGAGCTCGGCTACGGGGACCCGGTCCTGCGCGGCCACTCCTTCGAGTTCCGCATCAACGGCGAAGACCCCGGCCGCGGCTTCCTGCCCGCCCCCGGCACCGTCACCAAGTTCGCCCCGCCCACCGGCCCCGGCGTCCGCCTCGACGCCGGCGTCGAAAGCGGCTCCGTCATCGGCCCCGCCTGGGACTCCCTCCTCGCCAAGCTGATCGTTACGGGAGCCACCCGCGAGCAGGCCCTGCAGCGGGCGGCGCGCGCCCTGGCCGAGTTCGAGGTGGAGGGAATGGCCACCGCCATCCCCTTCCACCGCGCCGTCGTCACAGACCCCGCGTTCACCGCCGACCCGTTCACGATCCACACCCGCTGGATCGAAACCGAGTTCGTCAACACCATCCCCGCCTTCGTCGTCCCCGCCACCGAGGACACCGAGGACGAACCCGGCCGCGAAACCGTGGTCGTCGAGGTCGGCGGCAAGCGCCTCGAAGTGTCCCTGCCGTCCTCCCTCGGCATGACCCTGGCCCGCACCGCCGCCGCCGGCGGAGCCAAGCCCAAGCGCCGCGCCGCCAAGAAGACCGGCCCCGCCGCCTCCGGCGACACCCTGGCCTCCCCCATGCAGGGAACCATCGTCAAGGTCGCCGTCGAAGAAGGCCAGCAGGTGGGCGAAGGCGACCTGATCGTCGTCCTCGAAGCCATGAAGATGGAACAACCCCTCAACGCCCACCGCTCCGGCACCATCGTGGGCCTCAACGCCGAAGTCGGCGCCTCCCTCACCTCCGGCGCCACCATCTGCGAAATCAAGGACTGATTCCAGACGTCCCGCTGAATGCCTCTGTCGCATTCTTTGCACGGTTTGACAATAACCTGACATAAGCGCCTTGAAATGATTTTCCAGGTCTCAGATACTGAATTCAATTCACGGGTCGAGGGGAAGATGAAGAATGCACAGTACGCTGATCGTGGCTCGGATGGATCCGGGTTCCAGCATTGACGTCGCCAAGATATTCGGCGAATTCGACGGTTCCGAAATGCCCCATCGCATGGGCACGCGCCGTCGCCAGCTCTTCGAATACCGAGGTCTGTACTTCCATCTGCAGGACTTCGACGAGGACAACGAGGGCCGCCAGATCCAGGAGGCGCGGCACGACGAGCGCTTCGTCCGGATCAGCGAGGACCTGAAGCCGTACATCGAGGCCTACGACCCCGCGACCTGGCGCTCTCCCGCCGACGCGATGGCGAAGCGCTTCTACAACTGGGAGGCGTCCGCGTGACCGGGCGACGCGTGGTCATCACCGGCATCGAGGTGCTCGCACCCGGCGGTGTCGGCAGGAAGAACTTCTGGAACCTGCTCAGCGAGGGCCGTACCGCCACCCGCGGCATCACCTTCTTCGACCCGAGCCCCTTCCGCTCGAAGGTCGCCGCCGAGATCGACTTCGATCCGCGGGAACACGGCCTGAGCCCGCAGGAGATCCGGCGCATGGACCGGGCCGCGCAGTTCGCCGTGGTCGCGGCCCGGGGCGCGGTCGCCGACAGCGGCATCGACCTGGCCGCGTACGACCCGTACCGCATCGGCGTCACCATCGGCAGCGCAGTCGGCGCCACGATGGGCCTCGACGAGGAGTACAACGTCGTCAGCGACGGCGGCCGGCTCCACCTGGTCGACCACGAGTACGCGGTCCCGCACCTGTACGACTACCTGGTACCGAGCTCCTTCACCGCGGAAGTCGCCTGGGCGGTCGGCGCGCAGGGCCCCAGCACGCTGGTCTCCACCGGCTGCACCTCCGGCATCGACTCGGTCGGCCACGCCGTGGACCTGCTCCGCGAGGGCTCCGTGGACGTCATGATCACCGGTTCCTCGGACGCGCCGATCTCGCCGATCACCATGGCCTGCTTCGACGCCATCAAGGCGACCACCCCCCGGTACGACGACCCCGCGCACGCCTCCCGCCCCTTCGACGGAACCCGCAACGGCTTCGTACTGGGCGAGGGCGCGGCCGTGTTCGTCCTGGAGGAGCTGGAGCACGCACGCAAGCGCGGCGCGCACATCTACGCCGAGATCGCCGGCTACGCCACCCGCTCCAACGCGTACCACATGACCGGTCTGCGCCCGGACGGCAAGGAAATGGCCGAGGCGATCCGGTCCGCGCTGGACGAGGCGCGGATGAACCCGACCGAGATCGACTACATCAACGCGCACGGGTCGGGCACCAAGCAGAACGACCGCCACGAGACGGCCGCGTTCAAGCGGAGCCTGGGCGACCACGCCTACCGCACCCCGGTCAGCTCCATCAAGTCGATGGTGGGGCACTCGCTCGGCGCCATCGGCTCCATCGAGATCGCGGCGTCCGCGCTGGCCATGGAGAACAACGTCGTGCCTCCCACGGCGAACCTGCACACCCCGGACCCGGAGTGCGACCTGGACTACGTCCCGCTGGTCGCCCGGGAGCAGTTGACCGACGCGGTCCTGACCGTCGGCAGCGGCTTCGGCGGATTCCAGAGCGCCATGGTGCTGGCGCGTCCCGAGAGGAGCGTGGCATGACCACCTCGGTGGTAGTGACCGGCCTGGGCATCACGGCGCCCACCGGTCTCGGTACGCAGGACTACTGGGCCGCGACGCGGACTGGCAAGAACGGCATCGGGCGGGTCACCCGCTTCGACCCGTCCAGCTACCCGGCGACCCTCGCGGGCGAGGTTCCCGGCTTCGCCGCCGAAGAGCTGCTGCCGAGCCGGCTGCTGCCGCAGACCGACCGGATGACCCGGCTCGCGCTGGTCGCCGCCGAATGGGCGCTGGCCGATGCCGGGGTGGATCCCGCGGAGCTGTCCGAGTACGACATGGGCGTGGTCACGGCCAGCTCCTCGGGCGGTTTCGAGTTCGGCCAGAACGAGCTGGAGAAGCTGTGGGGCCAGGGCAGCCAGCACGTGTCCGCGTACCAGTCCTTCGCCTGGTTCTACGCCGTCAACAGCGGCCAGATCTCCATCCGCAGCGGGCTCAAGGGCCCCAGCGGAGTGATCGTCAGCGATGAGGCCGGCGGCCTCGACGCGCTCGCGCAGGGCCGTCGGCTGATCCGCAAGGGCACCCGGATGATCGTGTCCGGCGGAGTGGACGCCTCGATCTGCCCCTGGGGCTGGGTCGCGCAGCTCGCGGCCAAGCGGCTCAGCACCAGCGACGAGCCGACCCGCGCGTTCCTGCCGTTCGACGCCGACGCCTCGGGCTACGTTCCCGGCGAGGGCGGCGCGATCCTGATCATGGAGTCGGCCGAGTCGGCCCGCGAGCGCGGAGCCAAGATCTACGGCGAGATCGCCGGCTACGGCGCCACCTTCGACGCGGCGCCCGGCAGCGACCGGGAGCCCGCGCTCCGCAAGGCCATCGAGTTCGCCCTCGACGACGCGGGCGTCCACCCCGAGGACGTGGACGTGGTCTTCGCGGACGCGGCCGGCGTCCCGGAGCTGGACCGCATCGAGGCCGAGGCCCTCACGGCCGTCTTCGGCGAGCGGGGCGTCCCCGTCACCGCGCCCAAGACGATGACGGGCCGCCTGTACTCGGGCGCGGCGCCGCTGGACGTGGCCACCGCCCTGCTGGCCATCGCGGAGGGGCTCATCCCCCCGACGGTCAACGTGCACCCCGCCGAGGAGTACGCGCTCGACCTGGTCGTCGGGCAGTCGCGCACCGCGCAGGTGCGCACCGCGCTGGTGGTGGCCCGGGGCTACGGCGGATTCAACTCCGCCGTCGTCGTCCGCGCCGTGGACCAGGACCCGACCTCGTAGCAGCACCGGGCCGGACGGGCACCCGGCGGCAACAGGACCCGGCGGCGCGGCTCCCCCACACCGCGTCGTCGCACTTTCACCGCTCCGCATCCCCCCACGCATCCCCATCCCCCCACCCCCACACCAGCGATCCACGATCCACGAAGGGCCCCAGATGTCCACTCAGCAGTTCACCCTCGACGACCTGCGCCGGATCCTCCTCGAAGGCGCCGGCGCCGACGAGGGCGTCGACCTCGACGGCGACATCCTCGACGTCCAGTTCGAGGCGCTCGGCTACGAGTCCCTCGCCCTGCTGGAGACCGGCAGCCGCATCGAGCGCGAGTACCGGATCGTCCTCGACGAGGACCTCCTCACCGACGCCGACACCCCGCGCGCGCTGATCGAGGTCGTCAACGGGCACTTCGCCGCGGTCCCGAACGCCGCCTGAGCGGTCCGCTGCCCGGCGCTCGACTTCCCACGGGCCGGGCGGAACGTTTCCGCCCGGCCCGGACCGACCACCCTCGGACACTTACGGAGCAGAAGAACATGTCGTTGCAGGAGAAGCGGACCGCTCTGATATCGGGCGCCACCAGCGGCATCGGCCTCGCCGCCGCCCGCGCGCTGGGCGCCCAGGGACACGCGGTCTTCATCGGCGCGCGCAACGCCGACAACGTCGCCGCCACGGTCAAGGAGCTGCGGGCCGAAGGCCTCGAAGCCGACGGGGCCGTCCTCGACGTCCGCGACGGCACGTCGGTCACGGCCTTCGTCCAGGCCGCGGTGGACCGGTTCGGCACGGTCGACGTCCTGGTCAACAACGCCGGCCGGTCCGGCGGCGGCGTCACCGCCGACATCGACGAGGAGCTGTGGGCCGATGTCATCGACACCAACCTCAACAGCGTCTTCCGGCTGACCAAGGAAGTCCTCAACACCGGCGGCATGCGCCACAAGAACCGCGGCCGCATCATCAACGTCGCCTCCACCGCCGGCAAGCAGGGCGTCGTGCTCGGCGCCCCGTACTCCGCCTCCAAGCACGGAGTGGTCGGCTTCACCAAGGCCCTGGGCAACGAGCTCGCCCCCACCGGCATCACGGTCAACGCCGTCTGCCCGGGGTACGTGGAGACGCCGATGGCCCAGCGCGTCCGCGCCGGGTACGCCGCCGCCTACGACACCTCCGAGGAGGCCATCCTCGACAAGTTCCAGGCGAAGATCCCGCTCGGCCGCTACTCCTCCCCCGAGGAGGTCGCCGGAATGATCGCCTACCTGGCCTCGGACACCGCCGCCTCCGTCACCTCACAGGCGATCAACGTCTGCGGCGGACTCGGCAACTTCTGATCCGCACCCCCCACCACCAGGGTGCCGACGCGCCCGAGTTCCCGAAGAGGAAGCCGTCATGACAACCCGCGAGGTTGAGCACGAGATCACCATCGCCGCACCGGCGTCGGACGTGTACCGGCTGCTGGCCGACGTCACCAACTGGCCCCGGATCTTCCCGCCCACGATCCACGTGGACCGGGTCGACTTCACCGGCACGCAAGAACGCATCCGGATCTGGGCCACCGCCAACGGGCAGCCGAAGAACTGGACCTCACGCCGCACCCTGGACCCCGAGGGCCTGCGCATCACCTTCCGCCAGGAGGTCACCACCAACCCGGTCGCCTCCATGGGCGGGGAGTGGATCATCGAGCCCCTCGGCGAGGACTCCTCGCGGGTCCGGCTGCTCCACGACTACCGGGCGATCGACGACGACGCGCACGACCTGCTCTGGATCGACGAGGCCGTGGACAAGAACAGCCGCTCGGAGCTGGCGGCGTTGAAGGTGAACGTGGAGTTCGCCCACGGCGCGGAGGACGTCACCTTCTCCTTCGAGGACACCGTCGCCATCGCCGGATCAGCCAAGGACGCCTTCGACTTCATCAACGAAGCCGACCTCTGGGAAGAACGCCTCCCCCACGTGGCCACCGTACGCCTGACCGAAGACACCCCCGGCCTCCAGACCCTGGAAATGGACACCCGCGCCAAGGACGGCTCCGTCCACACCACCAAGTCCCACCGGGTCACCTTCCCCCACCACAAGATCGCCTACAAACAGGTCACCCTGCCCGCCCTCATGACCCTGCACACCGGCTACTGGACCTTCCGCGACACCCTCGAAGGCGTCACCGCCAGCAGCCAGCACACCGTCACCCTCAACACCCACAACATCACCGCGATCCTCGGCCCCGACGCCACCATCGCCGACGCCCGCAGCTACGTACACACCGCCCTCTCCACCAACAGCCTCGCCACCCTCAACCACGCCAAGACCTACGCAGAGAACAAGAACTGACATGGCATCGGACCACCCGGACACCACACGGGGACCCCTGAAGACCGTGGACACCGATGTCCTGGTGGTCGGAGCGGGCCCCGCCGGGCTGATGCTCGCCTGCGAGCTCAGGCTCGGCGGCGCCGAGGTCCTCGTCCTCGACCAGCGCCCCGGACCGACGACCGAATCGCGGGCGTCGACCCTGCACGCGCGCACCATGGAGATCCTCGACAGCAGGGGACTGCTGGCCGCTCTGGGGACGCCTCCGCGCGAACCGCGCGGCCACTTCGGCGGCATCGCCCTGGACCTCACCCTGCCCGGATCCCACCCCGGTCAGTGGAAGGTGCCCCAAGGGCGTACGGAGGAACTCCTCCAGGACCGGGCCGCCGAGCTCGGCGCGGACCTGCGCCGACGCCACCAGCTCCTCGCGCTCACCACCGGGCCGGACGGGGTGACCGCCGACAGCCTCGGCCCGTCCGGACCGCTCCGGACCACCGCCCGCTACCTGGTCGGCTGCGACGGCGAGGACAGCACCGTACGGCGGCTCATCGGCGCCGAGTTCCCCGGCCGCGACGCCGAACGCGAACTGCTGCGCGCGGACGTCTCCGGCATCGAGACCCCCGACCGGCGCTTCGTCCGGCTGACGGACGGCCTGGCCATCTCCGCCACCCGCGAAGGCGTCACCCGCGTGATGGTGCACGAGTTCGGCGAACGGGCCGGGCGGCGCTCCGGCGCCCCGGAGTTCGCGGAGGTCGCCGGCGCCTGGCAGCGGGTGACAGGCGAGGACATCGGCCACGGCACCCCCCTGTGGGTCAACGCCTTCGGCGACGCCAACCGCCAGCTCGCCCAGTACCGGCACGGCCGCGTCCTGTTCGCGGGCGACGCCGCCCACCAGCAGATGCCCAGCGGCGGGCAGGCCCTCAACCTGGGCGTGCAGGACTCCTTCAACCTCGGCTGGAAGCTGGCCGCCGAGGTACGCGGCGACGCCCCCGAGGGGCTCCTCGACAGCTACCACACCGAACGCCACGCCGTCGGAGCGGCGGTCCTGGCCAACATCCGGGCCCAGACCCTGATGCTGCTCGGCGGAGCGGAGGTCGAGCCGGCGCGCACCCTCCTCGCCGAGCTGACCGCCCTCGACTCCGTACGGACCCACCTGGCCGGAATGATCAGCGGCCTCGGCATCCGCTACGCGACGTCCGCGGGGGAGTCCGGGCAGGCACCGGCCCCGGGCGAAGGCCACCCGCTGCTCGGCCGCCGCCTGCCCCCGGCCCCGCTGCACGACTGCGCACACGGCCGCACCACGGCCGAGCTGCTGCGCAGCGGCCGCGGCCTGCTGCTCGACCTCGGCGCCGGTACGGGAACGGCCGCCGGAGCCTGGGCCGACCGCGTCGTGCGCGTCACCGCCCGCGCGGTCCCCGGGACCCCGCTGACCCCGGGCGAGGCCCTGCTCGTACGGCCCGACGGACACGTGGTCTGGGCCGGCGTCCCGGACACCGCCGCCGACCCGACCGCCGGCCCGCACACCGCGCTGCGCCGCTGGTTCGGCGAACCGGCCGCGCACCACCCCCACCGACAAGCCGTGACCGCCGCCGCCCGCTGAGGCGGCGGGCGGCGGCAGAAGACCAGGAAGGCACATCCATGGCCAGGGCCAAGGACGACGTCGACAGAAACGACGCGGACGTCATCATCGTCGGCGCCGGACCGGCCGGGCTGATGCTCGCCGGGGAACTGCGGCTGGGCGGGGCGGAGGTCATCGTCACCGAACGGCTGGAGCGGCCCACCGGGCAGTCCCGCGGCCTGGGGTTCACCGCCCGCGCCCTGGAATCCTTCGACCAGCGGGGCCTCGTACCGCGCTTCGGCGGCCTGGAGACCAGCCCGCTGGGCCACTTCGGCGGGGTGCAGTTCGACTTCACCGCGCTGCCGGACGCGCACTTCGGCGCCCGCGGCATCCCGCAGTCACGGACCGAGGCGGTCCTGGAGGACTGGGCCCGCGAGCTGGGCGCCGACATCCGGCGCGGCTGGGAGTTCCTGGGCCTCGGCCAGGACGCGGACGGGGTCACCGTCACCGTGTCCACGCCCGACGGCGAACAGCGGCTGCGCGCCCGGTACCTGGTCGGTGCCGACGGCGGGAACAGCCCGGTCCGCAAGGCCGCCGGGTTCGCCTTCCCCGGTACCGACGCCACCCGGGGCATGTACCTCGCCGACGTGGTCGGCTGCTCGATCCCGCCCCGTTTCCTGGGCGAGCGGGTCCCGGCCGGCATGGTGATGGCCGCGCCGCTCGCCGAGGGCGTGGACCGCATCATCGTGTGCGAGCACGGCGCACCGCCGGCGGACCGCAGCCAGACCCCCGAGTTCGCGGAGGTCGCGGCGGCCTGGCAGCGGCTGACCGGCGAGGACATCTCCGGCGGCGGGGCCGACTGGGTCAGCTCCTTCACCGATGCCACCCGGCAGGCGGACGAGTACCGGCGCGGGCGCGTCCTGCTGGTCGGCGACGCGGCCCACATCCACCTGCCCGCCGGCGGACAGGGCCTGAGCACCGGCGTCCAGGACTCCGTCAACCTCGGCTGGAAACTGGCGGCGACCGTCGCGGGCTGGGCCCCCGAAGGCCTGCTCGACACCTACCACGGCGAACGCCACCCGATCGGGGCGCGCCTGCTGAACAACACCCTCGCCCAGGGCACCGTCTTCCTCGGCGGAGCCGAATCGGAGCCGCTGCGGGCGCTGTTCACGGAGCTGATCGCACTGGACCCGGTCAAGCGGCACCTCGCCGGGATGGTCAGCCACCTGGACGTCCGCTACGACGTGGGCCCGGACGAGGCCCCGGATACGGGTACGGGCGCGGCCACGGGCTCCGCCACGGGCCCGGGTTCCGGCGCGGCCCCGGGCACCGCGGGCCACGCCCACCCGCTCCTCGGCCGCCGCCTCCCGCCGCGCGTGCTGGCCACGGCGGACGGCCCGGTGGCCACCGCCGCGCTGCTGCACCCCGCCCGGGGCGTCCTCCTCGACCTGGCCGACACCCCGGAACTGCGCGAGGCGGCGGCCGGCTGGAAGGACCGGGTGGCCACGGTCACCGGCGTCCCCCAGGACCCCGAGGTCTTCGCCGGAGCCACCGCAGCCCTGGTCCGCCCCGACGGCTACGTCGCCTGGGCGGGCACGGACCCGGCCGGTCTCACCCAGGCCCTCGACCGCTGGTTCGGCATCCCCGCCTGACCCCGCCACCCCACCCGAGCCCGCCAGCCGTCTGTCCGTCCGTCCATCCGTCCCAGGAGGAGACCATGAGCCGCCGATCCCGTCCGTCCGTCCGCCACCGGGGCTCGGCGTGAAGGCCGCCACCCTCGCGTCCGCCGGGGAATCCGCGGTCGCGCCCGCTCCCGCGGCCGCGATGTCCCCCGGCGTCAGGCCGATCACCCTGAAGGCCGGTGCCTTCACCCTGTCCGCGCTGATCGCCCAGCCCGACGGCGAGCCGCGCGCGACCATCGTCGCGGTGCACGGCGGCGGCATGAGCGCGGGGTACTTCGACGGCCAGGCCCACCCCGACGTCTCCCTCCTCGCCCTCGGCGCCCGCCTCGGCTACACCGTCGTCGCCGTCGACCGGCCCGGCTACGGCCTGTCCGCCGCCGACCTGCCGCGCGGCCAGGACCTGTCCGAACAGTCCGACGCGCTGCGCGCCGCCCTCACCCACCTCGCGGACCGCTCCCCGACCGGCGCGGGGGTGTTCCTCGTGGCCCACTCCTTCGGCGGCAAGCTCGCCCTCACCTACGCGGCCGACGACAGCAGCCCCGACACGGCCGGCCCGCCCCTGCTCGGCCTGGACATCTCCGGCTGCGGCCGGGACTACGCCGTCGACCCGGGTGACCTGCGCGACCCGCACCGGCACGGTCACTGGAAGCGGAACTGGGGCGCCCTACGCTTCTATCCGCCGAACACCTTCCGCGATGCCGCCACGCTCATCGCGCCCATGCCCCTGCGCGAGCGGGCGGAGGCGGCGCGCTGGCCCGAGAGCTTCACCGCTGCCGCCGCCCGGGTCCGGGTCCCGGTCCGCCTCACCTTCGCCGAGCACGAACTGTGGTGGCGCAGCGACGAGGAGGACCTCGGCGAGATCGCCGAACTGTTCACCACCGCGCCGTTCGTCACCGTGGACCGGCAGTCCGACGCGGGCCATAACCTTAGCCTCGGCTGGGTCGCCCGCTCCTACCACCTGCGCGCCCTGGCGTTCCTGGAGGAGTGCCTGGCCCGAGCCTGACGGGCGACACGACCACCGATCGGGGAGACCACCGATCGGGCAGACCACGAGAGGCGAGGCGTACGCACCCCCATGGACAAGACGCAGGCCAGACCATTCCGCTCGCTCGCCGTACGCAACTTCCGGCTGTTCGCGGCCGGGCAGGTGGTGTCCGTGGCGGGGACCTGGATGATGGTCGTGTCGCAGGACTGGCTGATCCTGGATCTGACCGGGGACTCCGCCACCGCCCTGGGCACGCTGACCGCGCTGCAGTTCACGCCGGTGCTGCTGCTCACCCTCTACGGCGGCCGGCTCGCGGACCGCTACGAGAAGAGGCTGCTGCTCACCCTCGCCAACCTGGCCTCCGGGGCCCTGGCCCTGGTCCTGGCCGTACTGGTCCTGGCGGGGGAGGTGCGGCTGTGGCACCTGTACCTGTTCGCACTCGGCCTGGGCACCGTCAACGCCTTCGAAGTGCCCGCCCGGATGTCCTTCGTGGCCGAATTGGTGGGACCGGACCTGCTGCCCAACGCCTCGGCGCTGAGCGCGGCCTACTTCAACACCGCGCGCGTGGTCGGCCCGGCCGTGGCCGGCCTGCTCATCTCGGCCGCCGGCACCGGACCGGTCATGCTCCTCAACGCGGCGAGCTACCTCGCCACCGTGGCGGGCCTGAGGCTGATGCGGTCCGGGGAGCTGGTCCGCGCCGAGCCCACCGGGCGCGCCTCGGGGGTCATGGACGGACTGCGGTACGTACGCACCCGGCCCGACCTGATGGTCCTGCTGGCCCTGCTGGCGGTGATCGGGCTGTTCGGATTCAACTTCCAGCTGACGCTGCCGCTGCTCGCCAAGACCGTCTTCCACGCGGACGCGACCGCCTTCGGCCTGCTCACCACCGCCTTCGCGGCCGGCTCGCTGCTCGCCGCGTTCGCCACCACCGCCCGGCGCGGCCGGCCCGCCGCCCGGACCGTCACCGGCTCGGCCCTGGCGTTCGGGGTGCTGGAGACCGCCACGGGGTGGGCTCCCGGCTACCTCTCGGCGGCCGCCCTGCTCTGCCTGACCGGCTTCGCCACCATCTACTTCGCGCAAGCCGCCAACCACCGGATCCAGCTCGGCTCGGACCCCCGCTTCCGGGGCCGGGTGATGGCGCTCTACACGCTGATCCTCCAGGGCCTCACACCGCTCGGCGCCCTGCTCATCGGCTGGCTGACCGCCCGTTACGGGGCCCGCTCCGGCCTGTGGGCGGGCGGGGCGGCCTCGCTGACGGCGGCCCTCGTGGTGCTGCTGGCCCAGCGGCGGCGACGCGGTTCCCGACCCGCCGCTCCGGCCACCGCGGCCCAAGGACACGACCCGAATTCCGTCCCCCCGTCCCAGCCCGCCGGCCGCCCCTGATCCACGGCGGGCCGGCCCGCACCGACGAAAGGCACCGACATGACCGACGCCCCGTACGGCACGCTCGGGCACCTCCCGGAACTGCCCGAGCTGCGCGCCATGAGCGAGGACGTCCGCGCGGCCACCCTCGCCCACTGCCTGCGGCTGCACCTGGACCAGCTGCTCCAGGTACCGCCGGGCCACCGGACCGGCCCCCACCAGCCCCTGCGGACCCAGGGGCTGGACCTGCTCAACGCGCTGCACCTGGCCCGGGGGATCCACCGGGACCTGGGTGCCGAGCTGGACGCGCAGACCCTCATGGACGGAACCGTCACCGAACTGGCGGAGCTGCTGGCCCGGCTGCTGGCTTCGCCCGCCTCCGTATGACCCGTAGAGCAGTCCGCATGACCCGTGGAGAAGTCCACCGCCCAGACAGGACAGGACAGGAGACCCGAACATGCCGCCCGCGATACCCGAGACCCTCACCGCACGGCTCACCGAACTGGAGGCCCACAAGGACGAGGCCCGCAACGGGCCGGATCCCAAGGCCACCGAACGCCAGTACGCCAAGGGCAAGCTGACCGCCCACGAGCGGATCGCCCTGCTGCTCGACAAGGGCAGCTTCTCCGAGGTGGAGGCCCTGCGCCGGCACCGGGCCACCGGTTTCGGCCTGGAGGCGAAGAAGCCCTTCGGCGACGGTGTGGTCACGGGTTGGGGCACGGTCGAGGGCCGCACGGTCTTCGTCTACGCGCACGACTTCCGGGTCTTCGGCGGCGCGTTGGGCGAGGCCCACGCCGAGAAGATCCACAAGATCATGGACATGGCCATCGCGGCCGGTGCCCCGCTGGTCTCGCTGAACGATGGCGCGGGCGCCCGTATCCAGGAGGGCGTCTCCGCGCTGGCCGGCTACGGCGGGATCTTCCAGCGCAACACCAAGGCCTCGGGCGTCATCCCGCAGATCTCGGTGATGCTCGGCCCGTGTGCGGGTGGCGCGGCGTACTCCCCGGCGCTGACCGATTTCGTCTTCATGGTCCGCGACATCTCGCAGATGTTCATCACCGGCCCGGACGTGGTCCGCGCGGTGACCGGCGAGGAGATCACCCAGAACGGCCTCGGCGGCGCCGACGTGCACGCCGCGGTCTCCGGCGTGGCCCACTTCGTCCACGACGACGAGGAGAGCTGCCTGGAGGAGGTGCGCCACCTGCTCTCGCTGCTCCCCGCCAACAACCGCGAGCTGCCGCCGCGGGCCCTCACCGGGGATCCGGCCGACCGCCTCGGTGACCGGCTGCTGGAGCTGGTCCCGCCGGACGGGAACCGCTCGTACGACATCCGCACGGTCATCGAGGAACTCGTCGACGACGGCGACTTCATGGAGGTCCACGCGGGCTGGGCGCAGAACATCGTCTGCGGACTGACCCGGATCGACGGGCACGCCGTCGGCATCGTCGCCAACCAGCCGGCCTCGACGGCGGGCGTCCTGGACATCAAGGCGAGCGAGAAGGGCGCGCGGTTCGTGCAGTTCTGCGACGCCTTCAACATCCCGCTGGTCACCCTCGTCGACGTCCCCGGCTTCCTGCCCGGCGTGGACCAGGAGCACGAGGGCATCATCCGGCGCGGCGCCAAGTTGCTGTACGCGTACTGCAACGCCACCGTGCCGCGCGTCTCGGTGGTGCTGCGCAAGGCGTACGGAGGCGCGTACATCGTCATGGACTCCCGCTCCATCGGCGCGGACATCGCGCTGGCCTGGCCCACCAACGAGATCGCCGTGATGGGTGCCGAGGGCGCCGCCAACGTGGTCTTCCGGCGGGAGATCGCGGCGGCCGACGACCCGGACGCGATGCGCCAGGAGAAGATCGCGCAGTACAAGGAGGAACTGGTCCACCCCTACTACGCGGCCGAGCGCGGCCTGGTCGACGACGTCATCGACCCGCGTGACACCCGGTCGGTACTGGCCCGCTCGCTGTCGATGCTCGTGGCCAAGCACGCCGACCTGCCGCGTCGCAAGCACGGAAACCCGCCCCAGTGACCGCGACCGCGCAGACCGAAGGAACCGAAGGAGAGGCCGCCGTGAACGCACCCGACCCCGAATACCTGCTGCGCGTCGTCAGGGGCAACCCGTCCCCGGAGGAGCTCGCCGCCCTGACCGCGATCCTGCTGGCCCGCGCCGCCGGGTCGGGGGCCGTGCCGGACGACCTGGCCCGCCGTCAGCAAGTGGTCGCCCTGTGGCGGCGCCCGGACCGGGTGGTCGGCTTCGACGGGCCGCGCACGTGGCGGTCGCCGGTGGCGAGACCCGAGGCGCGCGCCGCCTGAGGGGTGAACGCAGAAGGCCCGCGCCGTCACGGCGCGGGCCTTCTGCGTGGGGCTGCTCAGGCGGCGCGCACCGCCCGCGCCCGCGCCGCCTGTTCCTCCCGCGCCGCCCGCCGCTTGTCGCGCAGCACGGTGTACAGCCCGGGTTCCACCCCGGCGACCCGGTCCGCGGCCTCCGGGGCGTACAGGAGGGTGTCCGGTACCGACCGCATCACGATGCGGTGGTCCCCGTCGCCCAGGACCGCCACCGCGGCCACATGGCCCTCGCACAGCGGGAGATTGCCCACCACCCAGCCCCCGGGACGGTCCCCGTCCCGGTGTTCGCCCAGGTAGTCGAGGTACGTACCCCGGGCCAGCCCGGTGCCCAGCCCCTTGAGGTAGGCCTCCTTACGGGTCCACAGCCGCCCGAAGGCCACCGTCCGGTCCTCCTCGCGCAGCTCCTTCAGCTCCTCCTGTTCCGCGGGGTGCAGGGCCGGCAGACAAGCGGCGGCGGTACCCGCCGAGGGGATGCGCTGGACATCGGCCCCGACCCGGGTCTCGGCTATCGCCACCAGGGCCAGGCCGTGGCTGTGCGAAAGGGAGAACTGGGGGGCACCCGGCACGCCGAGCACCCGGGGCCGGCCGTTGCGGCCGCCCGCCCCGTCGTAGCGTTCGCCGGCTATGGAAAGCAGCCGCGGCGGGATGCCGGTGTACACGGCCAGCACCCGGCGCAGCCCCACGTGGGCGGCCGCGTACATGCGCTGGTCCTCGGGTCTGCGGTACGCCTCGGCGCGCCGCAGCTCCCGTTCGTCCAGCTCCCCGATCGGTACGTCACGGGGTGAGTCGGGCGGTGGCAGCAGCCATACGTCCAGGTCTCCTTCGCCGACGGAGAGCGCGTTCGCCACCGCCATCAGTTGTTGTTCCCGGCGTAGGTCTCTGCGTGGTTCTCTGCGTAGGTCTTGGCGTGGTTGAGGGTGGCGAGGCTGTTGGTGGAGAGGGCGGTGTGTACGTAGCTGCGGGCGTCGGCGATGGTGGCGTCGGGGCCGAGGATCGCGGTGATGTTGTGGGTGTTGAGGGTGACGGTGTGCTGGCTGCTGGCGGTGACGCCTTCGAGGGTGTCGCGGAAGGTCCAGTAGCCGGTGTGCAGGGTCATGAGGGCGGGGAGGGTGACCTGTTTGTAGGCGATCTTGTGGTGGGGGAAGGTGACCCGGTGGGACTTGGTGGTGTGGACGGAGCCGTCTTTGGCGCGGGTGTCCATTTCCAGGGTCTGGAGGCCGGGGGTGTCTTCGGTCAGTCGTACGGTGGCCACGTGGGGGAGGCGTTCTTCCCAGAGGTCGGCTTCGTTGATGAAGTCGAAGGCGTCCTTGGCTGATCCGGCGATGGCGACGGTGTCCTCGAAGGAGAAGGTGACGTCCTCGGCGCCGTGGGCGAACTCCACGTTCACCTTCAACGCCGCCAGCTCGGCCTCGGCTTCGTGCGCGACCCGTTCGCCGATCCGGTCCAGCTCGGCCGGGTCGTCGCCGTCCACCCGGAACTCCTGGAACAGCCGGACCCGCGAGGAGTCCTCCCCGAGCGGTTCGACCAGCCACGCGCCACCCAGCGAGGCCAGGGGCGGCTCGGTGGTCAACAGCTCGAAATTGACCCGCAGTTCGGCGTCCTGGACGATCCGGCGCAGCAGCCGGGTCCGGGGGGTCCCGCCGCCGTCCGGGCCGTCGGTTTCCCAGATCCGCAGGCGCTGTTCGCCCTCCGGGGCCTCCTGGAGGGCGACGTGGACGGTGGAGGGGAAGGTTCTGGGCCAGTTGTCCACGTCGGCGATCAGCCGGTGGACCGTGCCGGCCGGTACCGCCACGGTGATCTCGTGCGCCGACTGGCGCACGCCCGTTCGGTTCGTGCCCGTTTGGTTCGTGCCCGTTTGGTTCATGCTCGGACTCCTCGTGTGTGAAGGACGCGGGGAGTGCGGGCGCCGACGAGGGGCAGCTCGGCATCACGGCGTCCGCTTCGCCCGCGAGGTCGAGATATGGAAGTGGGGGCGGGGGGGCGGGGGGGGGCGGGGGGCGGCGCGCGCGGGGGCGGGCGCCCGCACGCCGCGGGGGGGC
>NZ_JBHYVM010000020.1:79397-85397 GCF_042750105.1 Streptomyces sp. NPDC059443 | reverse complement strand
CTGCGGGACTGAGGAGTCCCGGCAGCGGCACTTCCGAGGGTGGGCCACCGCCGCAGGGGGTGACGGCGGTGACCTGGTTCAGGCGGCGCGGATCACTCGCCGGCGCCGCGGGTGTGCACCACGCGGTAGGTGTTCTCGTCCTGCCACGTCTGCACGGTGGCGACGCGGGCGTCGACCTTCCGGCGTTCCGGGGTACGGTCCGCCTCGGCCTGGGCGCGGAAGGCGTCGTACGCCTCCTTGCCGTCCCACTGGGAGTACGAGACGACGAACTTGCCCTCGATGCCACGGGCACGGAGCCCGCGCAGCACGGTGTGGCTGCGGTAGCCGGGGACGTCGAGCAGGTACTCCTGGGAGGAGCCCAGAGCGTCGATCAGGTCCTCCTGGTCCGCCTCGGCGACACCGAAGAGCTCGATGGCGGTGTAGTCGTCGCGCTCCGGGGAGATCTCGACGCCGTCGAGCTCCGGCTTCGCCTGGACGAAGGCGATCTCGTTCTGGAGCAGGCGGATCGAGGTGGTGATCTCGCCGAAGAGGGGCAGCGTACGGTGCTTGAACTCCTCGCCCGAGTAACGGACTTCGAGGTCCTCGGTGCTGCGCCACTGGATGAAGTTGGCCGTGCCCGGCTTGTCCTCGCCCGCGTGGACGGTGCTGGAGATCCAGCCGTCGTAGGCTGCCGAGTCGACGATCTCACGCATCGCGGCGAGCAGCTTCACCTGCTTCTCGGGAGCGTCGGTCGAGAACAGGTTGAGAACAGTCAGGTGCTGACCGTCGGCTGCAATCTTCGGCATTCTCTTCTCTTCCATTCGAGGAAATGATGTACGAACGGCCGCCACTGCTGGCCGGTGTCACCAATGGAGCTTGGCAAAGGAACTGACGGCACGGAAGGGCTTCTCTGTCAGGAGCGCGGACGGTTCTGCAAAGTTTCCGGGGCCCTTTCAAGGATTTCCGCAAGTTCGTCAGAACTGTGAAAACCGGGCTTGGTCACCCATTGGAATGGAGGCCATGCTCGGTTAATGCATCCAGGCCAGGCATTAGCCGACATACAAACGCTGCTGGACCGGTACCTCATCGGTCTCGACGACGAAGATCTGGACGACGCGTGGGCGGCGACCCTGTTCACGCGCGACGCCCGGGTCGAGTTCCCCATGAGCGGCCACAAGGGGCTCGCCGGACTCGCCGCCTACCACCGCGACGCGCTCGCGGCCTTCGCGGCCACCCAGCACCTGGGCTCGCCCGCGGTCGTGGACCTCAAGGACGAGGGGCACGCCGTACTGCGCGCCAACCTCGTCTCGACGCACGTCCACCACCCCGGCGTTCCCGGCCGTCCGCTGTTCACCGTCGGCACCCTGGCGACCGGTGAGGCCGAACTGACCGGCGACGGCTGGAAGCTGGCCGCGCTGTCCTTCCGCGTCCTGTGGACCGAGGGCAACCCGCCGCCCGCGCCGGAGGAGGCCCGATGAACGTCCTGGCCGCCGGCGGCGGACTCAAGGACGCGACCCTGGCGATGCTGCTGCTCGACATCGGCGTGGTCCTGCTGGCCGGCGCCGCGCTGGGCCGGATCGCCCAGCGGCTGCGCCAGCCCGCGGTGGTCGGCGAGATCGTGGCGGGCGTCCTGCTCGGCCCGAGCGTCCTCGGCCTGCTGCCCGGCCACCTGACCGAGCGTCTCTTCCCAGCCGAGGTACGGCCCCTGCTGTCGGCGGTCTCCCAGGTCGGTCTGATCCTCTTCATGTTCGTGGTCGGCTGGGAGTTCGAGAAGCGCCTGATCAGGCCGCACGCCAAACTCGCGGCCGGGGTCTCGCTGTCGTCCATCGCCATGGCCTTCGGGCTGGGCGTGGCCCTCGCCCCCTTCCTCTACCCCGAGCACGCCACCGTGGCGGGCCACGAGATCTCCTTCATCGCCTTCGCCACCTTCCTGGGCACGGCCATGTCGGTGACCGCCTTCCCGGTGCTGGCCCGCATCCTCACCGAGAACCGGCTGCTGGAGACCAAGGTCGGCTCGCTGTCCCTGGCCAGCGCGGCCATCGACGACCTGCTCGCCTGGTGCCTGCTGGCGTACGTGTCCGCGCTGGTCACCTCGGACGGCGACTACGCGGGCCTGGCCCGGATCGGGCTGCTCAGCGCGGGTTTCGTCGCGCTGATGCTCCTGGTGGTACGGCCGCTGGTGGCGCGCCTGGTGTGGCGCTGGGCCGCGGCCGAGCGGTGGTCGGCGCTGCTGGCGGTGCTGTGCGCCGGCGCGCTCGGATCGGCCTGGCTGACCACCTGGATCGGCATCCACGCGATCTTCGGAGCGTTCCTCTTCGGCTTCGTGATGCCGCGCGAACCGGGCCTCGTGCTGGCCCAGCACCTGCGCAAGCCGCTGGACAACGTCAGCGTCGTCCTGCTGCCGGTGTTCTTCATCGTCACCGGGCTCGGCGTGGACCTCGGTTCGCTGACCGCCGGCGACTACGTGGCGCTCGCCCTGATCATCGTGGTGGCCTGCGCCGGCAAGCTGGCCGGCGCCATCCTTCCCGCCAGGCTGGCGGGATTCTCCTGGCGGGACTCCCGGGACCTCGGCCTGCTCATGAACACCCGGGGCCTGACCGAGCTGATCATCCTCAACGCGGCCGTCTCCCTGGGCGTCCTGGACGGGCGCATGTTCACCATGCTGGTGATCATGGCGCTGGTCACCACGGCGATGGCCGGCCCCTTGCTGTCCCGGCGCCGTACGGCGGCGTCCCCCGCCGTGCCCGCCCGGCCGCGCGTGCCCGAGGCCGCGGACCTGCTCACCCCACGTACCTGAGCCGTAGCCAGAGCCATAGCCAGAACCAGAGCCACAGACCAGAGAGGGTCCGTCGTGACCGTTCAGTCAGCAACCACCGAGGACCGGGCCCCGGTCGCCGGCCGCGCCCTGCGCGACGTGTGCGGCCACTTCGCCACCGGGGTCACGGTCATCACCTCCGGCGACGGCCAGGACACCGCCGGAACGACGGTGAACTCCTTCACCTCCGTCTCGCTGGATCCCCCGCTGGTGCTCGTCTGCCTGCACCAGAACTCCCGGCTGCTGCCGGTGGTCCAGGACAGCGGCGGCTTCGTCGTCAACTTCCTGACCCAGCAGCAGCAGGAAATAGCCTGGGCGTTCGCCGGCCGGGAGTCCGCCCGGTTCGAGGAGGTGCCGCACCACCGCACGGAGGCCGGACTTCCGGTGCTCAGCGAGGCGCTGGCCTTCCTGGACTGCCGGCTGATAGCCGAGTACGACGGCGGGGACCACGCCATCCTCCTCGGCGAGGTCGTCGAGCTGGGCGCGCCCGCCGCCGAAGAGGATCCGCTCATCTTCTTCCAGGGGAGCATGCGGGAGCTGGACCGCGGTTCCGCGGACCTGTCCTCCCGCTGACTCCGTGTCCGGCCGCCCGGGTCAGTGGTCGACTGCCCCGGTCAGTGGCCGGCCGCCTGCTCGACCGCGCCGTCGAACTCCCGCCGCGCCCGCTCCACCCGGGGCAGGTTGTCCGCCGACCAGTCCGCGAGGTGGGCGAAGAGCGGAGCCAGACTGCGCCCGAGCTCGCTGATCTCGTACTCCACCCTGGGGGGCACCTCGGGGTAGTACGTGCGCACCACCAGACCGTCGCGCTCCAGCTGCCGCAGACGCTGCGTCAGCACCTTCGCGGTGATCGTGCCGATGTTGCGGTGCAGCGTCACGAAGCGCTGGACCCCGAACTCGTTCAGCGTCCACAGGATCGGTGTCGTCCACCGGCTGAAGACGATGTCGAGCACCGGGGCGATGGGGCAGGCCTGCTCCGACGTCACCTGGGCCTCGTGAGCCGCCGCTTCGCTCGACAGGGCGGTGCTGCTGCTGTTCATACCGGTCCTCCAGGAAGTCACTTTCCTCTAGGTACCTACTTTACTGAGGGTGGTAGCTTCCCGAAAGCCACCACAGCCGTTCCCTTATCTCCGTACTCCCGTACCCCGTCCCCCCGTTCCGAGGAGTGGCATGTCGATCCAAGAGTCCCTGCGAACCCCCACAACGCCGCCGGCCGGGCCCGTCCGCCGGCCCGGGCTCATCCTGGCGTTCCTCTGCCTTGCGGGCTTCATGACCTTCCTCGACGTGTCCATCGTGAACGTCGCGCTGCCCACCATCGAGACCGAACTCGGCATCTCCCAGACCGCCCTGCAGTACGTGGTCACCACCTACGGCATGCTGCTCGGCGGCTTCCTGCTCCTGACCGGCCGCCTCGCCGACACCCTCGGCCGCCGCCGGATGCTCCAGACCGGCCTGGTCCTCTTCGCCGCCTCCTCGCTCCTCGCGGGCCTGGCCCAGAACGCCACCATGCTCATCGGCGCGCGCGGCGCCCAGGGCCTGGGAGCCGCCTTCATCGCGACGGCCGCGCTCAGCCTGCTGACCAACAACTTCGAGGAGGGCCCGGCGCGCAACAAGGCGCTCGGCGCCTGGGGCGCCCTCAGCGGCGTCGCCGCCGTCGCCGGCGTCACCCTCGGCGGTCTGCTCACCGACGGCCCCGGCTGGCGGTGGATCTTCTTCCTCAACGTGCCCATCGGCATCATCGGCGCCCTGATCGCCCCGCTGGTCGTCGACGAGAGCCGCGCCGCCGAGCGCACCCGCAGCTTCGACGTAGCCGGCGCCGTGGTCCTCACCTCGGGCCTGATCCTGCTCATCTTCACCCTCGGCCAGACCGTCTCCGACTCCGACGTCCCCACCTTCCGCATCTACGGGGGCTTCGCGCTGGCCGCCGCCCTGCTGGTCGCCTTCCTCTTCATCGAGCGCCGCGCCAAGGCCCCGCTGATGCCGCTGCGCGTCTTCCGCCGCCCCTCCCTGCGCGCCGCCAACGCCATCGCGATCCTGCTCCTCGGCACCTGCGTCAGCCTCTTCTTCTTCGCCAGCCTCTTCATGCAGCAGGTGCTGGAGTACTCGGCCATCACCACCGGCCTCGCCTACGTGCCCCTCGCCCTGACCACCGCGGTCGGCGCGGGCGTCGCCTCCCAGGTCGTCACCAAGGTCGCGGCCAAGCCCGTACTGATGGTGGGTCTGACCCTGGTCAGCGCCGGCATGCTGCTGCTGTGGAGCGCCCCCTCCCACGCCTCCTACCTCACCGACCTGCTCCCCGCGTTCATCATCTGCGGCCTGGGCCTCGGCGCCTCCTTCGTACCGCTGCAGATCTCGGCCTTCGCCGGCTCCGAGGAGCACGAGGCCGGCCTGGCCGCCGGTCTCATCAACACCGCGCAGGAGATCGGCGGAGCCCTCGGCCTCGCCGTCGCCGCCACCTTCGCCTTCCGCCGGATCCCGGAGCTGACGGCCGCCACCCACGGTGTGCCCGAGCTGATCCGCGAGGCCCGCACCACGGTCTTCCACGACGCCTTCCTGATCAGCGCCGGATTCGCCGCGGTCGCCTTCCTGGTGACCCTGGTGCTGCTGCCGCTGACCAGGGCCAAGGACCAGCCGGCCGGTACGCCGGCCCACTGAGAACGGAACTCCCATGGCACCGACACCCACCCAGGCACTGCGGCTGTCCGCCGAGGCAGAGGCCTTCCTCGCGGAGAACCACCTGTGCACCTTCACCACGCTGCGGCCCGACGGCAGCCCCCACACCGCACCCGTGCGCTTCACCTGGGACGGTGAGGCGGGCCTGGCCAGGGTCATGACGACCGCGGCCCGCCGCAAGGCCCGCAACCTGCTGGCCCACCCCGGCAGCCGGGTGTCGGTCTGTCAGATGGCGGGCTGGCAGTGGCTCACCCTGGAGGGCACGGCCACCCTCTCCACCGACCCCGCCCGGGTCGCGGAGGGCATCCGCCGCTACACCCGGCGCTACCGGTCGGCGCCGCCGCGGCCGCAGGGCCTGGCCGTCGTGGAGATCCGCGTGGACCGGGTGCTCGGCGGCTGAAAAAGGGCCGCAACCCGAAAGACGCGCCGCGAGGGTGCCGGAAGCAGTCTGTATTGCCCCCCCCCCCCGCCCCGCGCCCGGGGGAGACAAACCACACCCGGGCGGACCCCAGCCAACACGACCAGCATTAGAATAA
>NZ_JBHYVM010000020.1:74078-79387 GCF_042750105.1 Streptomyces sp. NPDC059443 | reverse complement strand
GGGGGGTGGGGGGGTTCTGGGGGGGGGGGGGGGGGGGCGCCGGCCACACCCCGGCCCCCCCCCCCCCCCGCCGCGGGGGGGGGGGGCCCCCCGCCCCCCCCCCCCCCCCCCCCCCGCGTCCGGCCACGGAGTCCTTCACCTCCGCGGAGCGGTCCCCTGACACTGCCGACGGGGACCTGACGAACTTTTCACAGCCCTGTACCGGAGACCGTTCAGCTTCCCAGGCCCCGCCGGAATACTGGAGAAAACGCCAGCGGGAGAGGGAAGATGGAAAGCTTGAATGCCGATGTCATCGTTGCCGGAGCCGGTCCCGCGGGACTCATGCTCGCCGGGGAACTGCGCCTTTCCGGCCTCTCCGTAATCGTTCTCGACCGACTGACCGAGCCGATGCAGCAATCACGCGCCCTCGGTTTCTCGGCCCGCACCATCGAGGAATTCGGCCAGCGCGGCCTGCTCTCGGAATTCGGTGAGCTGGACACCATTCCGGGGGGCCACTTCGGCGGCCTGCCCATCGACTACACCATCATCGAGGGCGGAAACTTCGGCGTCCGCGGAGTCCCCCAGTCCCGCACCGAGGCGATCCTCCACGGCTGGGCCGTCGGCCTGGGCGCCGAGATACGCCGCGGCCACGAGGTCATCGGCCTGACCGACGGCGAGGACCACGTCGAGGTCGACGTGGCCGGTCCCGAGGGCACCGAACGGCTGCGCGCTTCCTACCTGGTGGGCTGCGACGGCGCCCGCAGCATCGTCCGCCGCCTCTCCGGCATCGACTTCCCCGGCGTCAGCGCCACCATCGAGATGAAGATGGCCGACGTGACCGGGGTCCCGCTGCGGATCCGCCCCACCGGCGAGGTCGGTGAGCAGGGCATGGTCGTGGTGCTCCCGCTCGGCCCGCACGCCACCCGCGTGGTCGTCTTCGAGCGCGGGGCCGGCGTCCGCCCGACCCAGGAGCCCCCCACCTTCCAGGAAGTGGCCGAGTCCTTCCAGCGGGTGACCGGCGAGGACATCAGCGCCGCCACCCCGCTGTGGACCAGCTACTTCACCGATGCGAGCCGGCACGCGGCCGAGTACCGCAAGGGCCGGGTCTTCCTGGCCGGCGACGCCGCCCACATCCACCTGCCCATCGGTGCGCAGGGCATCAGCGCCGCCGTCGGCGACGTGGTCAACCTCGGCTGGAAGCTCGCCGCCGCCGTCAAGGGCACCGCCCCCGAGGGGCTGCTCGACACGTACCACGCCGAGCGCCACCCGGTCGGCGCCCGGATCGTCGCCAACACCCTGGTCCAGCGCACCCTCTACCTCGGCGGCCCCGAGGCCCAGCCGCTGCGCGAGCTCTTCGCCGAGCTGGTCGGCATCGAGGAGGTGCGCACCCACCTCGTCGGCCTGGTCACCGGTCTCGACACCACGTACGGAGCCGCCCCCGGCGACCACCCGCTGCTCGGCCGCCGGCTGCCCGACCAGGAGCTGCTGGTCGGCGACGACAAGTCCAGCACCTACGAACTGCTCCACCACGGCCGTCCGGTCCTGCTGGACCTGCACGACAGCGCCGCGCTGCGCGCCGCCGCCGCCGGCTGGGAGGACCGCGTGGACATCGTCACCGCGTCCCGCCCCGACGCCGGAGCTCCGGCCGCGAGCCTGCTGGTCCGCCCCGACGGCTACGTCGCCTGGGCCGCCGCGGACGGCTCTCCCGAGGGACTGGCCCAGGCCCTGACCGACTGGTTCGGCGCGCCGCGCCACACCGCCTGATCCGATGACCGGCCGGCGTCCACGCAGAGGCCGAGTGCGCGGCCACCGAGACAAACCGACAAAGAGGAGTACGGTCTTGCCCACCAAGGCTGAGGCAACGAAAGAGGCCCCCAAGGCCGAAGAGTGGAACGAGTGCGACGTCCTGATCCTGGGATCGGGCCTCGCGGGCTCGATCACCGGCGCCATCCTGGCCCGCCAGGGGGCGAACGTGGTCCTCATCGACGCCGGCCAGCACCCGCGCTTCGCCGTGGGGGAGTCGCAGAACCCGCAGCTCGTCGAATGGCTGCACATCCTCGCGGCGCGCTACGACGTCCCCGAGATCAAGCACATGCTCGACATCAAGGCCATCACCGAGCACATGGGGCCGCACCACGGCCGCAAGCAGAGCTTCGGCTTCGTCTCGCACGAGAAGAACCGCGAGCCCAACCCGGCCGAAGCCACGATGTTCGTGATCCCCAAGATGCTGACCGAGGCCGTCCACCTCTACCGGCAGGACACGGACTCGCACTACCTGAACGTCGCCGCCAAGTACGGCTGCACGCTCCGGCAGAACTGGCGCGCCACCGACCTCGACTTCGACGAGGACGGCGTCACCGTCACGGGCCACACCGGTGAGGTGTTCCGGGCGAAGTTCCTCATCGACGCGAGCGGTTTCCGCTCCCCGCTCGCCGAGAAGTTCGACCTGCGCGACAACCCGCCCCGGCACAAGCACCACTCGCGCTCGCTGTTCACGCACTACGTGGGCATCAAGCCGTACGACGACGTGTGCAACTACCCCGAGGCGATGCGCCCGCCGGAGGGTTCGCCCTTCCACGGCGGCACGCTGCACCACCTGATCGAGCGCGGCTGGTTCTGGATCATTCCGTTCGACAACTACAAGGACTCCAAGAACCCGGTCTGCAGCGTCGGCCTCACCTTCGACGAGCGGCTGTACCCCAAGCCGAAGGACATGACCCCGGACGAGGAGTTCAACCACTACCTCGACATGTACCCGGCGGTGAAGCGCCAGTTCGAGGGCGCCAAGCGGGTGCGCGAGTGGGTTTCCACGGACCGGATCCAGTACTCCTCGAAGAAGACCATCGGCCACCGCTGGTGCCTGATGTCGCACGCCGCGGGCTTCATCGACCCGCTGTACTCGCGCGGTCTGTCCAACACCTTCGAGGTGGTCGACGCCCTCGCCTACCGGGTGCTCGACGCCCTGCGCGAGGACGACTTCTCGGTCGAGCGCTTCGAGTACGTGGAGCGGCTGGAGCAGGGCCTGCTGGAGTACAACGACAAGATCGTCAACGCCTCCTACATCGCCTTCAACCACTTCCGCCTCTGGAACGCGGTCTTCCGCGTATGGGCCTGCTTCACCACTCCGGCCACCATGCGCCAGATCATGGCGCGCCAGAACTTCACCCTGGATGGCGACGACCGCCACTTCAAGGAGATGGAGAAGGCCCCCTACACGGGCCTGTGGTGGCCGGACAGCCACGCCTTCAAGCACCTCTTCGACATCACCGCCGAGACCTGCGACCGGTTCGAGTCGGGTGAGATAGACGGGGACAAGGCCGCCGACATCGTCTTCCAGGCGATACGCGACTGCGAGTCGGTCAACACGCCCTTCGGCTGGAAGGACCCCGAGGACCACCGGTTCTTCCGGGCCGACACCCCCACGATGATGAAGTTCATGTGGTGGGCGAGCACCTCCGGCCCCAAGGAGATGCGCGACCTCGGGCGCTCCATGCTCAAGGGCGTCATCCGGCAGGGCGTACGCGGCCGCAAGGTCTCCTGAACCTCCCGGCCCGCCGGACCCCCGCCTCTCCCCCAGGGGGACGGCGGGCCGGGACCGCCCCGGCACATCCCCCGTCGTATCCCCGTCGCATCGAAACCGTGGGAAATCCATGATCACTCGTAGAACACTCATCGGCGCGGGAACGGCCGCGGCCGGCCTGGGCCTGCTGTCCGCCGCTCCCGTAGCCGCCGTCACCGACGTCACCGATGCCTGGCGCATCCCCTGGAGCCAGCTCTCCCGCAGCCTCCAGGGACGGCTCGTGCTGCCCGCCGACGCCTCGTACGGCGTGGCCAAGCAGCTCGAACTCGCCCAGTTCGACGCGGCCAACCCCAAGGCCGTCGCCTACTGCGCCAGCTCGGCCGACGTCTCCGTAGCGCTCCGCTTCGCCCAGGACAACTGCCTCCAGACCGCGGTCCGCAGCGGCGGCCACAGCTTCGGCGGCTACTCGACCACCCCGGGCCTGGTCATCGACGTCTCCGGGCTCAACGCGATCACCCTCGGCAACGGCAACGCGTCGGTGGACGTCGGCCCCGGCGCCAGGAACGTGGACATCCTCAACACCCTCGCTCCGCACGGCCTGGTCGTCAGCGAGGGCGGCTGCCCGACCGTGGCGTCCGGCGGATTCCTCCAGGGCGGCGGCTTCGGCTTCCTGACCCGCCCGCTGGGCATGGCCTGCGACGCCGTCACCTCGGCCGAGGTGGTCCTGGCCGACGGCCGCGTGGTCACCGCCTCGCCCACGTCCAACAGCGACCTGTTCTGGGCGATACGCGGCGGCGGCGGTGGCAACTTCGGCGTCGTCACCCGGTTCACCGTCACCCCGCACGTCGGCGACCAGATGGCCATCGCCAACCTCATCTTCCCGTACGACAGGGCGGCGGACGTCCTGCACGCCGCGACCCAGTGGCTGGTGGACGCGCCCCGGACCATCGGAGGCGGCGGCTACGTGGTCCAGCCGGACGCGGCGCCCGGCTCCGTGCCCAACGTCAACATCATGCTGGCCTCCCGGGGGACCCCGGCCGAGCTCGCCGCCGAGGCGGCCCGGCTGATCTCCCTGACGGGTGCTCCGGCGGCCCGTCAGGACGCCGTCCTGACGTACCAGCAGCTAATGATGATGATCTTCGGCTGCGGCCAGCTCACCCTGGACCAGTGCCAGCGCTCGGGGAAGACCCCGTCGGGGGTGCTGAGCCGTCCCGAGTTCGGAGTGGAGCGCACCAGGCTCGCCAGTACGCCCTTCGGCCAGAGCGGCTGGACGGACGTGATGACGGCCTTCGATGCCGACCGCAAGGCCGGTCAGGCCCGCTACCTCGACCTGCACTTCTTCGGGGGAGCGGCCAACGACCCGGCGCGCACCGACACGGCGTACGTGCACCGCGACTCGCTGTTCTCGGTGAACTACCGGGCCCTGATCAACGACCCGCAGCAGAACACCGCCGAGGCCAAGGCGGTGGCCACCCGTTGGGTGGGCAACGGGTTCGGGGCGATCGACCCGCTGTCCAACGGGGAGACGTACCAGAACTGGATGGACCCGGCCCTGCGGGACTGGAAGCGGTCCTACTACGCCGAGAACTACTCCCGGCTGGCCGTGGTCAAGGCCAAGTACGACCCCTTCCGGTTCTTCTCCTTCGCGCAGGGCATCGGATCCGCCGGCTGACCGGACGGCGTCCGGTCCCGACGCGTACGGGGACCAGCGGGTCCGGGGCGCCGCCCGGGGGGGGCGGGCCCGACCCCACGCCGGGAGGGTCGGCGGGCGGTCCCGCCCCCGATGCAGTGGGTGGTTGGTGGGTGCTCG
>NZ_JBHYVM010000020.1:69555-74068 GCF_042750105.1 Streptomyces sp. NPDC059443 | reverse complement strand
GGTTCTTACCCCACCCCCCCGGCCTTCGTACCCCCCGCTGTCCGGGCTGTGTCCCGACCCCGTCGCTTCGGGCCCCCGGGGGGGGGGGGCCCCGGCGGGGGGGGGCCCCCCCCCCCCCCACGCCGTCAGGGACGGCGGCCGTACCAGCCCACGAGCCTGTCGATGGAGGGAGCGTCCTCGTGCACCTCCACCACCGGACCGAAGGGGACCTGGCCGCCGCGCGGCTCGGCCGGCACGGCGCGGTGCATGTTCGCGAGCGGCGCGGCGAGCATCTCCGGGTCCCACAGCGGGCTCTGACCGGTCGCCTGGGCCAGGTCCCAGACGTGCAGGACGAACTCGTTGGTGTAGATCACCGAGGCGACCACGCCGGGGACGGGACCCCAGGGGAGGGCGATCTGACGGCCCAGAACGGCCGGGTCGGACCAGACGGCGTCGAACTCCTTGACGGCGACGGACCAGGCCTCGGCCCAGTCGCCGTCGGCGATGTCCTCGGCGAAGTGCGGAACGCTCATGAAGGAGCCGCCGGCGCCCATGACGGCGACCCGGCGCAGCACCGAGACCAGGTGGTTGGCCATGTCCCGTACCGAGTAGTCCGGACACGGGGTGATCAGGTCGTACTGGTCGGGGCGGATGCCGTCGAGGACCTCGTGGGCCAGGGCGACGGTCTTGAAAAGGCCACCGCGCGGGTCGGTGGACGGACGGGTGGCAGGGGCGCCGGAAACGTTCACGGTCTCAGTCATGACCCCATCCTCCCCATAAAACAGGTCATCTCATGTCCTATTAGAAAGAACGGGGGCAAAATGAAGGCCGATCGCTTGGTGGCAACCCTGCTCTTCCTTCAGGCCCGCGGGCGCGTCACGGTCAAGGAGGTCGCGGTGGAGCTCGAAGTCTCCGAACGCACCGCCCGCCGCGACCTGGAGGCCCTGACCCTGGCCGGCGTCCCCGTCTACTCGCAGCGCGGACGCGGCGGCGGCTGGCAGCTGGTGGGCGGATCCCGTACTGACCTGACCGGCTTCACCCAGCGTGAGATCGGGGCGCTGTTCCTGGCGGCCGGACCCCTGTCGGCCTCACCCGAACTCCGCGCCGCCCTGCGCAAGTTGGTGCGGGCGCTGCCCGCGCCGATGCGGCCCCACGCCGAGGCCGCGTCCAAGGCGCTCGTCGTGGACGGCCTGGACTGGTCCCGGGCCGCCGTGCGCACCAGTGGCGGGCCGCACCACGACGCCCTGGAGCGGGCCGTCCTGGACCAGGTGCGGATCACCCTCGGCTACGCGGACCCGCAGACCCCGTACCGGGAGTGGACCGTCGACCCGCTCGGCCTGGTCTGCAAGGCCGGCCGCTGGCACCTGGTCGCCGCCACCGAGGAGGGCCCGCGCTCCTTCCGGCACACCAGCGTCACCTCCGTCACCCTTACGGGCGAGCCCGCGCACCGCCCGGACGGCTTCGACCTGGCCGCGGCCTGGCAGGAGCTGGCCGACGGAGCCGAGCGGCGCCTGCGCACCGCGACGGTGCGCGCCGCGGCGGACCCGGCAGCCCTGCCCGCCCTGCGCGAACTGCTCGGTACGCGGCTGCGCGCCGGGCGGCCGCGCCCCGACGGCCGCCACGACATCGAGGCCGACGGTCCGTCACTCGATGTGCTCACCGTCCAGTTGGCCGGCTTCGGCGCCCGCGTCGAAGTGCTCGGCCCGCCCGAGGCGCGCGCCCGGCTGGCGGACCTCGGCCGTGAACTCGCCGCTGTGCACTCTCCAACAGATAGTCACTTTCCTCTAGGTACTTACTATGTTGAGGATGCTAGCGTCACCGGTATCACGGCGAAGGACACCGCCCGGTCACCTCGGCATCGCCCCCACCAGCGGCTTTCTCCCACCATGACCCTCGATTTGACCCTTGATGAAGGAGCTTTCTCATGATCGTTGTCACCGGAGCCACCGGGAACATCGGCCGCCCGCTCGTCGCCGCGCTCGTGGAAGCGGGCGAGGACGTCACGGCCGTCTCGCGGAGTCCGCTGCCTTCCGGATTTCCCGAGGGCGTCCGCCACGCCCAGGCGGACCTGGGGAACTTCGAGAGCCTGGGGCCGGTCCTCGAAGGCGCCGACGCCTTCTTCATCCTGCTGGCGGGCGAGCTCAACGGTCCCGGCGAGAGCGCGACCGTGCTGCTGGACGTGGCCAAGGGGGCCGGCGTCAAGCGGGTCGTCCTGGTCTCCTCCCAGATCGCCGCCACCCGCCCCGACGCGCAGTCCCACCACCGCCTGCGCGAGTTCGAGGACGCCGTACGCGGCTCCGGTCTGGACTGGACGGTCCTGCGCCCGGGCGGCTTCGCCTCCAACGCCTTCGCCTGGGCCGAGTCGGTCCGCGGCGACCGCACGGTCTTCGCCCCCTTCGGCGATGTCGCGCTCCCGGTCGTCGACCCGGCGGACATCGCGGCCGTCGCCGCCGTCGCGCTCCGCGAGGAGGGCCACGCCGGCCGGACCTACGAACTGACGGGCCCGGCCGCGGTCACCCCGCGCGAGCAGGCCGCGGCCCTCGCCGGGGTCCTCGGCGAGGAGATCAACTTCATCGAGCTCAGCCGCGAGGCCGCGTTCGGCCACCTGTCGCAGTTCATGCCGGAGGACGTCGTCCACGGCACCCTGGACATCCTGGGCCTGCCGCTCCCGGTCGAGCAGCGGGTCAGCCCGGACGTGGAGAAGGTCCTCGGCCGCCCGGCCGCCCCCTTCGCCGCCTGGGTCGAGCGCAGCCTGCCCGCCTTCAAGTAGGGGACGGGACGGATCCGATGGCCGAAGAGCCGCTCAGAGAAAGCACCCGGGCCCTCGTCACGGCGACGCGGATGCTCCTGGACGAGGTGGCCAAGGAGCCGATACCGGCTCCGGAGTACCTCGCGGGCCTCCTACAACCCATGGCGGCCAACCTCCAGCAGTCCCTCCTCAACCTCCGCGAGCTCTGCGAAGCACTCGCGGAGGCGGCCCCCGAGAGCATCCACCACGCACACCTGAGCCACTGCGCCGAGGAACTGCGCACGGTGGCGGGCCATTGGGCGTCGATCAAGACGAACAGCGCCTGCCTCGGCGTTGTCTGAACGACCCATGGGGAACGGGGCGCCGGCCTTGCCGGCGCCCCTTCCGCGTTGCGGGGTCCTACGACGACGGGGCCCTACGGCCGGGTCCCGCCGGACGCCGGCAGCTCCCCGAGCGCCCACCGCGCCCACTCCTGCTTCATCGCGCTGCCGCGCAGTCCGTACTCCAGCACCAGCCGCCCCGAGACCGACAGCGGATCCCCCGTCCAGTCGCGCGAGGCGAGCAGCGCCTCCAGCTCCACGATCTGCCGGGCCTCCGCCTCGGCCATCCCCGCGAGCTGCTCGCGCGCCTGCTCCGGAGGCAGGAACCCGAGGAAGAACACCCGCAGCATCCACTCGCTGCGCAGCGGCTGGGGCTGCGCGGGCGTGGTCAGCCAGCGCTGCAACTCGGTCCGGCCCTCGGGGAGGAGGGCGTACTCCTTGCGTCCCCGGGGGCCTTCGGCGGCGACCTCGACCAGCCCGGCGTCGGTCATCCGCGTCAGTTCCCCGTAGACCTGGCTCTGTGTCGCCTTCCAGACGCTGGCGAGCGTGGTGTCGAACAGCTTCATCAGGTCGTAGCCGCTGGAGGGGCGGTCGGCCAGCAGGCCGAGGAGTGCGTGGCGAAGGCTCATGACGCCCACCCTACATTCCACTCTTGACAGGTCGCAACGAGACCTTCTATGTTCGACCTGTCAACATAGGAATGTTAAGCGAACCGGAGACGGGCTCGCCCGCCGAGAAGAGACGGACCACGACCATGAAGTCGAACCCCCTCCTGAGCCTGGCCCCCTGGATCGTCTTCACCCTGGCCGCCGGCAACGGCGTCGCCGCCCAGTGGTCGGCCGCACTCGCCGCCCTGGTGGCCCTGGCCGCCGCGGCCCCCTCGCTCCTTGCCCGCCGCCCCAAGCTGCTGGACGCCATGGGCATCGCGACCTTCGCCGCGCTCTCCGCCCTCGCCTTCGCGGGCGGCCCCGGAGCGCAGGCCTTCGTCACCGACCACGGCCGGACCGTCGCCACCGGTGCCCTGGCCGCGCTGATCTTCCTGACGCTTCCCTTCCTGCCCTTCACGGAGCAGTACGCCCGTGAGGAGGCCCCCCGCGTCGTGTGGTCCTCCCCGGCCTTCAAGAAGACCAACCGGCTCTTCTCCGCCGCCTGGGGCGGCGTCTTCGCCCTGATGACCCTCGCCCACCTCGTCGCGTCGCTCGCCCCGCACAACACCGCCCTGGATGTGATCTGCAACTGGATCGTCCCGATCGTGGCCGTCCAGCGGATGTTCGCCTTCATGAAGGGCTACCGCGCCCGGCAGACCCCGAGCACGCTCCAGTCCGTGTGACGGCGCGGCCCCGTACGGACCTGACGGCGGGGGGGGGGGGGGCGCGGCCGGGCGGCCGCCCCCGCGCGGCAGGACGCGCATGAGCGGCGGACTCGGAGGCTCGCCCCACCACCCTGGAGAGACGGGGACCGGCGC
>NZ_JBHYVM010000020.1:0-69545 GCF_042750105.1 Streptomyces sp. NPDC059443 | reverse complement strand
CTCGGGGTTGGGGTGGCGGCGCGCCGCCGCCTCTGCGGGGGGCGGCGCGGCCCCCCCCCCCCCGCCCCCCCCCCCCCCCCCCCCCCCCGTCAGTCGGGTCAGGCGGCGAGCTCGCTCTCCGCGGCTTCGGCTTCGGCGTCGGCCCCGGCCGCCTCCGTGGCACCGCCCGCCTTGCCGCCCCGCATCACGACGCCCGCCAGCACGGCCGCCGCCAGGACGCCGATCGCGCTGATGGTGAAGGTGGTGGACATCGAGGAGGTGAAGGCCTCCCGGGCGGCCCGCACCAGCCCCGCGTCGCCCTGGGCCGCGGCCAGCGCCCCGCCGATGGACCGCTTCGCCTCCTCCGGGGCCCCGGCCGGCATCCGCCGGGTGAAGCCGCTGGTCAGGAGCGAGCCGAGGATGGCGATGCCGAGCGCGGTACCGGCCTGCTGGATGGTGTCGTTGAGGGCGGAGCCGACGCCCGCCTTGTCCTGCGGGATGGTCCCCATCAGGGCGCCGACCGCGGCCGGCATCGCCAGGCCCGCCCCGAGGCCGAGCAGGCCCAGGGCGACGGCCGGGACGGTGAACCCGGTGTCCGCCGAGACGGTGGTCAGCAGGGCGAAGGAGCTCGCCATGACGACCATGCCGGCCACCACCAGCGGACGGTTGCCGATCTTCGCGGCGAGCCCGGCCCCGGCCCCGTTGCCGATCAGCGCGGCGACGGCGAGCGGCACGAAGGCCAGGCCCGCCTTGACGGGGGAGTAGCCGAGGACGGACTGGAGGTACTGGGTGAGCACCAGCAGCAGGCCGCCGTTGCCGATCTGTACGAGGGTCAGCGAGAGCGAACCGCCGCTGAAGTCGCGGTTCTTGAAGAGGACCAGCGGCACCATCGGTGCGGCGGTGGTGTTCTCCCAGACGACGAACCCGGCGAGGGCGAGCACCGCGACGGCCAGGGTGAGCGCGGAGCGTCCGCCGAAGGCGCCGTGCTGCGGGAGCTCGATGATCCACCAGATCAGGGCGGTCATGCCGACCGCCGACAGCACCGCGCCCAGCGGGTCCGGCTTCTGCCACGGGCCCTTGGACTCCGGCATCAGGGTCAGCGCCGCCACGACGGCCAGCGCGACCACGGGCACGTTGATGAAGAAGATCGAGTGCCAGGAGAAGCGGTCGATCAGCACGCCGCCGAGCACCGGGCTGCCGACCAGCCCGAGCATGGACACCGAACCCCAGGCCGCCATCGCCTTGCCGCGCTCGTCCTCGTCGAAGACGGTGATGAGGATCGACAGGGTCGAGGGCATGATCAGCGCCCCGCCGACGCCCATCGCGATCCGTACGGCGATCACCTCGCCCGGAGTGGTGCAGAAGCTCGCGGTCAGCGAGGCCGCCCCGAAGAGCAGCAGGCCGATGATCATGACCTTCCGGCGCCCGAACCGGTCGCCGAGGCTTCCCGAAGTGAGCAGTAGCCCGGCGAAGACCAGGATGTAGGAGTCGAGTATCCACTGGGTGTCCTGCGCGCCCGCCCCGATGTCGGCGGTCATGGACGGCACCGCGACGGTCAGGGCCATGCTGTCGACGACCAGGACCAGCGTGCTGAGGCACAGCACGACGAGAATCCACCAGCGACGCGGATCACGGGTTTCCATGAGGGCTTTCCTTCCGGCCTGAGCACACTGTTCCTTCGATGCGCACACTGTACGCAGAGCGGAACAGTGTGCGCAAGAGCTCATCCATGTACGCTCAATGCGAACGCCGTACGCACGGAGGAAGCAGAGGAAGGGACCGCCATGCCCAGGAAGCCCACCGCCACCCCCAGCCCCGAGGCACCCGAGGAGGCGGCGGCCAAGTCCCCCATCCCGTCGGTGTGGACCCGCGCCCCGCGCGAGCCCCAGCGGCCGGCGCTCAGCCGGGCCGCGATCGTCCGCGAGGCGGTGCTCATGCTGGACGCGGAGGGCGTGGACGCGCTGAGCATGCGCAAGCTCGGCGCCCGCTTGAACTCCGGCGCGACCTCGCTCTACCGGCACGTCGCGACCAAGGAGGAGCTCATGGAGCTCGCCGTGGACGAGGTGGTCGCCGAAATCACCGTCCCCGCCCCGGACTCGGCCCGCGGGGACTGGCGCACCGCCGTCACCGCGGCCGCGGCCTCCTTCCGTACGACGGCGCTGAACCACCCCTGGCTGGCCTCGGTCCTCGGTCAGGCCGGACTCGCCTACCTCGGCCCCAACCTCAT
Organism: Streptomyces sp. NPDC059443; assembly: GCF_042750105.1. NCBI lineage: Bacteria > Bacillati > Actinomycetota > Actinomycetes > Kitasatosporales > Streptomycetaceae > Streptomyces > Streptomyces sp. NPDC059443. Next base: position 67,339 of record NZ_JBHYVM010000020.1, on the reverse strand, counting down.
GTCCTTCTCCGAACGGCTGGCCGCCCTGTTCACGGCCGCCGGCTTCCCCGAACCCACCCGCGCCATCGACACCGTGCTGACCTACGTGATCGGGATGAGCACCACCGAGGCCGCCTGGCTCACCACGATCGCCCGCTCGGGCGAGACCGAAGCCGGCTTCGTCGCCCGCCTGATGCCCGCCGCCCAGGAAGCCGCGGCCGGCCACGACCACCTCACCGAGTCCTTCGGACCCACCGAGATCGCCGACCCCGCCGCGATCCGCGAGGCCAAGTTCGCGTACGGCCTGGAAGTCATCCTGGACGGCCTGGCCCTGCGCCTCCCGCACTGACCCCCGAGGGGCAATTCACCCCCGGGGGCGCGTGATCGCCGGAGGCCGGTGGGATCCTGAAGGTCACCCGGAGGGACTTGGAGGACTTGCGGATGGCCTCGCACGGCAGGCAACGGATAATCCTGGACGGCTTCGTGATCGGCGCCGGCCTCTCGGCGGCCGGCTGGTGGGCGGGCCGACACGCCTACGACCACACGGCGTACGTCCTGTGGGCCATGAGCCTGCTGATCGTGCTGATCACGGCGTACCGGGCCGTGGTCCACCGCCACCTGGCCGGCCCCGGCCGGCCCGCCCCGCGGATCCCCCCTTCGCAGGAAGTGCTGCGCCACGCCGCCCGCGAATCCGGAACCGGAACCGGCACCGAGGCCTGACCGGACGGCGGCTACCGCTCGGCGATGAGCTTCGGCAGGTCGCGCATGTCGTGGAAGACGACGGTGCCGTCGCCTTCGAGGCGTTCGCCCGGGGTCAGCCCGCCCGCGTAGCCGAAGGACCGCATGCCGGCCGCGCGGGCCGCGAGGACGCCGGGCCGGCTGTCCTCCACGACCACGCACGCCTGCGGGTCCACGCCCATCTGCCGGGCCGCGTACAGGAACAGGTCGGGCGCGGGCTTGCCGCGGGAGACCTCGGTGGCGCTGTAGATGCGGCCCGCGAACCGTTCGTAGAGTCCGGTGCGGCCCAGGGTGTGCCGCATCTTGTCGTGGGAGCCGCTGGAGGCGACACAGGTCGCCAGTGCGAGCGCGTCGAGCGCCTCCGGCAGGCCGTCGACCGGGGTGAGCCCGGTATCCACGGCCTCGCGGTGGAGCTCTTCGAACCGCTCCGACCAGACCGCGGCGACGTCCTGGCCGAGCCGGTCGGCGACCTGCTCGCGGATGGCGGCGTGCGAGCGCCCGATGAACCGGTCCACGACCTCGCCCTCGGTCAGCGGCCAGCCCAACTCGGCGCCGAGGGCGACCTGGACGCGCGCGGCGATGCGCTCGCTGTCGACGAGCACTCCGTCGCAGTCGAATATGACGAGTTCAATCGGCTTGATCATCCCGGCAGCATAGAACCCGCCGACCGGGTCCGGCCGTGGAGCTGGCGGAGGTACTCGTACGTGCTGGGCAGCGTCTCCAGGAGGTTGCGCTGCTGGCGCTTGACGGTGTCGAAGAGGGGCTCCGCGCCGGCCACCGACTCGGGCCTGTGCGCGAGGGCGGGCATCGGCGCGTCCGGCATCAGGCCCAGTCCGGCGAACACGCAGTAGTAGCTGCCGTTCGTCCACGTGGAACGGCTCCCGGACACCGGGCCGTAGTACGCCGACTCGTCGGTGCCCGGCGCGTCGACGGGCAGGCCCGCCCGGTAGGCGGCGACCTTCTCCCGGATGCCCTCGGGAAGCTCCAGCTCCTTGCCGGCCCGCCAGAAAGGGGTGTCGTCGCGCGGCGCGTAGTGGAAGTGCGCCTGGAGGAAATCGCGGGTGTCGTCGAACATCACCCGGATCTCCCGGTTGAACCGGTCCACGAGGGCGGGCCGGAAGGTGCGGTCCGGGAAGTGCCGCACCAGCTGCTGGACCGCCGTGGTGATGAAGTGGATGCCCGTGGGCTCCAGCGGTTCCAGGAAACAGGAGGAGGGGCCGACGGCGACCACGTTCTTCACCCAGGCCCGCTCGGTGCGGCCGACCCTCAGCCGGGTGTGTTCCACCCGCGTCCTCGCCGGGTCCAGGTCCCACAGCGCGCACAGCTCCTCGGTGGCCTCCTCGCGCGTGGTGAAGCGGCTGGAGTGGACGTATCCGGTGCCGAACCGGCCCGGCATCGGGATCTTCCAGGTCCAGCCGGCCTTCATCGCGATGGCGGAGGCGTACGGCTCGACCCCGTGCGCCGCGTCGTCGTGCGGGACGTCGGCGGTCACCACGCCGTCGCACAGCAGGTGGTCCTCCATGCCGATGAACGGCTCTCCCATGGCCTCGTTGACGAGCAGCCCCCGGAAGCCCGAACAGTCCACGAACAGGTCGCCGTCCAGGATCGCGCCGTCCTCGGTGCGCAGGGCGGTGACGAAGCCCCGGCCGTCCTTGACCACCTCGGCCAGTTCGCCCCGGACGTGGCGCACCCCCAGCCTGGCCACCGCGAAGTCGCGCAGGAAGCCGGCGATCAGCCCGGTGTCCAGATGCCAGGCGTACCGGGTGGCGGTCCGCCCGTCGAGCCAGCGCGGGGACTTCTTGGCGTCCATCACGGGAGGCTCGCGGAAGCAGGCGTAGTCGAAGGGCTCCTTCGTAGTGCCCTCGAACATGCGCTTGAACCAGTAGTGCGACAGCGAGGTCTGGTCGTAGTCCGGCAGCAGCCCGAAGGGGTGATAGAAGTGGTCGGGGCCCTGCGAGGGCAGCGGCAGAGGGCGGGGCCGGGCCTCTCCCCCGCCCCCGGTACGCCAGTTGACGAAGCGGACGGCCATCTGGAAGCTGGCGTCGCACTCGCGCATCCACTCCTCTTCGTTGATGCCGAGGAAGTCGAAGAAGGAGTGCTGCAGGCTCGGTACGGTCGCCACGCCCAGGCCGGGCGGCGGAGCCGAAGCGGATTCCAGCACGGTGATCCCGACCGTGCCCTGGAGCGCCTTGCCGAGGTAGGCGGCCGTCATCCAGCCCGCCGCGCCGCCCCCGAGAACGACGAGGCTTCGGACTCGGGCATCTGCGGCGGCGCTGCGCGGCATGTGCGCTCTCCCTTCCGGACGGCGGTCCTGAGGCTGGACGCACCAGGCTCGTACACGCGCCTATCGGAGATCTATAGCTCCGGCGCACGGGCGTTCCACGACCCTGCCTCCATCGGCACAACATCGCCCCGACAGCGCGGCTCCCTAGCGTCTTTGCTTGTCGCCGACCGCAGCGGCAACGAAGTGGATTCGATGAGGAGACGACGCATGCGAAGCACCCGCACCGCCCCCGCTGCCCTTCTTTCCGCCGTGGTCGCCGCGCTGGCGCTGACGGCGGGGTCGGCCGGAGAGGCGACGGCGAGCGGGCAACTGCTCACCCCCGGCACCGCCGGGGTCCAGGACGAGGTGCCCTGGACCGGGCCGGTCCCCCGTGTGATCGCCGGGGCCGGCGACACCGAGGTCCCCTGGACCTGACCGCCCCGGGGCGCGGACGGCGGCCCGGGCCGCCGCGGCCCCCGCCGCTCAGGCCTCCAGGACGCGGACCAGCCCCTCCGGCGGTACGGGGTCCGACCCCGCCGCCGTGACCACCCGCAGGGCCTCGCCCACCCGCTCCCGCCACACGACCGCGCCGAGCTCCTCGAAGACCGCCCGTGCCGAGGTGAGCCACCGCTCGGCGTCGGCGGAGCCCCGTACCGCCAGGGCCAGGCCCAGGTCGGTTTCGATCCGGGCGCGCAGGAACCGGTCGGACACCTCCTTGGCCACGTCCAGTGCCTGGAGCAGCACGGATTGGGCCGCGTCCCACTGGCCCTGCCGCCAGCGCGCCTCGCCGATGCCGCGCAGGGCGTGCGCCTCCCCGAGGCGGTCGCCGTCCTCGCGGGTCAGCTGAAGCACCGTGAAGCAGGTCTCCTCCGCGCCCGCCGCGTCGCCGTACCTCAGCAGCGCCTCGGCCAGCCGGTAGGTGTTCTGGGTCTCCCCCCGGACGCTGCCGGCCTCCCGGCTCTTGGCGATGGCGTCCGTGCACAGCGCTATCCCCGCCGCGGTGTTGCCCCGTTCCAGCTCCAGCTGGGCGAGCAGGCCCAGGACATGGGACTCGCCCGCGGTGTCGCCGGTCGCCCGGAAGCCCTCCAGCGCCTCCCGCGCGTCCTTGGCGGCGCCCTCCAGATCGCCGGAGAACCGGGCGCACAGAGCGAGGTTGCGCAGGGCCACGGCCCGGCCGTGCACCTCGCCGGAGGCCTCGAACAGCCGCGCGGACCGCAGCAGCACCGGCTCGGCCTCCTCGTACTGGCGCTGGTAGATCGCCAGCGTGCCCAGCGAGCGCAGCATCGTCGCCTCGCCGAGACGGTCGCCGGTGCGGACCGCGGCGGCCAGTGCCTGCTCGGCGCAGGACCGCCACGCCTCCAGGTAGTTGTGGGCCTCGAAGAGCGTGGTGCTGTTCACCGTCAGCGCCCAGGCGTAGCCGGCCGACCGGTCCGAGCCCGCCGCCTGGAGCACCACGTCGACCAGCGCGGTGCGCTCGGACTCCAGCCACTCCATGGGATCGGCCATCAGCTCCTCGACCAGGGCCGCGGGCAGCGCGTACGGGGCCAGCCGCCCGTATCCCATCGCATGGTTGCCGCCGTAGGTGCGCCGGCGCGCGGTGTCCGCGAGGCCCAGCCAGCCGCCGTACGCCCGGGTCAGCGCGGCCCCGCGGTCCTCCTCGCTCTCCTCCGCCTGGGCGCACTCCCAGGCGAACAGCCGCAGCAGGTCCTGGAACCGGTAGCGGGTGGTGGGCCCCGAGGACGGCGCCACTTCGAGCAGCTGCGCGTCGACCAGCTGCTCGATCAGGTCCTCGGCGTCGACGGGGGCGACGTCGATCAGCGCCGCACCCACCCAGGCCGCGAAGTCGGGCACGGTCAGCAGGCCCAGCCGGCGGTACAACTGCCGTGTGGGCCCCGGCAGATCGCGGTAGCTCAGCCGGAAGCCGGCCCGCACCCCGCCCTCGCCCGGGCTCAGCTCGTCCAGCCGCCGCCGCTGGTCCTCCAGCCGGGCGACCAGGCTCCGCACCGACCAGTGCGGTTTCGCGGCGAGCCGCGCCCCGGCGATGCGCAGCGCGAGCGGCAGCCCGTCGCACAGTGCCCCCAGCCGTTCGGCGGCGCCCGGGTCGGCGCCGATCCGCTGTTCGCCCGCCACCTCCCCGAGCAGTGCGGTGGCCTCCTGCGGGGCCATCGCGTTCAGGCCGATGCGCAGGACGGCGTAGTCGCCGATCAGGTCGTCCATCAGGTCGCGGCCGGTGATGATCACGCAGCAGCGCCCGTTGCCCGGCAGCAGGGGCTGGATCTGCCGGAAGGAGCGGGCGTTGTCCAGCACGATCAGTACGCGCTTGCCGCCGAGCACGCTGCGGTAGAGCGCGGCCCGGTCGCCCGGATCGGCGGGGATCTGGTGCGTTGGCACGCCGAGGTCGCGCAGGAAGCGGTCGAGCGTGGTGGCCGGGGAGACCGGTTCGTACGTCTCGTCGTAGCCGCGCAGGTCGGTGAAGAGCTGGCCGTCGGGGAACCGGGCGGCGATCTGGTTGGCCCACTGGACGGCGAGGGCGGTCTTGCCGACACCTCCTATGCCGCTGATCGCGGCCATGGTGAGCGGCGACTGGCCCAGCCGTTCGTCCAGCATCCGGTCGAGGTCGCTGAGCTCCTTGGCGCGCCCCGTGAACGAGGCCGACTCCACCGGGAGTTGGGCGGCGGCGGCCGTGGCGGGCGCCGGCGCGGGGTTGGCGCGCGGCTGGGTGAGCTCGGGGGAGTCGTTCAGCACGAGCTCGTGCAGCCCCTGCAGGACCGAGCCGGGCTCGATGCCGAGCTCGTCGACGAGCAGCCTGCGGCCCTCGCGGTAGACGACCAGGGCGTCGCCCCGCCGCCCCGAGCGGTAGTGGGCGAGCATCAGATGCGCCCGCGCCTGCTCGCGCAGCGGATGCTCCGTCACCAGGGCCGTGAGTTCGGGGATCAGCGCGCGGTGCCGGCCGAGCTGGAGGCGCAGGCCCGCGTACTCCTCGTGGACGTCCAGCCGCAGCTCCTCCAGCCGGGCGGCCTCCTGTTCGATCCGCGATCCGGTGATGCCGTCCAGGGCGCGGCCCCGCCACAGCGAGAGGGCCTCCGCGAAGCCGTCGCAGGCGTCGGCGGTCCGGCCGCCGCGGCTCAGCTCCCGCGCCTGGCGGATCCGGTCCTCGAAGACGACCGAGTCGATGCGGTGTTCCAGCGGGTTGAGGACGTAGCCGGGGTGCGAGGTCGCGATCAGCCCCGCGGCGTCCGCCGCGGCGGCGAAGACCTTGCGCAGTCCGGCGACGCAGATGGCGATCTGGTTGCGGGCGGTGGTCGGGGCGGCGTCCGGCCAGACGGCGTCGATCAGGCTGTCGACGGACACGATCCGGCCGGGCGACAGCAGCAGCATGGTCAGCACGGTCCGCTGCCGGGCGCCGCCCGGCCGCAGGGACTTTCCGTCGACTTGCACGTCGAGAGGCCCCAAAAGCCTGAAGACGACCTCTCGCATCGCCTGGTCCCCCCGGTCTCAAAAATCCTCGCGCGATCCCCCCGACGCACCCGCCAATGTGATCAGTTACCGGCCGGTAGATCCAGGTTGATCACTTCATCAAATGTGCTGTATTCGTGCGCTTCGGGCAAATGGAACAGTCATTCGTCAAAAGGTTCCGTATAGCTGCGACGGGGATCCGCGATATCCGTCTCCTCCAGTCTGGTGGCCCGCCCCGGAGAAATCCCGGAGCCCCGTCCGCTGGAGGATTCTGATGCGCCGTCGCCTCGCCGCCGTTGCCGCCACCGCCATGACCGGCATTGTCGCATTCGCCGGCCCGGCCACCGCCGCACCGGCCGACAAGCCCCAGGTGCTGAGCAGTTGGACCCAGACCAGCGCGGCCAGCTACAACACCTGGCTCGCCGCCCGTGCCTCGCAGGGCGACTGGTCCTCGTACGGATTCGACTGGTCCACCGACTACTGCAGCTCCTCCCCCGACAATCCGTTCGGATTCCCCTTCAAGACCGCCTGCGCCCGCCACGACTTCGGCTACCGCAACTACAAGGCGGCGGGCTCCTTCGCCGCGAACAAGCCGCGCCTCGACGACGCCTTGTACGCGGACCTCAAGCGGGTCTGCTCCGGGTACTCCACCGTCAAGAAGGCCTCGTGCGACTCCACCGCGTGGACCTACTACCAGGCGGTCAAGGCCTTCGGCAGCAGCCCCGCCGTCGACGGCGGCGCCTCCGCCTGACCGGTACGCAGCGGACCGGCGCCGCCGAGCGGCGCTGTAGCGGCCGCATAGGTTTCGGCATGCTCCCCGGCCGACTCTGCGGCTACGCCAGACGAACACGTGCGCAGAGGAGAGGGATCCGACCATGCAGAGCACGGCCGAAGACAGGGCGGGGTCCTGGGCCCCGTTGGAGATCATCGCCGACGGGGCCGGCGGCGACCGGCTCGCCGGGCAGCTCGCCGAGACCGCCGGCGAGGAGGGCCTGGCCGCACTGCTCACCAAGGAGAAGGGAATCGTCCTGCGGGGCTTCGGAATCACCCCCGACGGCCTCCCGGACGTCCTCGACCTGCTGCTGCCCAACCGGCTCGCCTACGTCCACGGCAACTCGCCCCGGACGAAGGTCGGCGGCAACGTCTACACCTCGACCGAGTACCCGCCCGAGTTCACCATCTCCATGCACAACGAGATGAGCTACGCCCACCAGTGGCCCACCCGGCTCGCGTTCTACTGCGAGAAGGCCGCCGCGACGGGCGGCGCCACCCCCGTCCTCGACGCCGCCCGCTGGCTCGGCGCGCTCGACCCCGAAGTCCGCGAGGCCTTCGCCGACGGCGTCCGCTACCTGCAGAACCTGCACGACGGCTACGGCCTCGGGAAGAGCTGGCAGGACACCTTCGAGACCAAGGAGCGCGAGGAGGTCGAGACCTTCCTGTTCTCCTCCGGGGCCGAATGGACCTGGAAGGCGGACGGCGGACTGCGCATCGCCCAGCACCGCCCGGCCACCACCCGCCACCCGGTCACCGGCGCCGAGGTCTGGTTCAACCAGGCCGACCAGTGGCACCCCGCCGGGCTCGGCGACGACACCGCCGCGCAGCTCGCGGCGATCATGCCGGCCGAGGACCTGCCCCAGTCCGTGACCTTCGCCGACGGCAGGCCCATCCCCACCGCCTTCATCGAACAGATCCGCGACCGCGCACTGGACGCCGCCGTCGACGTCGACTGGCGCGAAGGCGACCTGCTGCTCATCGACAACGTCCTGCTGGCGCACGGCCGTCGGCCCTTCACCGGCGCCCGCCGGGTCCTCGTGGCGATGTCCGGCTGATGGGCACGTCAGGGACCCCGCCGGCACTCCGGTCCCCGGCGCTCACCGCACTCCACCAGAACCTGCTCGACACCGGAGCCGTCCACGTCTGGCAGGGCCGAGCCCCCGGCCTGCTGTCACCGGCCGACCGGGCCGTGCTCTGCGCGCAGGAACGCGAACAGCTGCGCGGCATGGCCGCCGGAGCCGGCGTGCACTACGCGGGCGTCCACGCCGCCGTACGCCGGATCCTCGCCCGGTACACCGGAGTGGAGCCCGCCGCGCTGATCATCGGCCGCCGCGCCTGTCCGCGCTGCGGAGGAGCCCCCCACGGCCGGCCGGGCATCGAATGGCCCGAATGCGCGCTGGAGTTCAACCTCTCGCGGTCCGGAGCCCACTGGCTGCTCGCGGTCTCCGCCGGCCGCCAGGTCGGGGTGGACATCGAGGACGGCGGCGCCACCGAGGTCTCCGAGGAGTCCTCGCTCCTGGTCATGTCCCGCTCCGAGCTCGCCCACATCGAGAGCAGGCCGGACGGGGACTCCCGCCGGCAGGCCTTCTTCCGCTGCTGGACCCGCAAGGAAGCCGTCCTCAAGGCCAGCGGCGTCGGCATCGTCGTCGACCTGCCGGGCGTCGAGGTACGGCCGGACTCCCGCCCCACGGCGCTGGTCCGCCATGCCGAGCCCACCGGTCCCTCGGTCTGGCGCGTCGAGGACCTCCCCTTGGCCGCGCCCCTGTTCGGGGCGGTGGCACAGGAAGCGGCCGGCGCGGGCCCCGTCGTCCACCACCACCTCCCGGAGACGGACGGGGAGACGGACGGGGAGGCGGACGCAGGGTTTCGCATAGATGGCTGGTAGAGACCGCCCGCACATTGGTCCAGGAATCCCCGCGGTCCAGGGAGAGAGAGGGAAAGAGTGAACCAGGCCGTACACCGAGGAATCATCTCCACCATCGGGAGCACCCCGCTGGTGGAGCTGACCGGCCTCCTCGACGGATTCCCGTCCCGCGTCTTCATGAAGATGGAGCGCCACAACCCCGGCGGAAGCATCGAGGACCGCACGGCGCTCTCCCTGGTCCGGGAGGTGATCCGGCGCGGGGCGGGAGTCCCGGAAGGCTCGCTCGCCGTCGAGATCTGCACCCCCGAACTCGCCGTCTCCCTCGCGCAGGTGTGCCGCTACTACGGCTTCGACTTCCTCGCCCTGCTGGAGGGAGGAGCCCCGGACCCCTTCCCCGCGCTCCTCACCGCCTACGGGGCGCGCTACGAGGCCCTCGCCCCCGGCACCGCCCGCGAGCGGATGGCGGAGATCACCGCCACGGTGGCCCAGGCGTTCCGGCTCAGCACCAGCGCCGCCCCCGTGTGGCCGCAGGACGACACCGACACCATGCGGGAGATCGCCGAGGCCCTGGAGGACCGGGTCGACCTGGTCCTGTGCGATCTCACCTACCCGCGCACCCTCGGCGGCTGCGCCGAGTTCGCCCGGATCCAGGGACTGGGCACCACCGTCGTCGGGGTCAGCCGGGGGCCCGGGCCGGTGCCCACCGGCCCGTTGTCGATCCCCTTCGGCGTCGACGACGTGGTGCGGGTCGACCAGAAGGACGCGGCCCTCATGCGGGAACGGCTGCTGAGCGCCGAGGGACTGCTGGCCGATTCCACGGCGGGCGCCGCCGCCGCGGCACTCCTCCAGCTGGCCCACCGGATTCCCGCCGGATCGAACTGCGTCATCGTCGCTCCGGCCGGCGGGGACCGCTGCCCGGAGAACTTCGAGCATAAGGATGCGACACCATGCTGATTCTGCGTCACGCCGACGTCCGGCAGATACTGGACGGGCAGGAACGCCTCGTGGTCGACGTCGTGGAAACGACGTACAGAACCCATGACGAAGGCCGCACCACACTGCCGCACTCGATATTCCTGCGTTTTCCGGACGCCCCGCGTGATCGCATCATCGGACTTCCCGCGTTCGTCGGGGGCGACGAGCCCGCGGCCGGGATGAAATGGATATCGTCCTTTCCCGGAAATCTCGAACTGGGGCTGGAACGCGCCAGTGCGGCGATCATCCTCAACGAGGCCGGCACCGGCCGTCCGGCCGCCCTGGTCGAGGGCTCGGTGATCTCCGCCAAGCGGACCGCCGCCAGCGCGGCCGTCGCCGCGCGGCTGCTCACCGCCGAGGCGGACACCCACGGCGCCGCACTCATCGGCTGCGGGGTCATCAACCGGGAAGTACTGCGCTTCCTGCGCTCGGAACTCCCCCTCCTGCGCCGGGTCACCGTATACGACCAGGACCCGGCCCGCGCCGCGCTCTTCGCCCGCCGAGCCGCCGAGTTCCACGGACCCGGCCTCGCGGTGACCGTCGCGGACACGGTCGGCGAGGCCCTCGCCGCCCACCGGCTGGTCTCCCTCGCCACCACCGCCGCCGCGCCCCACCTGGACCTCGCGCCGCTCGCCCCCGGATCCACCGTCCTGCACGTCTCGCTGCGCGACATCGAGGTCGAGGACATCCTCGCCGCGCAGAACGTCACCGACGACACCGACCACGTCAGCCGCGAGCAGACCTCGATCCACCTCGCGGAACAGGCCACCGGAAACCGGGACTTCGTGGACGCCGAGATCGGCCGGATCCTGCGCGACCCGTCCTCCTTCCGCCGCGACCCGTCCCGCACCCTCGTCTACTCCCCGTTCGGACTCGGCGCCCTCGACATCGCCCTGGCCTCCCGGGTCCACGCCGAGGCCGCCGCCAAGGGGCTGGGCGTCGAGGTCGAGGGCTTCCTCCCCGGGGAGAGCCGCCACTCATGAGGCCTGGACGACGCGCCCTCGCCCAAGGGCTGCGCGAGACCATCGGCTCCACCCCGCTGGTGGCACTGGACCGGCTCCTGCCGGACTTCCGGTCCCGGATCTACGCGAAGATGGAACGCTTCAACCCCGGCGGCAGCATCAAGGACCGCACCGCCCTGCGCCTGCTCGCGGACAAGGTCGCCGCCGGCGAACTCGAACCCGCCCGGTCGGTGGTCGTCGAGTCCAGCTCCGGCAACCTCGGAGTGGGACTGGCCCAACTGTGCCGCAGCTTCGGCCTGCGCTTCGTCTGCGTCGTCGACGCCCGCACCACCGCACGCAACATCGCGCTCCTGCGGGCGTACCGGGCCGAGGTGGAGATCGTCACCGAACCCGACCCGCAGACCGGCGAGTTCCTGCCCGCCCGGCTGCGCCGGGTCCGGGAGCTGACCGAGCTGCTCCCCGGCGCCTACTGGCCCAACCAGTACACCAACCCGCTCAACCCGATCGCGCACCACCGCACGATGGAGGAGATCGACCGCGCCCTCGGCGGCCGCGTCGACTACCTCTTCTCCGCCGTGAGCACCTTCGGAACCCTGCGCGGCTGCGCCGAGTACATCCGCGCGCACGAACTGGACACCACCGTCGTGGGCGTGGACGCCGAAGGCAGCGCCATCTTCGGCAACCCGCCCGGCCCCCGGCTGCTCCCCGGCCACGGCGCGGCCATCCGGCCGCCGCTCGCCGACCTGACCCTGGCCGACGAGGTGGTCCACGTGTCCGACCTCGACAGCGTCGCCGCCTGCCGCCGGCTGGTGCGGCGCGAGGCCGTCCTCGCGGGGGCCTCCTCCGGAGCCGTCGTCGCGGCCCTGGAACAACTCGCCGACCGGGTCCCGGCGGGCTCGCACTGCGTGCTCGTCTTCCCCGACGGCGGGGACCGCTACCTCGACACCGTCTACTCCGACGCCTGGGTCACCCGGCACTTCGGATCCGTCTCCCACCTCTGGGAGACCCCCCTCACCACCTCCGTGTGACGTCCGACGACCACCTATCCAGCCATCTGGCCTCTCCAGGAGACATCCATGTCATCCATGTCCGAACAGCAGTCCGCCCCGGCCGCCTTCCGCGTCGTCCACAACGACGAGGAGCAGTACTCGGTCTGGTGGGCCGACCGTGACCTCCCGGCCGGCTGGCACGCCGAGGGCACCGAAGGCAGCCGCGAGGAGTGCCTCGCGCACATCGACGAGATCTGGACGGACATGCGCCCGGCCAGCCTGCGCCGCCGCATGGCGGAGCAGGCCGCGAGCTGATCCGCCCGACCGCGGATCCGCCCCACCGCTGATCCGTCCCACCGCACCGCCGCGCCACGGCACCACCGCTCCGCCGTCCCACCCGCTCCGCCGCGCCACGGCGGGTCGTGCGCACACGGTCCCGGCACCCCGGCACCCGCGCGCACGGCCCGCCCGCACCCACCGCTTCCGGGGTTCGCCCGACGATCTCACTAGGAGTGCCACGCTATGTCCGAACCGCGGACGGGATGCTCGCCCGACGAGATCCCCCTCACCCACCACCTCGTCGCCCGTCAGGCGCACAGGACCCCGGGAGCGGTCGCCGTCGTCGACGGCCGGCGCAGCATCGGCTACGCGGAACTCGACCGCTCGGCCAACCAGCTCGCCCACCACCTGCGCGCCCTGGGCGCCGGCCCCGACGTGCCCGTCGCCGTCTGCCTCCCGCGCGGCCACGAGCTGGTCACCGCCCTGCTCGCGGTCTGGAAGGCCGGGGCCGCGTACGTACCCCTCGACCCGGAGCAGCCCCCGGCCCGACTGGCCTGGCTGGTCAAGGACACGGGCGCCGCCGTGGCCGTCACCTCGGCGGACGCGGCCGACGCCGTCCTCGCCGCCGGAGCCCGCCCCGTGGTCCCCGCCGAACTCGGCGAGACCCTGGCGGCCCTGCCCGCCGACGCGCCCGAGGCCGGCCCGGACCCCGCCAACGCCGCCTACGTCCTGCACACCTCCGGCTCCACCGGCCGCCCCAAGGGCGTGGTCGTCCCCCACGCCGGCATCGCCAACCGCGTCGCCTGGGCGGTGCGCAGCCTCGCCCTCACCCCCGCCGACCGCGTCCTACAGAAGACCGCGCCGACGTTCGACGCGCACTGCTGGGAGATCTTCGCCCCCCTGACCTGCGGCGCCTCCGTCTTCATCGCCCCCGCGGGCGCCGAGCGCGACCCGGCCGCCCTGGTCCGCGCCCTCGGCGACAGCGCGGCGACCGTCCTCCAGGTCGTCCCCTCCGTCCTGCGGATGCTGGTCGAGGAGAGCGGCTGGGAGCGCTGCGCCTCCCTGCGCGCCGTCACCTGCGCCGGCGAGCCGCTGCACGCCGAACTCGCCCAGCGGCTGCGGGAGCTGTCCCGCGCCGAACTGTGGAACACCTACGGTCCCACCGAGGCCTCCATCGACGTCGCCGCCCACCGCTTCGACCCGGCACAGACCTCCGGCCTCGTCCCCATCGGCCGCCCCATCGACGGCATCCGGCTGCTCGTCACCGACCCCGCCGGCGCCCCCGTCGGCGCGGGCACCCCCGGCGAGCTGCACATCGGCGGCACCGGCGTCGCCCGCGGCTACGCCGGACGGCCCGGCCTGACCGGCGACCGCTTCGTCCCCGACCCCTACGCCAAGGACGGCTCCCGCGTCTACCGCACCGGCGACCGGGTGCGCTGGCGGGCCGACGGCGTCTTGGAGTTCCTCGGCCGCCTCGACGACCAGGTCAAGATCAACGGTGTGCGCATCGAGCCGGGCGAGATCGAGGCCCACCTTGCCGCGCACCCGGCCGTGGCCGGCGCCGTGGTCACCGCGTACGCCCTGCCCGACGGCGCGAAGCGGCTCGCCGGCTACGTCCGCCTGCGCGACGGCCAGACCCTTCCGGACCTGCGCGGCTTCCTCCAGGAGCGACTGCCCGCCACCCACGTCCCCGGCGTGTTCGTCGAGCTCGCCTCCTTCCCGCTCACCACCAGCGGCAAGGTCGACCGGCGCGCGCTGCCCGCTCCCGGCACCACGGCCGACACCGGCGCCACCCGCCACCGCCCGCCCGCCACCGCCGCCGAACGGCTCGTCGCCGGCGTCTGGCAGGAGATCCTGAAGGTCGACTCGGTGAGCCTGGACGACGACTTCTTCTGGCTCGGCGGCACCTCCCTCCAGCTGACCCGCCTCGCCTCCCGGCTGCGCGCCGCCTCCGGCCGCGAGATCCAACTCCGCAGGCTCTTCGTGGAGACCACCCTCGCCGGACAGGCCGCGCTGCTCGACCCCGCGGACGAGCCCGGCCCGCGCCCCGTCCCGCGCACCGCGCCCCTGCCGCTCTCCTACGGCCAGCGCGGCATGTGGTTCCTCGACCGCATCGCCCCCCAGGGCCCCGACTGGGTCTCCTGGGTCCAGCTCGACGTGCCCGCCGAGGCCGGCCGGGACACCGTCCAGCGGGTCGTCGACGCCCTGACCGCCCGTCACGAGTCCCTGCGGACCCGCTACGTCGAGACCGGCGGCGAACCCCTCCAGATCACCGACCCGGCCGTCCGCGTCGAGGTCCGTACCGCCTGCGCGGCCCCCGGCGAAACCGGAGCCCTGCTCACCGCCGACCGCGCCCACGGCTTCGACCTGGAACACGGCCCGCTGCTGCGCGCCCTGCTGGTCCGCGCCGACGACGGCAGCCAGGTCCTCGGCCTGGCCATGCACCACATCACCACCGACGGCTGGTCCAGCGGCATCCTGGAGCGCGAGTTCGCCCTGCTGACCGAGGCCGCGCTGCGCGGCGCCGGCCCGCTCGACTCCGTCCTGCCCGCCCTCCCCGTCCAGTACGCCGACTACGCGGTCTGGCAGCGCGGCCGCCTCACCGAGGCCGTCCTCGCCCCGGCACTGGCGCACTGGCGCACCGAGCTGGCCGGAGCGCCGGAACTGGCCCTGCCCGCCGACCGGCCCCGCCCCGCGGTCCGCGACGGCAAGGGCGCGGCCGCCCTCTTCGGTGTTCCGGCCGAGGTCGTCGACGGGCTCACCGCCCTGGGCAAGCGCCACGGCGCCACCCCGTTCATGACCCTGCTGACCGCGTACGCGACCGTACTCGCCCGCCACAGCGGCCAGTGGGACCTCTCCATCGGCACCCCGGTGGCCGGCCGCGGCCTGCCCGAACTCGAAGGGGTCGTCGGCTTCTTCCTCAACAGCCTCGTGCTCCGCTGCCGGCTCGACGGCTCCCGGACCTTCGCCGAGGCCCTGGACACCGTGGTCGCCACCGCCAAGGACGCCTTCGCCCAGCCCGAGCTGCCCTTCGAACGCCTCGTGGAGGAGCTCGTACCCGACCGCGACCTCTCGCGAACCCCGCTCTACCAGGTCGCCTTCGACCTGCACGGGGCCGAGTTCAACGGCCGCGTCGAGGACGAGCAGGACCGCGCCGACCTGCGGGACGCCTGGCGGACCGCCCACACCGACCTCACTCTGATGATGCGCCCGGGCCCCGACGGCTCCTTCTTCGGCGCCTTCGAGTACGCCACCTCCCTCTTCGACGCCGCCACCGCCGAACGCCTGGCCGGACACTTCACCCGGGTCCTCGCCGCCGTGGCCGCCGACCCCGGAGTCCGCCTGGACGCGCTGGAGCTCGCCGGCCCCGAGGAGCGCGCCGAGGTCGCCGCCCGGAGCGCCGCCCCCGCCCTGCCCGCCGGCCCGGCCGTTCCCGAGCTGGTCGCCGCCCAGGCCGCCCGCACCCCCGGCGCGACCGCCGTACGCGGCGACGGCTTCAGCCTCACCTACGCCGAACTGGACGCCCGCGCCAACCGGATCGCCCACCACCTGCGGTCGCTGGGCATCCGCCCCGAGACGGTCGTCGGGGTCCTGCTCGACCGCGGCCCCGACCTGCACGCCGCGATGCTGGGCGTCTGGCGGGCCGGAGCCGCGTACGTCCCGCTCGACCCGGCGTTCCCCGCCGGACGCGTCGAGGCGATGCTCGACGCGGCGGGTGCCCGTACGGTCCTGACCCGCGGCGGGTACACCGAGCGCTTCGCGGACGGCGGCCGCACCGTAGTCGACCTCGAAGACCCCGACGGCCGCATCGCCGGCGCCCCCGCCGCGGACCCGGCCGTCCCCGCCGACCAGGACCGGCTGGCGTACGTCATCTTCACCTCCGGCTCGACCGGCACCCCCAAGGGCGTCGGCGTCCCGCACCGGGGCCTGGCCCACCACCTCGCCTGGGCCGCCGACGCACTGGCCGGGGCCGGCGAAGGCGGCAGCGCCGTCTTCTCCTCGGTCGCCTTCGACCTGGTCGTACCCAACCTGTGGGCCCCGCTGACCCGCGGGCAGAGCGTGCACCTGCTGCCCCCGGACCTCGACCTGTCCGAACTGGGCAAGCGCCTCGCCGACGGCGGACCGTACAGCTTCCTCAAGCTGACCCCCGGTCACCTGGAGATCCTCGGCCACCAGCTCGGCGACGAACAGGCCGCCGCCCTCGCCGCGGTCGTCGTCGTCGCGGGCGAGGCCCTCCAGGGCTCCCTCGCCGACCACTGGGCGCGCCTGCTGGGCCCCGGCGGACTCGTCAACGAGTACGGGCCGACCGAGGCCTCCGTCGGCACCTGCGTCCACCCGCTGACCGCCCCGGTCGCCGAAGGCGTCGTCCCGATCGGCTCCCCGCTGCCCGGCATGGTGATGCGGGTCCTCGACCCGAACCTGCGCGAGGTCCCGCTCGGCGCCACCGGTGAACTGCACGTCGGCGGCACCGGCGTGGCCCGCGGCTACCTCGGCCGCCCCGGACTCACCGCCGACCGGTTCCTGCCCGACCCGTACGGGCCCGCCGGCGCCCGCCTCTACCGCACCGGCGACCTGGTGCGCCGACTGCCCGGCGGCGCCGTCGACTTCCTCGGCCGCGGCGACGACCAGGTCAAGATCCGCGGCCACCGCATCGAGCTCGGCGAGATCCGCACCGTCCTCGCCGGACACCCCGGGCTGCGCGACGCGGTCGTCGTCACCCACCGCACGGCCTCCGGCGAACTCGCCCTGGCCGGCTACACGGTCGCCGCGGGCGGCCCGGCACCGACCGAGGAGGAGCTCCGGGCCCACTGCGCCCGCTGGCTCCCGGACTACATGATCCCGCCGGTCCTCGTACCCGTACCTGCGCTCCCGCTGAACGCGAACGGCAAGCTCGACCGGGCGGCCCTGCCCGACCCGGCGGCCGCCCCCGAGGCCGGCCCGGCGGGCCCGGCCGCCCCCCTGACCCTCGCCGAGCAGCGCATCGCCGAGATCTGGCACGGGGTCCTGGGCCGGGAGGTCACGGCGCACGACCACTTCTTCCGCAGCGGCGGCAACTCCATCCTCGCCATCCGCCTGATCGCCGAACTCCAGGACGAGTTCGACATCCACCTGCCCGTCCGCACGGTCTTCGAGCAGCCGACCGTCGCGGGCCAGGCCCGCGCGGTCGAGGACGCCATACGCGCCGAGATCGACGCGCTCGCCGACCAGCTTTCCGACGAGGAGCAGCACGCATGAGCATCGACCACAGCGCACAGCCGGCCCTCCCGGCCGCCGACGCCCGTGAAGAGCTGCTGCGCCGCCGGCTCGCCGGACGCACCGGCGCCGGCCGGCGCCGCCCCGCCATCCCCGCCGCCGACCGCTCGGCGCCCCTGCGGCTCTCCCACGGCCAGCAGCAGATGTGGTTCCTGGGCCGGCTGGAGCCCGAGAGCACCGAGTACCTCGTCCCGCTCGTCCTGCGCCTGCGCGGCGCCCTGGACACCGGCGCCCTGGAACGCGCCTTCGACGAGGTGTGCGCCCGCCACGAGATCCTGCGCACCCGCTACGCCATGGACGGCGCCGAGCCCGTCCAGATCGTCGAGGCCGCCCGCCCCGCCGGCCTCGCCCTCACCGACCTGCGCCACCCCGCCGACGGCGGCCCCGAGGGCCGCGAGCGGGCCGCCCGCGAAGCCCTCGCCCGCGAACTGGCCACGCCCTTCGACCTCACCCACGACCTGCCGGTGCGCGCCACCCTGCTGCGCCTCGCCGAGGACGACCACGTCCTGGCCCTCGTCTTCCACCACATCGCCTGCGACGCCTGGTCCACCCAGGTCTTCGCCGGGGAACTCTCCACCCTCTACGCCGCCCACGCCCAGGGCCGCGAAACCCGGCTGCCCGTCCCCGCCCTCCAGTACGCGGACTTCGCCGCATGGCAGCGCGCCGAACTCACCGGCGCCCGCCTGGAGCGCCAGCTCGACTACTGGCGCGGCGCCCTCGCCGGCATCGAGCCCGTGGAACTCCCCACCGACCGGCCCCGGCCCGCCGTGCGCGACCACCGGGGCGCCGAGGTGCCGTGCCCCCTCCCGGACGGCCTCGACGGGCGGGTGCGCGCCCTGGCCCTCGCCCACGACACCACCCCGTTCTCGGTGTTCCTCACCGCCTTCCAGCTCCTGGTGTCCCGCTGGACCGGGCGCACCGACGTCCCCGTGGGCACCGTGGTCTCCGGGCGCACCCGGCCCGAACTCCAGCAGCTCATCGGCTACGGCATCAACAGCCTCGTCCTGCGCGCCCGTTGGAGTGACGGAGACACCTTCGCGGAACTCCTCGGCCGGGCCCGCACCACCGTGCTCGACGCCTTCGACCACCAGGACGTCCCCTTCGCCCGCCTGGTCGACGAGCTCCAGCCGCGGCGCGACATGTCCCGCACCCCGCTCTACCAGGTCGGCTTCACCCTCCACGAGCAGCGCTACGAGGCCTTCGACCTGCCCGGCCTGCGCGTCGAGCCCTTCCTGGACAGCGACGGCGTCTCCAAGAACGAACTCTCGCTGCGCGTCCTGGAGCGCCCCGACGGCGGCTTCGAGGCCCAGCTCCAGTACGCCACCGCCCTGTTCGACCAGGACACCGTCCGCCGCATGGCCCGCCACCTCGCCCTCCTGCTCGAAGACGCCGTCGACCGGCCGGACGCCCCCGTGGAGAGCCTGCGGATCCTGGACGGGGCCGAGCGGGCAATAGCCACCGGAGCCCCGGCCGGACACCGCCCCGAGGAGCCCGTCACCGCCTGCCCGCACGAGCTGTTCGAGCGGCAGGCCGCCCGGACCCCGGACGCCACCGCGGTCGTCGCCGGCCCGGACACCCTCACCTACCGCGAGCTCAACGAACGGGCGAACCGCATCGCCCACCACCTCCGCGGCCTGGGCGCCGGACCCGAACAGCTGGTCGGCCTCTGCCTGGAGCGCGGCCCGCTGCTGCTCCCCGCCCTCCTCGGCATCCTCAAGTCCGGCGCCGGCTACCTGCCCCTGGACCCGGCCAACCCCGCCGACCGGCTCTCCTACGTGGTCCGCGACGCGGGCGCCCGCCTGGTCCTCACCAGCACCGCGCTGGCCCCCGTACTCGACGGCGTGCACGACGGCCCCCTGGTGGTCCTCGACGGCGCCGACGCCCCGGCCGTCGCCGCCGCCCCCGCAGAGAACCCGGCGCCCGCCGCGACCCCGGACAACCTCATCTACACCATCTACACCTCCGGTTCGACCGGCCGCCCCAAGGGCGTCGCGCTCAGCCACGCCAACGTCGCGCGCCTGATGAGCACCGCCCAGGAGCACTACGGCTTCGACGCGACCGACGTCTGGAGCATGTTCCACAGCTACGCCTTCGACGTCTCCGTCTTCGAGATGTGGGGCGCGCTGCTCCACGGCGGCGCCCTCGTCGTCGTCCCCCAGGACGTCACCCGCTCCCCGGACGAGTTCCTCACCCTGCTCGCCGACCGCGGGGTCACCGTCCTCAGCCAGACCCCCACCGCCTTCCGGGCCCTGGTCACCGCCGCCGCCGACGGCGACCCGCGCCTCGACCGCCTCGCCCTGCGGCACGTCGTCTTCGCCGGGGAGAAGCTGGAGACCGCCGAACTGCGCGCCTGGACCGACCGCATGGGCCTGGACGCCCCCGCGCTGGTCAACATGTACGGGATCACCGAGACCACCGTGCACTCCACCTTCCACCGCGTCGGCGCCGAGGACCTCGACCGCCACGCGCCCAACCGCGTCGGCCACCCCCTCTCCGACCTCCGCATCCGCCTCCTCGACCGCGGCGGCCGCCTCGTGCCGCTGGGCGTGCCCGGCGAGATCCACGTGGCCGGACCTGGCGTCGCCCGCGGCTACCTGGGCCGCCCCGCGCTGACCGCCGAACGCTTCGTACCCGACCCGTACGGTCCGGCCGGATCCCGCATGTACCGCTCCGGGGACCTGGCCCGCCGCAGGCCGGACGGCAGCCTGGAGTTCCTCGGCCGCATCGACCACCAGGTCAAGATCCGGGGCTACCGCATCGAGCTCGGCGAGATCGAATCGGCACTGGCCGCCCTGGACGGCGTCCGCCAGGCCGTGGTCGTCGTCCGCGAGGACACCCCCGGCGACCGCCGCCTCACCGGGTACTTCGTCGCGGACGCCGCCCGCGCGACCGACGCCGCCCGCGCGACCGACGCCGCCCGCGCGACCGACGCCGCCCGCGCGACCGACACCGCCCGCGCGACCGACGCCGCCCGCGCGACCGACGCCCGTACGACCGACACCCGCGCCCTGCGCGCCGAACTGGCCCGCTCCCTGCCCGAGTACATGGTCCCCGCCGTCCTCGTCCCCCTCGACGCGATCCCGCTGACCACCAACGGCAAGCTCGACCAGCGCGCCCTGCCCGCCCCGGCCGACGCGGCCGCCGCCCCCGGCCTGGACGCCACCGCCCCCCGCACGCCCGTGGAGGAGCAGGTCGCCGCCGTCTGGACGCAAGTCCTCGGCACCGCCCGGCTCGGCGTCCACGCCGACTTCTTCGAGCTCGGCGGAGACTCCATCCGGGCCGTCGCCCTCGTCGGCGCCCTGCGCGCGGCCGGCTTCGACATCGCCGTCCGCGACGTCTTCGGCCACCGCACCGTCGCCCGCGTCGCCGAGCTCATCACCGGCCGCCCCGCCGCCCCCGCCGAGACCCGCGTACCGCCCTTCGCGCTGATCTCCGTCGAGGACCGGGCCCTGCTGCCCGCCGGCGCCACCGACGCCTACCCGCTCTCCCAGAACCAGCTCGGCATGCTCATCGAGATGCTGACCGGCGACGGCGGACGCAACCTCTACCACAACGTCTCCAGCTTCCGGATCCGCGACGAGCACCCGTACGCCCCGGCCGCGATGGCCGAGGCCGCCCGGATCGTCACCGCGCGCCACGAGGTGCTGCGCACCTCCATGGACCTCTCCGGCTACGGGGTCCCGCTCCAGATCGTGCACGCCGCGGCCGAACTCCCCGTAGGCCACCAGGACCTCTCCGGCCTCGGCGCCGACGAGGTCAGGGCCGCGCTGCTGGCCCACACCGAGCGCGAGCGGGCCCGTCTCTTCGACCTGGCCACCCCGTCCCTGATGCGCTTCTTCGCCCACGCCACCGAGGACGGCGGCTGGTGGCTCTCGGTCACCGAATGCCACCCGCTGCTGGAGGGCTGGAGCCACCACTCGCTCCTGATGGAACTCCTCGGCGTCTACCGGGCGGTGCGCGACGGGCGCGAGCCCGAACCCGAGCCTTTCGAGGCGCCCGGCCTGCGGTTCGCCGACTTCATCGCCGGGGAACTGCGCTCCCTGGAATCGGCCGAGGACCGCGCCCACTGGGAAGAAGTCGTCACCTCCCACGCCCCGTTCACCCTCCCGGCCACCTGGCGCCCGGCGCCCGGCGAACCCGCCGGCACCCTCCAGGACGCCGCCGACTGGCGCGACCTGGAACCGGCCCTGCGCGCCCTGGCCGTCAAGGCCGGCGCCTCCCTCAAGAGCGTGCTGCTCGCCGCCCACCTCAGCGTCCTCGCCCGCCTCACCGACGAGGAGTCCTTCCACTCCGGCCTGGTCTGCGACGCCCGCCCCGAGGCCGTCGGAGCCGACCGGGTGTACGGCATGTACCTCAACACCCTGCCCTTCGCGATGGACCGCACCGCGGCCACCTGGCGCGAGCTGGTCCGCCAGGTCTTCGACCGCGAGGCCGCACTGTGGGCCCACCGCCGCTTCCCGCTCCCGGCGATCCAGAGCGCCTGGGGAGGTGGCGGCCGGCTGCTCGACGTGTACTTCAACTACCAGGACTTCCGGCAGGTCGACGCCGCGACGATCGACCACGCGGAAGGCCTGGACGACAGCCCCACCGAGTTCCCCCTCACCGTCTCCTCCCGGGCCGGGCACATCTTCGTGACCGCCTCCCGGCAGGCCCTGGACCGGGCCGCCGTGCACCGGCTCACCGCCCTGTACCGCGCCGTGCTGGAGTCCATGGCCGACGACCCCGACGGCGACGCCCGCGCCGCGCTCCTGCCCGCCGCCGAACGCGCCCTGCTGCTCGGCGACTGGGCCCACACCCCCGGCGACCCGGTCACCACCACCGTGCCCCGGCTCCTCGCGGAGCAGGCCGCCCGCACCCCCGGCGCCCCCGCCGTCGTCGCCGACGGGGCCACCCTGCGCCACGGCGAACTGCACGACCGGGCGGGCCGCGTCGCGCACGCCCTGCGCGGCCTGGGCGCCGGACCCGGGAGCGTCGTCGCCGTGCTCCTCGACCGCACCCCCGACCTGCTGCCCGCGCTGACCGGCGCCTGGCAGGCCGGCGCCGCCTACGTCCCGATGGACACCTCCTGGCCCGCCGAGCGGCTGCGCGCCGTCCTCTCCGACGCCGGATCCCCGGTCCTGGTCACCGACGCGGCCCACGCCCGGCTCGCCGCCGAAGTGACCGGGGGAGCCGTCCCCGTCCTCCTGGCCGACGGCGAACTGCCCCCGGGCCCCGCCGGATCCGCCCGCCTCGACCCGGACCCCGACGAGCTCGCCTACGTCATCTACACCTCCGGATCGACCGGCCGCCCCAAGGGCGTCCAGATCTCCCACCGCAGCCTCGCGGGATACCTAGCCTGGGCCGTGGAGGACTACCTCGCCACCGGGACCTCCCGGGACGCCCCGCTGTTCTCCTCCGTCGCCTTCGACCTCGTGGTCCCCACCCTCTACGCCCCCCTGCTGGCCGGCGGCGCGGTGCACCTGTTCGGCCCCGGCCGGGACCTGTCCGAACTGGGCGACTGGCTCGTCGCCCACGGCCCGTACGGCTTCGTCAAACTCACCCCCGGCCACCTGGAGATGCTCGGCCACCAGCTGGGCCATCAGCTGGGCGACGGCCGCGCCGAAGGCCTCGCCCCGGTGCTCGTCGTCGGCGGCGAGGCGCTCCTGACCCGCACCGCCGCCCACTGGTGCGACCTGCTCGGCGGCGGCCGCGTGGTCAACGAGTACGGCCCCACCGAGATCACCGTCGGCAACAGCGTCTTCGACGTCACCGCCGCACGCACCCCCGTCGGCGAGGTCGTACCGATCGGCCGCCCCGTCCCGGGAACCGCCCAGTACGTCCTGGACGCCCGGATGCAGCCCGTACCCACCGGCGTCACCGGCGAGCTCTACGTCGGCGGCCCCGGCCTGGCCCGCGGCTACGCCGGGCGGCCCGGGGCCACCGCCGACCGCTTCGTGCCCGACCCGTACGGGCCCGCCGGCGCCCGCCTCTACCGCACCGGCGACCTGGCCCGGGTACTCCCGGGCGGCGACGTCGAGTTCCTCGGCCGCGGCGACGACCAGGTCAAGGTCCGCGGCTACCGCATCGAACCCGCCGAGATCGACACCGTGCTGAGCGGCCACCCGGCCGTCGCGGAGGCCCGTACGGTGGTCCGCGAGGACACCCCGGGCGACCGCCGCCTGGTCGCCTACCTCGTTGCCACCGCCGCCTCCTCCGACGACCTCGCCCCGGAGGCCGTGGCCACCGAGGCCGTGGCCACCGAGGCCGTGGCCACCGAGGAGCTGGCCGCGCACTGCGCCGCCCTGCTGCCCGACTACATGGTCCCGGCCGCATTCGTCACCCTCGACCGGCTGCCCCTCACCGCCAACGGCAAGCTCGACCAGCGCGCCCTGCCCGCCCCCGCCCGGGCCGGCCGCGCCGCCTGGACCGCCCCGCGCACCGAGACCGAGGAGCGCGTCGCCGCCGTGTGGCGCACCGCCCTCGGCGCCGACCGCGTCGGCGTCCTGGACAGCTTCTTCGAGCTCGGCGGCGACTCCATCCGCGCCGTCGGCCTGGTCGGCGCCCTGCGCACCGCCGGGTACGACGTCACCGTGCGGGACGTCTTCGAGAGCCGTACCGTGGCCGCCCTGTGCGAGCGCATCACCGGCCGCCCGGCGCCCGCCGGACCGGCGCCGGCCGTCGCACCGTTCGCCCTGATCAGTGCCGCCGACGCGGCCGCCCTGCCCACCGGGCTCACCGACGCCTACCCGCTCTCCCAGAACCAGCTCGGCATGATCGTCGAGAGCATCGCCGGCGACGGCCGCAACCCCTACCACGACCTCACCTCCTTCCTGCTGAAGGACGAACGGCCCTTCGACGCCGCCCTCTTCGCGCAGGCCCTGCGGGCCGTCACCGCCCGCCACGACATCCTGCGCACCTCCTTCGACCTCACCTCGTACACGGCGCCCCTCCAGCTGGTCCACGCCGAGCCCGCCGTCCCCTTCGCCCACACCGACCTGTCCGCCCTCGACGGGGACGGACGCCGCGCCGCCCTCGCGGCCTTCACCGCCGCCGAACGGTCCCTCCCCTTCGACCTGGCCTCCGCCGCGCCCCTGCTGCGCGTCCACGTCCACGTCCAGGGCCCGGACACCTGGCGCTGCTCCTTCACCAAGCACCACGCCGTGCTGGAGGGCTGGAGCTACCACACCCTGCTCGGCGAACTCGTCGAGTCCTACCGCGCCCTGTGCGCCGGCGAGCAGCCGCCCGCCACCCCGCCCGCCCTGCGCTACGCCGACGCCGTCGCCGCCGAACTCGCCGCGCTGGACTCGGCCGAGGACCGCGCCTACTGGGCCTCCGTCATCCAGGGCCGAGCCCCCTTCACCCTGCCCGCGGCCTGGTCCGCCACCGACGCCGCGGACGGCACCGACGGCACGGACCCAGCCCCGGTCGCCGCCGGCTGCTCCTACGCCGACCTCACCCCGCGGCTGCGCGCCCTCGCCGCCGAGGCCGGCGTCCCCCTCAAGAGCGTGCTGCTCGCCGCCCACCTGACGGTGCTCGCCCGCGTCACCGACGAGGCCGAGTTCTTCACCGGCCTGGTCGGCCACACCCGCCCCGAGACCCCCGGCGCCGACCGGCTGCTCGGCATGTACCTCAACACCCTGCCCTTCCCCCACGACACCGCCCAGCGCACCGCCGCCACCTGGGGCGACCTCGTACGGCTGGTGTTCGCCCGGGAGACCGAGGCCTGGCCGCACCGCACGTACCCGATGCCCGCGCTCCAGAGCGAGTGGGGCGGCGGCCGCCGCCTCGTCGACGTGCTCTTCAGCCACCTCGACTTCGGGGCGGCCGGCCACGACAGCGCCGAGGACGAGGGCAACGGCATCAACAGCAGCTCCACCGAGTTCTCCCTCTGGGTCACCACCCTCGACGGGGTCGTCAGCCTGCGCTCGGACACCCGCACCCTGACCCAGGACCACGCGGACCTGCTGGCCGCCATGTACCGCTCCGTCCTGGAGACGATGGCCACCACCGGAGCCGGCGGCCCCGCCCTGGAAGGCCACCACCTGCCGCCCGCCGAGCACCGGCTCGCCGTCTCCGCATCCGGGAGCGCCCCCGAGGCGCCCGCCCCGCTCACCACCGTCCACGGAGAGTTCGAGGCGCGCGCGGCCGAGACCCCGGACGCCGTCGCCGTCACCGCGGACGGCGCCGACCTCAGCTACGCCGAACTCGACGCCCGGGCCACCGCGGTCGCCCAGGCGCTCACCGCCGCCGGGGTCGAGCCCGGCGCGGTCGTCGGCGTCCGCCTGGAACGCTCCGCCGCGCTGGTCTGCGTACTCCTCGGCGTCCTCAAGGCGGGCGCCGCCTACCTGCCCCTGGACCCCGGGTACCCGGCCGAACGGCTGGCCTTCATGGCCCAGGACGCCCGGGCCGCCGCACTGGTGACCACCGGGGACCAGGCCGGCCCGCTGCCCGGCTGGTCCGGACCCACCCTGTACGCGGACGACCTGTACGCGGACACCCTGCCCGCCGCCGCGGCCGGCCGCCCCGGCGCCCCCGCGAGCCCCGAGCACCTGGCGTACGTGATGTACACCTCCGGCTCGACCGGCACGCCCAAGGGCGTCGCCGTCCCGCACCGCGCGGTCGTCCGCCTCGTCCGCGAGGCCCCCGGCCTGGAGCTCGACGCGGCCACCCGGTTCGCGCACGCCGGCTCCATCTCCTTCGACGCGGCCACCCTCGAACTGTGGGGTCCGCTGCTCAACGGCGGCCGCACCGTCGTCCTCGCCCGCGAGACCGTGCTGGAACCGCGGGCCCTGGCCGGCGCCCTGCGCGCCCACGGCGTCACCCACCTGTGGCAGACCGCCTCGCTGTTCAACCACACCGTCGCCACCGTGCCGGACGCCGTCGCCGGCGTCGGCACGGTCCTGATCGGCGGCGAGGCCCTCGACCCGGTCACCGTCCGCACCGTCCTCGCGCACGGCGCACCGGGCCGCCTCCTCAACGGCTACGGCCCCACCGAGAACACCACCTTCTCCACCACCCACCACATCGCGGAACTCGCCCCGCACACCGTGTCGGTGCCGATCGGCAGACCGATCCCGCGCAGCACCGCCCACGTGGCCGACGCCTGGCTGCGGCCCGTGGGCCGCGGCGTCCCGGGCGAACTGCTCGTCGGCGGCGCGGGCCTGGCCCACGGCTACCTGGGCCGCCCGGCCCTGACCGCCGACCGCTTCCTGCCCGACCCCTTCGGCCCGCCCGGATCGCGGCTCTACCGCACCGGCGACATGGTCCGAAGACTCCCCGACGGCACCCTGGAGTACCTGGGCCGCGCCGACGGCCAGATCAAGCTCCGGGGCTACCGCATCGAGCTCGGCGAGATCGAGACCCGCCTCGCCGCCCACGAGGGCGTCGCCCGGGCCCGCGTCGTCCTGCGCGAGGACACCCCGGGGGAGCGGCGACTGGTCGCGTACGCGGTACCGGCGGCGGACCGGCTGCCCCGCCCGGCCGAACTGCGCGCCCACCTCGCCCGCGAACTGCCCGACCACATGATCCCGGCGGCCTTCGTGGCCCTGGAGCGCATCCCGCTCACCGCAAACGGCAAGCTCGACCACCGGGCGCTGCCCGCCCCGGCCGCGTCCGACCGGGCCGCCGGCGGCGCGGGCGCCACCGCCGCGCGCACCCCCGTAGAGGCCCGGCTCACCGAGATATGGGCCCAGGTCCTGGCCCTCGACCCCGAACTCGCCGGCGTCGAGGACAGCTTCTTCGACGTGGGCGGCGACTCCATCCGCGCCGTCGCCCTGGTCGGCGCCGTCCGCGCCGCCGGGTTCGACGTGTCCGTACGGGACCTCTTCGAGCGGCGCACCGTCGCCGGCCTCGCCGAGCTGATCACCGGCCGTTCCGCCCCCGCCGCCCCCGACGGCCACGTCGCCCCCTTCGCACTGCTGTCCCCGGCCGACCGGGACGCCCTGCCCGCCGGCCTCGACGACGCCTACCCGCTCACCCAGGTACAGACCGGCATGCTCGTCGAGATGCTGGCCGGCGAAGTCCCCGGCCGGAGCGGCGCGGCCTACCACCACGCGGCCGCCTACCGGGTCAGGGACCGGGCCCCCTTCGACGGACCGGCCCTGCGCCGCGCCGTCGCCACCGTCGCTGCCCGGCACGAGGTCCTGCGCACCTCCTTCGACCTGACCCGCTGCTCCGTCCCCGTCCAACTGGTGCACACCGAGGCCCCGGTCGAGGTCGCCCTGCACGACCTGCGCGGACTCGCGGAGCCGGAGCGCGAGCGGGCGCTCGGGGAGTTCCTCGCCGCCGAACGCGCCGCCGTCTTCGACGTCGACGCCGGCCGGCCGCTGTGGCGGGCCGCCGCCCACACCGGGGACGACGGCTGGTGGCTGGTCCTGACCCAGTCCCACGCCATCACCGAGGGCTGGAGCCAGCACTCGATGCTGATGGAGCTCATCGGCGTCTACCAGGAGCTGTGCGAAGGCTCCCGGCCCGACACCCGGCCGGCGGACGGCGTCCGCTTCGCCGACACCGTCGCCGCCGAACTGGCCTCGCTGGCCTCGGAGGAGGACCGCGCCTTCTGGCGGGAGACCGTGACCGGCCAGGCACCCCTGGCCCTGCCGGCCGCCTGGCGGGCCGCCGCCGACGCACCCGACGAGGACTACGACCTGTCCGTACCGCTGCGCGACCTGGAACCGCGCCTGCGCACCCTGGCCTCGGCCTGCGGCGCCTCCCTCAAGAGCGTCCTGCTCGCCGCCCACCTCACCGTCCTCGCCCGCCTCACCGACGAGGAGTCCTTCCACACCGGGCTGGTCTGCGACACCCGCCCCGAGGTCGTCGGCGCCGACCGGGTCTACGGCATGTACGTCAACACCCTGCCGTTCCCGCACCGGCGCACCGCGGCCACCTGGCGCGAACTGATCCGGGAGGTCTTCGCCCGCGAGGCGCGGATGTGGCCCCACCGGCGCTTCCCCCTCCCGGAGATCCAGCGGGAGGCCGGCGGGGAGCGCGTCATCGACGTGATCTTCAACTACCAGAACTTCCACGTGGTCGACGGGGCCACCGTGGACCTCGCCACCACCAAGGGCTCCGGCGCCACCGAGTTCGCGCTGGAGGTCAACACCTCGGGCCAGGGCCTCACCCTCAAGACCAGCACCGCCGTCCTCTCCCGCGACCGCGGCGCGGCCCTCGCCGAGATGTACCGCACGGCCCTGGAACACATGGCCGCCGACCCCGACGGCGACGCACGGGCCGCCCTGCTGCCGCACGGCGACGAACACCGCCTCGCCGAGTGGAACCGCACCTCCGCCGACCCCGTGTGGTCGGCCCCGGAACTCCTCTTCCAGGAGTACGCGGCCTTCCGCCCCGGCCGGATCGCGCTCAGCACCGACGAGGGCGCGCAGTTCACCTACGAGCGGCTCAATGCCCGCGCCAACCGCCTCGCCCACCGGCTGCGCGGCCTCGGTGTCGGCCCCGACACGGTCGTCGGCATCCTGGCCGAGCGCTCCCCGCGCACCGTCCTGGCCGTCCTGGCCGTCCTCAAGGCGGGCGGCGGCTACCTGCCGCTCGACCCCGCGTACCCCGCCGAGCGGCTCGCCTTCCTCGTCGCGGACGCCGGAGTACGGCTCCTGCTCACCGACGGGGAGCCCGCCGCCGCCCACGGGGACTTCCCGACGGCCGTCTCCCTCGACGGCATCCTGGACGAGGAGCCGGCCGCCCCCTGGGCCGGGCTGCCCGAGACCGATCCGGAGCCGCTCGCCGACGGCGACAACCTGGCGTACGTCATCTACACCTCCGGTTCCACCGGCCGCCCCAAGGGAGTCCTGGTGCACCGCCGGGGCATGGGCAACCACCTCCTCGCCAAGATCGAGGACCTCGCGCTCACCGCACAGGACACCGTGGTCCACAACGCCCCGCTCGCCTTCGACATCTCCGTGTGGCAGATGCTGGCCGCGCTCGCCTCGGGCGGCCGCGTCCACGTGGAGGACCGCGACACGGCGGCGGACCCCCTGGAGCTCTTCCCGCGCACCGCCGCCGAACGGGCCACCGTCCTGGAGGTCGTCCCCTCCCTGCTGCGGGCCGCGCTCGACGCCTGGGACGCGGGCGTACTCACCCTCGAACTGCCCTACCTGCGCTGGATGGTCGTCACCGGCGAGGCCCTGCCGCCGGACCTCGCCCGCCGCTGGTTCGACCGCTTCCCCGGCATCCCGATGGTCAACGCCTACGGGCCCACCGAATGCTCCGACGACGTCACGCACGCCCTCATCGGCGCCCGCGACCCCATCGGAGACCTGCGCGTCACCATCGGCCGCCCGGTCCGCAACACCCGCCTGCACGTCCTCGACGCCGACCTGCGGAAGGTCCCGGTGGGCGCGCCCGGCGAGCTCTGGGTGGCCGGCGACGGAGTCACCCGCGGCTACGGCGGCCGCCCCGCCCTGACCGCCGAGCGGTTCGTGCCCGACCCCTACGGCCCGCCCGGCACCCGGCTCTACCGCACCGGGGACGTGGCCGCCTGGAACGCCGACGGCAGCCTGGAGTTCCTCGGCCGCGTCGACCACCAGGTCAAGATCCGCGGCGTACGCATGGAACTCGGCGAGATCGAGGCCGTGCTCACCGAGCGGGCCGAGGTCTCCGCGGCCGCCGCCGTGGTCCGCGAGGACACCCCGGGCGTCCAGCGCCTGGTGGCCTACCTCGTGCCCGCCGCCGGAGCCGAGCTGCACCCGGCCGCCCTGCGCGCCGAACTCGGCACCTTCCTGCCCGCCGCGATGGTGCCCACCGCCCTCGTGGTCCTCGACGCCCTGCCGCTCACCGCCAACGGCAAGATCGACCGCAAGGGCCTGCCGGCTCCGGCCGCGGGCCCTGACACCGCCGGCCCCAAGGCGGCCCCGAGCACCCCGGCCGAGACCGTGTTCGCCGAGGTCTGGGCCCGCGTCCTGGGCGTGGACACCCCGGGCACGGACGAGGACTTCTTCGAGCTCGGCGGCGACTCCATCCGGGCCGTGGCCCTCGTCGGCGCCCTGCGCGCCGCCGGCTACCGCGCCTCCGTACGCGAGGTGTTCACGCACCGGACCATCGCCGCGCTCGCCGCCCACGCCGGGCCGGCCGGGCCGCGGGACGTCGCCGGGACCGCGCCGTTCGCGCTCGTCACCGCCGCCGACCGGGCCGCGCTGCCCGCCGACGCGGCCGACGCGTACCCGCTGTCCCAGGTCCAGCTCGCCATGGTCGCCGAACAGCTCGGTGACGACACCGGCCGCGGCGCCTACCACACCGTCGTCTCGCTGCGGATCCACGACGACGGGCCGTTCGAAGCCGAGGCGCTGGCACGGGCCGTCCGGACCGTCACCGCCCGCCACGACGTCCTGCGCACCTCGGTCCGCATCACCGGCCACTCGGTGCCGCTCCAGATCGTCCACGCCGAAGCCGAAGTCCCGTTCACCGTGCACGACCTGCGCGGAGAGGACCGCCCCACGCTGGAGACGCGGTTCCGCGCCTTCGTCGCCGCCGAACGCACCCACCTCTTCGAGCTCGGCGACGCCCCGCTGCTGCGCGTCGCCGCGCACCGCGAGGACGAGCGGACCTGGTGGCTCACCTTCACCCAGTCCCACGTCATCCTGGAGGGCTGGAGCCAGCACACCCTCCAGATGGAACTCCTCGATGCCTACCGGGAGATCCGCGACACCGGGGACCCCGCCCCGTACACCGCGCCGCCCGTGCGCTTCGCCGACGTGATCGCGGGCGAGCTGGAATCCCTGGACTCGCCGGCCGACCGCGCCTTCTGGGAGCGGGTCGCCACCGGCCACTCCCCGCTGGTGCCGCCCGCGGAATGGGCCGGCGACCCCGCCCGCCCCCGCGAGCAGTACGGAGTGCGGATCCCGATCGACGACCTCGCCGAGGCCCTCCGCGCCCGCGCACTGGAGGCCGGCGTCCCCTTCAAGACGGTGGTCCTCGCCGCCCACCTGAAGGTGATGAGCCAGCTCACCGACGCCGCCGCCTTCCACACCGGGGTGGTCTTCCACACCCGGCCCGAGGCACCGGGCGCCGAGCGGCTGGTCGGCATGCTCCTCAACACCCTGCCGTTCCCGCACGACCGCACCGCCCGCACCTGGGGCGAGCTGCTGCGCCAGGTCTTCGCCCGGGAGACCGAGATCTGGGGCCACCGGCGCTACCCGCTGCCCGCCGTGCAGCGGGAGTGGGGCGGCGGCCGCCGGATGCTGGACGTCCACTTCAACTACGTGGACTTCCACCAGGTCGACGCCGCCCGGGTGGACGGCGCGGCCGGAGTCAGCGAGGCCCCCACCGAGTTCGGCCTCTCCGTACAGGTCCACGGCGACAGCCGGATCGGCCTGCACTCCGACACCCACCTCCTCGGCCGCGCCGACGCGGACCGGCTGGCCGGGATGTACCGCGCCGTACTGGAAGCCATGGCCGGCGGCCTCGGCGGGAACGCCCGTACGGTCCACCTGCCCGCCGGGGAGCGCGAGCGGCTGCTCGGCTCCGCCGCGAGCGGCCCGGCCGCCGAACCCGTCGACCGCACCCTCCACGAGCTGTTCGAGGCCCAGGCGGCGGCGACCCCCGACGCCGTCGCCGTCCGGGCCCACGACGGCTCCCTCACCTACCGCGACCTGAACGAGCGGGCCAACCGGCTCGCCCACCGGCTCCGGGCGCTGGGCGCCGGACCCGAACAGCTGGTCGGCGTCTGCCTGGAGCGCGGCCGCGACCTGATCCCCACCCTGCTGGGCATCCTCAAGTCCGGCGCGGCCTACCTGCCGCTGGACCCGGCCAACCCGGTGGAGCGGCTCGGCCACATCGTCGCGGATGCCGGGGCACGGCTGCTGGTCACCAGCCGGGAGCTCGCCCCGCTGCTCGACGACGTGTACGACGGCGTACGGATCCTCCCCGGGGACGCCGACGGCGAGCCCGCGCACGACCCGGCGCCGGTGTCCGTTCCGGAGAACCTCGTCTACGCGATCTACACCTCCGGCTCGACGGGCCGCCCCAAGGGCGTCGCGCTGACCCACGCCAACGTGGTCCGCCTGCTGACGACGGCCCAGGAGCACTACGCATTCGACCGGTCGGACGTCTGGAGCATGTCCCACTCCTACGCCTTCGACGTGTCCGTCTTCGAGATGTGGGGAGCCCTGCTGCACGGCGGCACGCTGGTCGTCGTGGACCGCGAGACCACCCGCTCGCCCGAGGAGTTCCTGGACCTCCTGGCCCGGGAGGAGGTCACCGTCCTCAGCCAGACCCCCACGGCCTTCCGGTCCCTGGTGTCCGCCGCCGCGGACGGCGACCCCCGCATCGGCCGGCTCGCCCTGCGGGCCGTGGTCCTCGCGGGCGAGAAGCTGGAGATCCCGGAACTGCGCCCGTGGGTGGAGCGCTGCGGCCTCGGCCGCACCGCCCTGGTCAACATGTACGGGATCACCGAGACCACCGTGCACTCCACCTACCACCGGCTCACCCGGCGGGACTTCGACGAGGGCGCCGGCAACGCCATCGGCCGCCCGCTGAGCGACCTGGCGATCCACCTGCTGGACCCGGCCGGCGACCTGGTCCCGATCGGCGTCCCCGGCGAGATCCACGTGGCGGGCCCCGGCGTCGCCCGGGGCTACCTCGGACGCCCCGCGCTGACCGCCGACCGCTTCGTGCCCGACCCCTACGGCCCGGCCGGATCCCGGCTCTACCGCAGCGGGGACCTGGCCCGCCGCAGGCCGGACGGCAGCCTGGAGTTCCTCGGCCGCATCGACCACCAGGTCAAGATCCGCGGCTACCGCGTGGAGCTCGGCGAGATCCAGTCCGCACTCCAGGAACACCCCCTGGTCCGCCAGGCGGTGGTGGTGGCCCGCGAGGACCGCCCGGGCGACGTCCGCCTGGCGGCCTACTGGGTCCCGGAGACCGGGGGAGGGGCCACGGACTCCGCCCCGGCGCTGGCCGCGCACTGCACGGCCCGGCTGCCGGAGTACATGGTCCCCGCCTCCTTCACCGCCCTCGACGCCCTCCCGCTGACCCCCAACGGCAAGCTGGACCAGCGGGCACTGCCCGTCCCCGACGCGGCCGCCACCGCGCGCGCCGTGGCGTACGAGGCCCCGCGCACCCCGGCGGAGAAGGTCCTCGCGGCCGTCTGGCGCCAGGTCCTGGGGACCGAACGGGTAGGCCGGGACGACGGGTTCTTCGCCCTCGGCGGGCACTCCGTCCTGGTGCCCCAGGTGATCGTCGGCGCCCGGGAGCACGGACTCGCCGTGAGCGCCGTCATGCTCTACCGGCACACCACGCTCGCCGCCCTGGCGGCCGCCGCCGCAGGGGAGTCCGCGACCGCCAACTCCGCGGCGGACGTACACCGCCCCGGCGGCCCGGCCCGCCTGATGGCCGAGCACGCCGTCCCCGGCGTCTCGCTGGCCGTCATCGAGGACGGCCGGATCGCCACCGCCGAGGCCCACGGCACCCTGCGGGCCGGCGGATCGCGCCCGGTCACCCCCGACACGGCCTTCCGGGTCGGCTCGGCGACCAAGTTCGTCACCGCCCTGGGCGTCCTGCGCCTCGTGGAGGACGGGCTCCTCGACCTCGACGAGGACGTCAACACCCGCCTCACGACCTGGCGGGTCCCCGGATCCGGGGCGGACCTGCCGGTCACCGCCCGCCTGCTCCTCGGTCACCGCTCCGGACTGACGGCGTACACCGGCGAGCCCCACGTACCGCTCTCCCGGCTGCTGCGGACCTCCGTCCGCCGGGAGTCCGTACCCGGCGAGGTCTTCCGCGCCGCCAACGCCAACTACGCCGTCCTGCAACAGCTGGTGCAGGACACCACCGGGGCACCGTTCGCCGAGGTGATGCGCGCCCTCGTCCTGGAGCCGCTCGCCATGGCGGGAACCGGCTACGGCCGGCTCCCCGGGAGCGCCGCCGCAGGTCACCACGACGGCGGACGGCCCGCGGCCGCCGGCCGTACGCGCACCGACACCGCGGCCGCCGGCATGTGGACCACCGCCACCGACCTCGCCCGGGCCCTGCTGGCCCTGCGCGATTCCCACCGGGGCCTGCCCGGGGCCCTGCTGAGCCCCGACACCGCCCGCCTCATGCTCACCGCGCACCCCGACACCCTCTACGGGCTCGGCACCCTCGTCGACACCACCGGCTCCGACACGGAGTACGGCCACGCGGGCACCGTCGCCGGCTACCACGCGGTCGCCACGGCCCGCCTCGCGCACGGCAGCGGACTGGTCGCACTGACCAACGCCGACACCGGACCGCAGGTCGTCAAGGCCCTCCTGGCCGAACCCGGCCGACAGGCCTGAACCCCCGTCAACCCAACCACTGTTGGAGGACACCGTGTCAGCCCGACACCTCATCTCCCTCGACGACCTCACCGACGCCGAGCTGTACGCCGTGGTCGAGCGGGGCGCCGCCTTCTCGGCCGGCGCCGCCGCGCCCGGGGACCCGCTCGCCGGACTGGTCACCGGCGTGTACTTCCGCAAGACGTCCACCCGTACCCGCACCGCCTTCTCCACCGGGGTGCTGCGCCTGGGCGGCACGATCGTCACCTACGGCGCCGACGACCTCCAGCTGAACACCGGGGAGACCACCGAGGACACCGGCCGGGTCTTCTCCCGGATGCTCGACCTGCTGGTCGCCCGTACGGCCGGCGACCCCGCGGAGATGCGCGGCTGGGCCTCCCAGTCCCGGATGTCCGTGGTCAACGCGATGAGCGCCGAGGAGCACCCCACCCAGGGCCTCACCGACCTCACCACCCTCCTCGGCCGCTTCGGCCGGATCCGGGACCTGCGCGTCCTGTACGTCGGCGAGGGCAACAACACCGCCGCCGCGCTGGCCCTCGGCCTGACCCGCTACCCGGGCACCGCGCTCGAACTGCGCACCCCGCCCGGCTACGGCCTCGCCCCCGCCGTCCGGGAGCGGTCCCTGGCCCACGCCCGAAGCCACGGCGCCACCCTGACCGAGCACCACCACATGCGGGACCTGCCCGGCGGCTTCGACGCCGTCTACACCTCCCGCTGGCAGACCACCGGCAGCAGCAAGGCAAACGCCGACTGGCGCGAGCGCTTCGCCCCGTTCCAGGTCACCGGCGCACTGTGGAGGACCAGCCCGGGCGCGGCCTTCCTGCACGACCTGCCCGCCCACCGGGGCGAGGAGGTCACCGCCGAGGTGCTCGACGGACCGCACAGCATCGCCTTCCAGCAGGCCGAGAACAAGATGCACAGCGCCATGGCCGTCCTGGAATGGTGCGCCGCGGGCGTCGCCGCCTCCGGAGCCGCCGAAGGCGTCCGCCACGAGCACGATCGGGAGGCCTGGGCGGCATGACCCTCCTCGAAGAACGCCCCGCCCCCGCCGGGCCCGGGAGCCCGGCCGCCCCGGCCACCCCGCTGCGCCGCAACCGCGAGTTCCTGCTGCTGTGGACCGGCGCCGGATTCTCACTGCTCGGCGTGCAGGCCGCGCAGGCCGCGTACCCGCTGCTGATGATCTGGCAGGGTTCGCTCGCCGGGGCCGGACTGGTCGGCTTCGCCGCCCTGCTGCCGCACCTGCTGGTCCAGCTCCCCGCCGGCGCCCTCGTCGACCGCTGGGACCGGCGCAAGCTGATGATCGTCTGCGACCTCGTGGGCCTGCTCGCCATGGGAAGCGTCGCCGCCGCCCTGGCCACCGGCCGGCTGTGGCTACCGCACGTGATGGCCGCCGCCTTCCTGGAGGGCTCCGCGTTCGTCTTCTACCGGCTCGCCGAACGCGCGGCGGTGCGCAACGTGGTGCACCCCGACCACCTGCCGGCCGCCCTCTCCCAGAACGAGGCCCGCAGCCAGGTCGCCGGCCTGCTCGGACAGCCGGCCGGAGTGGCCCTGTTCGCCCTCACCCGGTGGCTGCCGTTCGGCGTCACCGCCCTCGCCCACCTGCTGGCCCTGGGCTGCCTCCTCTTCGTCCGCAAGGAACTCCAGGAGGAGCGCACCGCGGCGCCGCGCAGCCTCAGGGCCGAGGTGTCCGAAGGCGTGGCCTGGGTGTGGAGGCAGAAGTTCATGCGCGCCGCCGTGGCCCTGGTCGCCGGCAGCAACATGCTCTTCCAGATCCTCAACCTCTCCCTGGTACTGATCTTCAAGGAGGCCGGCCACTCGCCCGCGCTGCTCGGCGTCCTCGGGCTGATGGAAGGCGCGGGCGGCGCGCTCGGCGCGCTGAGCGCCTCCTGGTGGCTCAAGCGGCTGGCCCCCTCCACCCTGGTGATCGGCGCCTTCGCCCTGTGGGCCGCGCTGATGGCCCCGGTGGCCCTCCTCACCGACCCGTTCGCCCTCGGCGCCCTGTGCGGCGGCATGGCCTTCGCCGGCTCCCTGATGAACGTGGGCGCCGGAGTCCACCAGATGAGGATCACCCCCGACGGGATGCAGGGCCGCGTCAGCAGCGTGTTCATGCTCATGGCCTCCGGGATGAACTCCGCGGGCGCCCTCGTCGGCGGCCTGCTGCTGGCCGCCTTCCCCACCTCCACCACGGTGCTCGGCATCTCCGCCGCCATGGCGCTGATGACCGTACTCGCCGCGGTGAACCCCGCGATCCGCGAGGCCGGGCGCGAGAGCCCCGCCACCGGACCCGCCAAGGGCTCCACCACATCCGGCTCCGACACATCCGGCTCCGACACGAGCGACGAGAAGGCCGACCAGTCATGACGACGACCCAGCCCGAACAGACGACCCGCACCCTGCCGCTCGTCCTGGAGCACGACGGCACCCACCCCGGCATCACCGCGTACATCGACGCCGAACGGACCCGCATCCGCGCCGCCCTGCACGAGCACGGAGCCGTCCTGCTGCGCGGTTTCCCCCTCGACGGGGTCGACGGCTTCGACGCCGCCGTACGGGCCCTGTCCGGCGCCCCGCTGGCGTACTCCGAGCGGTCCTCGCCGCGCTCCACCATCAAGGGCAACGTCTACACCTCGACGGACTACCCGCCGGACGAGGAGATCTTCCTCCACAACGAGAACTCCTACCAGTCCTCCTGGCCGCGCCTGCTCTACTTCTGCTGCATCGCCGAGCCGGACTCCCTCGGGGCCACCCCGCTCGCCGACACCCGCCGCATCCTGGAGCTCGTCCACCCCGACGTGCGCGAGGAGTTCACCCGCCGCCGCTGGATGGCCACCCGCACCTTCCACCCCGGCTTCGGCATCCCGTGGGAGTCCGTGTTCAACACCGGCGACCGCGCCGAGGTCGAGCGCCTGGCCGCCGCCAAGGACCTCGGCCTGGAGTGGCTGCCGGGCGGCGGGATGCGCACCCGGGCCGTACGCGACGCGGTGCACCGCCACCCCGGGACCGGCGAGGAGGTCTGGTTCAACCACGTCACCTTCTTCCACCACACCACCCTGCCCGCCGAGGTGCGCGAGGGGCTGCTGGAGCTCTTCGGCGAGGAGGAACTGCCGAGCAACACCTACTACGGCGACGGCGGCAGGATCCCCGACGAGGTACTGGACCACCTGCGCTCCTGCTACCGGCAGGCCAGCGTCCGCTTCGACTGGCGGCGCGACGACGTACTCGTCGTGGACAACATGCTCTCCAGCCACGGCCGCGAGCCCTTCACCGGCCCCCGCAAGATCGCCGTGGCCATGGCCGAGCCCCACACCCCGGCTCCGACCGAGGTCCCCGCCCCCTCCGGCACGGAAGGCTGACGCGATGCCGGTTCTCAAGTCCCCGGCCGCCACCGCCTGGCTGCGCGTGTTCGCCCCCCGGCCCGCCGCCCGCACCCGGCTGTTCTGCTTCCCGCACGCGGGCGGCGGAGCCAGCACCTTCCGCGAACTGGCCGAGGCCGCGCCGCCGGAGCTGGAGGTCGTCGCCGTCCAGTACCCGGGGCGCCAGGACCGGTTCGACGAACCGCCGGTCACCGACATGGCCGTCATGCTCCGCGAACTCGTCCGCGCCATCGAGCCCTGGCTCGACCTGCCGGCCGCCTTCTTCGGCCACAGCATGGGCGCCACCCTCGCCTTCGAGACCGCCCGCCTGCTGCGCCCCCGCCACCCGTCCGCCGTGGTCCGGCTGTTCGCCTCCGCCCGCAAGGCCCCCCACATCGACACCCGGGACCGGCTGCCGCTCCCCGACGACGAGGCCGTCCTGGCCTACGTACGCCGCCTCGGCGGGACCGGCGCCGAGCTGCTGGAGATCCCCGAACTGCGCGAACTGACCCTGCCCACCCTGCGCGGGGACTTCCGGCTCCTCACCGGCCACCGGTACGCCCCCGGAGCCCCCCTCACCTGCCCGCTCACCGTGGTCACCGGGACCGAGGACGCCTCCTGCACCGTGGAGGACGCCGCCGCCTGGGCCCGCCACACCGTCGCCGGACACGAGGTGCACACCTTCCCCGGCGGCCACTTCTACCTCGAAGGGCGGGCCGGCGAACTCATGGACCTCCTCACCGGCCGGCTCGGCCTCGACCCTGCTGGAGACCGTCATGCCTGAGATGTTCCCGCACCAGCGGCTGCCCCTGTCGGCCGCCCAGACCGGACTCTGGTTCGCCCACCAGCTCGACAGCACCGGGCGCGGCTACAACGTGGCCGAGTACTTCGCCATCGACGGCCCCGTGGACCACGCCCTGATGGAGCGGGCCTGGCACGCCCTGCTGCTGGAGGCCGACGTCCTGCGGGTGCGCACCATCGCCGAGGACGACGAGGGCCTGTGGCAGTACCTCGACGACACCCTGCCGCCCCTGCCCGCCCCGGACTTCAGCGCCGAGACCGACCCGCTCGCCGCCGCCGAGGCCTGGATGCGCGCCGACCTCAACCGTCCCGTCGACCTCGCCGCCGGAGGCCTCGCCACCTACGCCCTCATCAAGCTCGCCGAGCGGCGGTTCCTCTACTTCCACCGCTACCACCACCTCGTCATCGACGGGGTCGCCGGGGCCATGGTCGGACGCCGCCTCGCCGAGCTGTACACCGCCCTCGTCGAGGGCCGCGAGGCCGAGCCCTGCGAATTCCTCCCGCTGACCGAAGTCCTCGCGGAGGACGCCGCGTACCGGGCCTCCGACCAGGCCGCCGCCGACCGCGCCCACTGGGCCGGGCGCCTCGCCTCCCTGCCCGCCCCCGTGAGCCTGCCCGGCACCCCCCAGGGCGCGCCCACCGCCCAGGAGCTCGCCGCCGGGGCGCCCTCCTTCATCCGCCGCACCCGCACCGTCGGACAGGACCGCGCCGACCAGTTCGCGGAGGCCGCGCGCGCCGCCCGCACCCGCCGTCCGATCCTCCTGATCGCGGCCATGGCCGCCTACCTGTCCCGGATGACCGGCCAGAGCGACGTGGTCCTCGGCCTGCCCGTCACCGGCCGCACCGGCAAGGCCGTGCGCCGCACCCCCTGCTTCGCCTCCACCGTCATGCCCCTGCACATCGACGTCCGGCCCGGCGAGAGCCTCGCGCAGCTCACCCCCCGTGTCTCCGAGCAGGTCCGCACCCTGGTCCGCCACCAGGGCTGCCGCTACGAGGACCTGCGCCGCGAACTCGGCCTGACCGGAACCGACATGGGCCTCATCGGCCCCGTGGTCAACATCATGGCCTTCGACTACCAGATCTCCTTCGGCGGCCACGGGGCCACCGCCCACAACCTCTCCCTCGGCCCCGTAGAAGGCCTCGCCCTCGCCGTGTACGACCGCGCCGACGGCAACGGCCTGCGCTTCGACTTCGACGCCGACCCCACCCAGTACTCCCGGTCCGAAGTGGCCTCGTACCAGGACCGCTTCGTCGCCTTCCTCGACGCCGTGGTCGCCGAACCCGAGCGCCCCCTCGACACCGTCCCGCTCCTCGACGCCGCCGAACGCCGCACGATCACCGAGACGTGGAACGAGACCGCCGACCCCGCCGCCCCCGTCGAACCGGCCACCCTCGCCGCCCTCTTCGAGGCCCGCGCCCACGAGGCACCCGACCGCATCGCCGTCGCCGACGACACCGGCGAGCTGACCTACGCCGAGCTCAACGCCGGGGCCAACCGGCTCGCCCACCACCTCATCGCCGCCGGCGCCGGCCCCGAGACCACCGTCGCCCTGGCCCTGCCCCGCTCCGCCGCCTGGCTGACCGCCCTGCTGGCCGTCTCCAAGGCGGGCGGCGCCTACCTCTCCGTAGACGCGAACTACCCGGCCGAACGCATCGCGTACATGATCGAGGACGCCCGGCCGGTCTGCGCCGTCACCACCACCGAGACCGCCGAAGTCATCGCCGGCGGATGCCCCCGCCTGGTCCTCGACGACCCCGCCACCGCGGCCGCCGTCGACGCCCGCCCCGCCACCGACCCCATCGACGCCGACCGCGCCGCGCCGCTCTCCCCGCACAACACCGCCTACGTCATCTACACCTCCGGCTCCACCGGCCGCCCCAAGGGCGTCGCCGTCACCCACACCGGCCTCGCCCCCCTGCTCACCGCCCAGACCGAGGCCATGCGCCTCGACGCGGACAGCCGCGTCCTGCAGTTCGCCTCGCCCAGCTTCGACGCGGCCACCTTCGAAGTGGTCGTCTCCGTCCTCGCCGGCGCCCGCCTCGTCCTCGCCCCCGCCGACCAGCTGCTCCCCGGCGAAGGACTCGTCGAACTCGTCGCCCGGCAGGGCGTCACCCACATCACCCTGCCGCCCGCCGCCCTGTCCGTCCTGCCCACCGACGCCCTGCCCACCGTGCGCACCCTGGTCGTCGCCGGCGAGGCCTGCCCGCCCTCGCTCGTCGCCCGCTGGGCCCCCCGCGTGCGGATGCTCAACGGCTACGGACCCACCGAGACCACCGTCTGCACCACCATGAGCGCCCCGCTCTCCGGCAGCCTCGCCCCGCCCATCGGCCGCCCCATCACCCACATGCGCGTCTACGTACTGGACGAGCGGCTGCGCCCCGTACCGCCCGGCGTCCCCGGCGAGCTGTACGCCGCCGGCCCCGCACTCGCCCGCGGCTACGCCGGCCGCCCCGGCCTCACCGCCGACCGCTTCCAGCCCTGCCCCTTCGGCCCGCCCGGCGAACGCATGTACCGCACCGGCGACCTCGTACGCTGGCACCCCGACGGCCACCTCGACTACATCGGCCGCGGCGACCACCAGGTCAAGATCCGCGGCTACCGGATCGAACCCGGCGAGATCGAGAGCGTCCTGGCCCGCCACCCGGCGGTCGCCCAGGCCGTGGTCGTCGCCCGCGAGGACCGCCCCGGCAGCCGCCGCCTCATCGCCTACGCCGCCCCCGCCCCCGGCGCCGGACCGCTCGACCCCGCCGCCCTGCGCGCCCACGTCGGCGACGTCCTGCCGTCCTTCATGGTCCCCGCCGCCGTCGTCGTCCTCGACGCGCTGCCCCTCACCCCCAACGGCAAGATCGACCGGGCCGCCCTGCCCGTACCCGCTCTCACCGACACCGGACCCGGCCGCACCCCCGTCACCGAACGGGAGGAGATCCTCGCCCGCCTCTTCCAGGAGGTCCTCGGGGTGGAACGGGCCGGCGCCGACGCCTCCTTCTTCGAACTCGGCGGCGACAGCATCATGGCCATCCAGCTCGTCGCCCGGGTCCGCGAACACGGACTGCGCCTGACCCCCTCCGACATCTTCAAGCTGCGCACCGTCGAAGCCCTGGCCGTCGCCGCCCGCACCGACGACACGGCCACCACCCCCGCGGAGCCCGCCACCGCCGCCCTGGGCCCCGTACCGCTCCCGCCCGTGGCCCGCGACGTACTCGGCCGCGGCGGCTCCGTGGACGGCTTCCACCAGGCGATGCTCATCGCCCTGCCCGCCGACACCGACGACGACGTGCTCGCCGAGGCCCTGCACACCCTCCTCGACCACCACGACGCCCTGCGCGCCCGGCTGGACCGCGAGCACCAGGTCCTGATCGTCCCCCGCAAGGGCCTGCGCTACCCCGGCCTGCTCACCCGCACCGACACGACCGGACTCACCGGCGCCGCCCTCGACGCCGCCGTCCGCGCGGCCGCCGAGGCCACCCGCGACACCCTCGACCCGGCGGCCGGCCGGATGGTCGGCGCCGTACGCTTCGACGCCGGCCCCGGACTACCCGGCCGGCTGCTCCTCGCCGTCCACCACCTCGTCGTCGACGGAGTCTCCTGGCGGATCCTGCTGCCCGACCTCAAGACGGCCTACGAGGCCCTCGCGGCCGGCCGCACCCCCACCCTGCCGCCCGTGGCCACCTCCTACCGCACCTGGGCCAACCACCAGCTGCGCACCGCCGAAGCCGGCGCCCGGCGCGCCGAACTCCCCGCCTGGGAGGCCATGACCGACATCCCCCAGCCCGGCATCGGCGCCCGACCCGTCGACCCGGCCACCGACACGGCCGCCACCGCCCGCCACGTCAGGACCGCGCTCCCCGCGGCCGTCACCGCCGCACTGCTGGGCCCCGTCACCGCCGCCTTCCACGGCCAGATCGACGACGTCCTGCTCACCGGCCTCGCCCTGGCCGTCGCCGAATGGCGCGGACGCCACGTCACCGCCGCCCCCGGCACCCCGCTCCTCGTCGACCGGGAACGCCACGGCCGCGCCGGGGAGGGCGCCCTCGACCTCTCCCGCACCGTCGGCTGGTTCACCGCCGTCCACCCCGTCCGCCTGGAGACCGGCAGCCCCGACTGGGCCGAGATCACCTCCGGCGGCCCCGCCGCCGGCCGCGCCGTCAAGGCCGTCAAGGAACAGCTGCGCGCCGTCCCCGGTGACGGCCTGGGCCACGGGCCGCTGCGCCACCTCGACCCGCTCTCCCGCGACCGGCTCGCC
Source organism: Streptomyces sp. NPDC059443 (assembly GCF_042750105.1). Taxonomy (NCBI): domain Bacteria; kingdom Bacillati; phylum Actinomycetota; class Actinomycetes; order Kitasatosporales; family Streptomycetaceae; genus Streptomyces; species Streptomyces sp. NPDC059443. The sequence continues at coordinate 24,166 of NZ_JBHYVM010000020.1, read as the reverse complement.
GCCCTGCCCGCACCACGCGTCCTGTTCAACTACCTGGGACGCCTGGGCAGCGCTACCGACGAGGCCCTGCCCTGGCAGCCGCTGCCCGGCGACGCCCTGCCCGACGGCGCGGACCCGGGCCTGCCCGCCGCCCACGCGCTGGAGGTCAACGTGCTGGCCCGCGAGGGCGCTTCGGGCCCCGAGCTGTACGCCGACTGGGGCGCCCCCGCCGGAGTCCTCACCGAGGAGGCCCTGAGCGAACTCGCCGCCCTGTGGACCGAGGCCCTGTCCGGCATCGCCGCCCACGCGGCCCGCCCCGGCGGCGGCGGCCGCACCCCCTCCGACTTCCCGCTCACCACCCTCACCCAGCAGGACGTGGACACACTGGAACGGGCCGTCCCGGAGCTGGCCGACGTCCTGCCGCTGACCCCGCTCCAGGAGGGATTCCTCTTCCACGCCCTCGAAGCCGAGGCCCTCGAAGCCGACGGTGCCGGCGACACCTACAACACCCAGGTCGCCTTCGACTTCGAGGGACCGTTCGACGCGGCCGCCCTGCGCGCGGCCGGCCAGGCCCTCCTGGACCGCCACCCCAACCTGCGGGCCGGCTTCCACCACGAAGGGCTCGGCGAACCCGTCCAGGCCGTCAGCGACACGGCCGTCCTGCCCTGGGCCGAACGCGACCTGAGCGCCCTGCCCGCCGCCGCCCGCGAAGAGGCCGCCGCCCGGCTCGCCGAACACGAACGCCTCCGCGGCTTCGACCTCTCCGGCCCGCCCCTGCTGCGCCTCACCCTGGTGCGACTGGCCCCCGACCACCACAGGCTGCTCCTGAGCACCCACCACATCGTCTGGGACGGCTGGTCCCTGCCCGTCGCCGCCCAAGAGCTCTTCGCCCTGTGGGCGGGCCGCGGCGACACCCTGCCCCCGGTCGCCCCCTACCGCGACTACCTCGGCTGGCTCGTCACCCAGGACCAGGCCGGCGCCGAAGAGGCCTGGACCGCCTACCTCGACGGGATCGAAGAGCCCACCCTCATCGCACCCGACGCAGCGGCCCGGCCCGCCGTGGCCCAGCAGCAGGTCACCCACCTGATCCCCGACGAGCTCCTGGCCCGCCTCGCCGAGCGCGGCCGCGCCCACGGGGTCACCCTCAACACCCAGTACCAGACCGCGTGGGGCCTGGTCCTCGCCCAGGCCACCGGATCGCAGGACGTGGTCTTCGGCGCCACCGTCTCCGGCCGGCCGGCCGAAGTACCCGGCATCGAACGCATGATCGGCATGCTCTGCAACACCCTGCCCGTACGGGTGCGCACCGACCCCCGCGAACCCCTCCACGCGCTCCTGACCCGGCTCCAGGCCGAACAGGTCCGCCTGATGGCCCACCACCACCTCGGACTCTCCCGCGTCCAGCGCCTCACCACCGGCCGGGAACTCTTCGACACCACCACCATGCTGGTCAACTACCCCCTCGACACCGAGGCGCTGGCCGCCGCCGTCACCGGCCCCCGGCTGGCCGCACTGGCCGTCCACGACGCCACGCACTACCCCCTGAGGCTCATAGCCGTCCCCGTCCCGGGCGGACTCGAACTACGCCTGGGCCACCGCCCCGACGTGTACGGCGCCGACGAGGCGCGGGTGTTCCTGGAGCGCATGGCACGCGCCCTCGAAGCCATGGCAGACGCCCCGGAACAGCCCGTGGGCTCCATCGAACTGCTCTCGCAAGCCGAGCGGGACCAGGTCCTCATCCAGTGGGGTGGCTACTGATGCGCACCGACCGGCTCACCGCTCTCGTCACCCTCGCCCTGCTGGCCGCCGCGGCCACCGGCTGCGGGCCGACCACCGACGCGGGCTCCGCGCCCTACCCGTGCGGGCGGACCATCGCCTCCGCCGACCGGTTCGCCAACTCCGCCGACGACATCGAGAAGGACCCCGAAGGAGTCGCCCGCAGCGCCAACGACCTCGCCGGGGAGCTGCGCGCCGCGGGGCAGAAGACCACCGACCCCAAGGTGCGCACCGCACTCGGCGAGTTCGCCGACGTCTACGACGAGTTCGCGGGCCGCATCCGCACCTCCGACCCCGCCCAGGGCAGGGTCGGCGACCTGGAGAAGACCTTCACCAAGCTCGAAGCGGCCGGCGACCGCCTCGACCGAGCCTGCTCCGCCTAGGCCATCTGCCCCCGCCCTCCCGGAAGGACACCCCATGCACCCCATACACCCCGTGCACCCCAAGCACCCCATGCCCACACCCGTCGTCCTCATCACCGAACCGCTCGCCGCCTCCGCCGCCCGGGCCCTGGGCCCCGGTACCGAGATCCGCCGCGTCGACGGAACCGACCGCACGGCGCTGCTGGCCGCGCTCGCCGACGCCGACGCCGTACTCATCCGCAGCGCCACCCGGATGGACGCCGAGGCCATCGCCGCCGCCCCGCGCCTCAAAGCCATCGGCCGGGCCGGCGTAGGAGTGGACAACGTCGACCTCGCGGCCGCCACCGAGGCCGGGGTGAGCGTCGTCAACGCCCCGGACGCCAACAGCGTCAGCGCCGCCGAACTCACCATCGCCCTGCTGCTCGCCGTGGCCCGCCACGTCCCGCGCGCCGACGCCTCGCTGCGCGGCGGCTCGTGGCAGCGCTCCGCGTTCGGCGGAGTCGAGCTGTCCGGCAAGGTGCTCGGCGTCATCGGCCTCGGCCGCATCGGCACCCTCGTCGCCCGCCGGCTGGCCGCCTTCGACATGCGGGTGGTGGCCCACGACCCCTACGCCGACCCGGAGCGGGCCGCCGCGGAAGGCATCGACCTGGTCACCCTCGAAGAGCTTCTAGACAGCGCCGACTTCATCACCGTCCACCTGCCGCGCACCCCGCAGACCGTCGGCCTGCTCGGGTTCGAGGCGTTCCGCCGGATGAAACCGGAGGTGCGGATCGTCAACGCCGCCCGTGGCGGGATCGTCGACGAGAACGAACTGTTCGCCGCCCTCAAGGAAGGCCGGGTCGCCGGCGCGGGCCTCGACGTGTTCGCCGTCGAACCCTGCACCGACCACCCGCTGTTCACCCTGGACAACGTCGTGGTCACGCCCCACCTAGGAGCCTCCACCGCCGAGGCCCAGGACCGCGCGGGAGCCGACGCGGCCGACGCCGTACGCCGGGTCCTCGCGGGGGAACCCGTAGAAGCCGTGAACCGCCCGGCCGCACCGGCCCGTCCCACGTCCATGGCGGCCTGACGGAGCGGGCCCGGATCTCCCCGATCTCCGGGCCCGCCCGGCCCGCGTCCATGGCGGCCTGACGGAGCGGGCCCGGATCTCCCCGATCTCCGGGCCCGCCCGGCCCGCGTCCATGGCGGCCTGACCGAGCGGGCCCGGATCTCCCGGATCTCCGGGCCCGCCCGGCCCGCGGCCATGGCCGCCTGACGGAGCGGGCCGTGCGCCCCGGATCCCCGGGCCCGCCCGGCCCGTTCCCTCAGCCGGCCCCGCCCCGCCCGGACGGCCGCCCGGCCCGTCCTACAGGCACGGCACGGCCGCACGGCCCGTTCCCTCAGCCGGCCCGGCCCGGCCCGCTCCCACGGCCCGGATCCCCGGCCCGCAGAGCCCGGCCCGCCGCGGCGCTCACGCCGCCCGCCCGCGCAGCAGCACCGCGGCCGAGAGCACCGCGGCCGGCACCGCGACGACGGCGCAGGACGCGGCCACCGCCGCCATCGCACCCCACGGCAGCGACAGCGGCGCCGCCGACCCGACCAGCACCGACAGCGCCGACCAAGTCCCCAGCACGTTGAACGCCGTAGCCAGGACGCCCAGCAGCGCCCCCGCCACCACGACCACCGCGGCCTCGACCGCCACCAGCCGCAGCACCTGCCCGCCGGTGGCCCCGCTCAACCGCAGCACCGCCAGATCGCGCCCCCGGTCGGAGGTCGCCGCGACCATCGTCCCCGCCAGCGCGATCAGCGAGTACAGCAGCGCCAGCCCCAGCACCACGAAGACCGCCAGCCGGCTCTCCCGCTTGGTCTCCGGCTGCGAAGCGGCGATCCACTCCTCTACGGTCGCCACCCGCGCCCCCTGCGAATGAACCGCCGCGCCCAGCGAAGCCGCCACCGCGGCCCGGTCGGCGCCCGGCTCCAGCCGCACCTCGACCCGGTCGGGCCTGGCCTTCGCCCCGTTGGCGGCGGTGACGTAGGCCCCGTTGCCGCCGGTGCCCCGGCGCATCACGGCGGCCACCGTCAGCGTGACCTTGCTGCCGTCCGCCCGCCACACCTCGACCGGCTGGCCCACGGCCGTCACCGGCCACTCGTCGTTCACGACGATCGAGGTGTCGTTCAGGTTCTTCACCGAGCCGTCGAGCAGCGGCAGCCGCGACAGCTCGGCGAAGGCCGCCGGATCCACCACGCGCGCCGGCTCCGGCGTACGCACCAGACCCTCGTACAGGTACTCGACGGTGGTGGCCGCCGAGACGGCCGACCGCGTCCCCGGCACGGCCGCCGCGGCCACGGCCGCGTCCGACAGCCCGTGGTCCGAAGTGACCACGAAGTCGGCGACCGTCCGGCTGCGGACCTCGTCCGCCCGGCCCGCGCCGACCGTGTCCGTGGACCCCAGCAGCGAACCGGCGAGCGCCACGCTCACCAGCACCGGCGCGGCCAGCGCAGACGTACGCCGGACACCCGCCGCCGCGCTCTCGCGCACCAGCATGCCCACCGCCCCCCGCATCCGCGTCGCCGGCCAGGCGACCAGCCGCACCAGCGGCCCCGCGGCCAGCGGGGTCAGCAGCGCGAACGCACCGATGAGCACCATCGGCTGCGTGGTGTACGTCTTGCGCTTGAGCAGATCGGCCGGATCGGACGCCAGCTTCTGGACCAGCAGCCCCACCCCCAGCACCAGCAGCAGACCGCCGAACACCCACCGCCCCACGGTCATCACCCGTTTGTCGACCGCGGCCTCCCGCAACACCTCGACCGCACTGGTCTTGGCCGCCCGCCCGGACGCGGCGAAGGCCCCGGTCAGCGCGACCACCAGACCCGTGCCGAAGGCCACGGCGTACGGCCACACCTGCCCGCCCACCGCCAGCCAGGACGGTGCGAGCTTCTCCCGGGCCATCCACTCCACCAGGGCGGGCCCCCCGGCGCTGCCGATCAGGCAGCCCACCACCGCGGACGGTACGGCGACCACCGCGGCCTCGGCGACCACCGCGACCCGCAGCTGCCGCGGGGTGGCCCCGGCGGTGCGCAGCAGGCCGAACTCGCGCTGCCGCTGGGCCACCGCGAAGGCGAACGCCGACGCCACGACGAACACGGAGGTGAAGGTGGTCACCGCCGCCGCCGTGCCGAGCATCGCGTTGACGGTGAACACGGCTTCCTGGTCGCGGTCCTTCAGCTCCGCGGGCGCGTCCAGGGTCGCCGCGAGGGCGAGCCCCATCGAAGCCGTCAGACCCACACCGAGCGCGACGGCGAGGAAGACTCCGGCGAAATGCGTCCAGCGGGCCCGGACCGTCGCCAGGACGACGCTCAGCACGGAACCTCCTCCAGCTTGGTCATCCGCTCGGCGACCTCGTGGGCGGTCGGCCGCAGCAGTTCACCGCTGAGCTGCCCGTCGGCGAGGAAGACCACCCGGTCCGCGTAGGAGGCGGCCACCGGGTCGTGCGTCACCATCACGACCGTCTGCGCTCCCTGGTCCACCAGGGAGCGCAGCAGCGTCAAGACCTCACGGCCCGTCGTGGAGTCCAGCGCGCCGGTCGGTTCGTCGCCGAACAGCACGTCGGGGCGGGTGATCAGGGCGCGGGCGAGAGCCACCCGCTGCTGCTGGCCGCCGGACATCTCCGAAGGCCGGTGGTGCGCCCGGTCGGCGAGACCCACCCGGCCCAGCGCCTCGCGCACCGCCTCCTTCCCCGGCTTGCGACCGGCCAGCCGCAGCGGCAGCACCACGTTCTGCTCCGCCGTCAGCATCGGCAACAGGTTGAACTGCTGGAAGACGAAACCGATCCGGTCCCGGCGGAGCAGGGTCAGCGCCCGCTCCGAAAGACCGGTCAGCTCCGTGCCGCCGAGCACGACCGACCCCGAATCGGGCCGGTCGAGCCCCGCCGCACACTGCAAGAGCGTGGACTTCCCCGATCCCGAAGGGCCCATGATCGCGGTGAACGAACCGGCGGGCAGGGCCAGCGAGACCCCGCCCAGAGCCGTGACCGCCCGGTCGCCCGCACCGTAGGTCTTGGTCACGGACGTCAGAACAACCGCCTCGTCGCTCATCGGGTCTCCTTCGTTGTCGGTAAGCGTGATTCATCCATCGGAGACTCCCTTGCTGGGTACCCCGGCTTTAGCCGGGGGGCGAAAGCGATTCTTGGTCCGGAGGCGCGGAGCGCTGGAGCTCGCTGGGCCTCGGGGTGACGGTCAGACAGGGCGCTGCTGGCCCTCGATGTACTGACGGATGATGCTGAGCGGCGCACCGCCACACGAGCCCGCGAAGTATGAGCGGGACCAGAGCGCCGAGCCCATGCCGCTGTGGTTGATGCGGCCGGTGTATTCGGCCCGCAGGTACCGCGAGCTGACCCCCTTGAGGCTGTTGACCAGCTTTGAGATCGCAAGCTTGGCCGGGTAGTGCACCAGAAGGTGCACGTGGTCCGGCTCGCCGTTGAACCTGCGCAGCTCCACTTCGAAGCTTTCGCAGACCTCCCGCATGATCTCCTCGCACCGCTTGAGCATGTCGTCATCGAAGACGCCCCGCCGGTCCTTGGTGACGAACACCAAATGTGCGTGGAGGTTGTAAGAGACGTGTCGTCCCCTTCGAATTTCGGCATCTGGTTCCCAGCGTGGTGACATACACCAAGCGTAGTAGGATCAAGCTTCAGCAATGAAAGGGGGTGGGCCGGGTGATCCGTGCGTACAAGTTCCTCATGCGGCCCACAACAGGTCAGGCGATCGCGCTGGGCGAGATGCTGCGCGATCACTGCTCGCTCTACAACGGGGCGTTGCAGGAACGCCGTGATGCCTACCGGCACGTCTCCAAGACGTCCGTCAAGTACGGGATGCAGTCGGCGCAGCTCAAAGAGATCCGAGCGTTCGACCCTGAGCGTCAGGGACGCTGGTCGTTCTCCTCCCAGCAGGCGACACTTCGGCGTCTTGACAAGGCCTTCGCGGCGTTCTTCCGCCGCGTTAAGTCCGGGGATACACCCGGCTACCCGCGCTTTCGTGGGGTGAGCTGGTTCGACACGGTGGACTTCCCCAAGGACGGTGACGGCTGCCGCTGGAACTCCACCCCGAACGACCCGCAGACCCGTGTCCGCTTCCAAGGCGTTGGGCATGTCAAGGTCAAGCAGCACCGGCCGGTGGTCGGCAAGGTCAAGACTGTCTCGGTCAAGCGCGAGGGCAACCGCTGGTACGTGGTGCTCACCGCCGAGCAGGCCCAGCCTGAGCCGCGTCCGGCTACCGGCTCCGTGGTCGGCATCGACATGGGCATCGCCTCCTTCCTCACCACGTCCAACGGTGAGCGCATCGTCAATCCGCGCCACGGCCGGCAGGCCGCCGCGAAGATCGAAGCCGCACAGCGGGCACTCGCCCGGTGCGAGCGCCGCAGCAACCGGCGGAAGAAGGCCGTGGCCAGGGTCGGAGAGCTGCACCGCAAGATCCGACGCCAGCGCCTCGACCACGCACACAAGACCGCCCACGTCCTGGTCCGCGGGCACGATTTCATCGCGCACGAAGACCTCAAGATCCGCAACATGACCAAGGCCCCCGCGCCGAAACCCGACCCTGAGAAGCCGGGCGGCTTTCTGCCTAACGGGACCGCCGCGAAGGCCGGGCTCAACCGCAGCATTGCCGATGCCGGATGGGGGGTGTTCCTGACGATCCTGCACGCCAAGGCTGAGAGTGCCGGACGAGACGTGATCGCCGTGGACCCCCGCAACACTTCCCGAACGTGTCCGGAATGCGGGCACGTCGCCAAGGAGAGCCGGCCCACACAGGAGAAGTTCCACTGCGTCGCCTGCGGCCACCAGGCGCACGCCGACGTGGTGGGGGCTACGAACGTTCTGCGGGCCGGGCTGGCCCGTCGCGAAGCCCAACTGGCTTAGCGAGAAGCCCCCACCTTTAGGTGGGGGAGTAGTCACATCTTCGGTGCCTGGCATCAGCTCGCCGCCGGAAGTGCCGCATCGGCCATCCGTACGGGCAGGGACCGGGCGTAGAGCAGCACGAGCCGGTGGAAGCGGTACTTGAGCACACCGCCGGCCGGATCGGCCGGTTCGAGCAGTGAGGCGTCCGCCAGCTGCTCCAGCAGATCCTCGGCGGTCGTGTGGGAGAACCCGAGCAGGGTGGCGGCGGCCGCCGCGGTGAACGACCGCTCGCCCAGCGGTGCCAGCCGCCGCAGCATGTCCGAGGCGACCGTGCTCCGGCGCGCCCACTGCCGCAGCGACCGGCCCATGTCCAGCTCACCGAAGCGCAGTTCGCGCAGCCGGTTGCCGGGATCCGCCAGCCGCCCGGCCAGCAGCCCCACCGGCCAGTGGGGCCGCGAAGCCAGCCGGGCACCCGCGATCCGCAGCGCCAGCGGCAGCCCGTCGCACAGCTCCACGATCCGCCGGGCGGCAGGCAGATCGGCCGCCACGCGTTCCGTTCCGGCCGCCGCCGCGAGCACCCCGAGGCTCTCGTCCTCGCCCATCGGCCCGACGACCACGGTGTGCGGACCGGTCGCCAGCGCCAGGTGCGCGTGGCCGGTCACCAGCGCCGCCGCCGCGGTGCCCGCCGGCAGCAGGGCCGACAACTGCGCCCCGTCCGTCACGTTGTCCAGCACGACCAGCAGCCGCAGCCCGTCGGTACGGGCGTGATAAAGCCGCACCAGCTCATCGAGGTCGTGACTCGCAGTACTCGAAGTGCTCGAAGTGCTCGAAACACCCGCCGCCTCGTGCCCAAGGGCCCGCAGCAGCCGCACCAGAACACTCCGGGTATCAACCGATCCACCCTCCGCTCCGTTCGCGAGATCCGCGTACAGCTGCCCGTCGGGGAAGTCGTCCGCGCAGCCGTGCGCGGCCCGCAGCGCCAGCGCCGTCTTGCCGACCCCGGCCATCCCGGTGATCAACCCCCGGCGGGCCCGCCCGGCCGGCGCCAGCAGCCGCCGCACCGCGGCGAGCTCCCGCTCGCGGCCGACGAAGGGACCCGGCTCCGCCGGCAGCATCGCCGGCGCCGGACCCGACCTGAAGACCACCACCCCGGCGGCCGTCGGAGCGGGCGCGGCGGCGAGCGAGCCGTCGAGCACCGACCGGTAGGCGTCGGAGAGTTCGGCACCCGGCTCCACACCGAGCTCCTCGGCGAGCGCCTTGCGGCCCTCGTGGAAGGAGCGCAGCGCGTCCGCCTGCCGCCCGGACCGGTACAGGGCGGTCATCAGCTGCGCCCGCATCCGCTCCCGCAGCGGGAACTCCACGACCAGCCGCGTGAGTTCGGCGGTGACCTGCTGGTACCGGCCCAGCGCGAGGTCGGCCTCCATCCGGTTCTCCAGAGCGGCGGCCCGCCCCTCCTCCCACTGCGGTTCCTCGTGCTCGACCAGGAACTCCGTGGTGTGCCCCAACGCGGGCCCGCGCCACAGGTCCAGCGCCCGGCCCAGCAGCGCCCCCGCCTCCTCGAACCGGCCCTCCTGGAGCGCCGCGCGCCCCTGCCGCTCCAGCCGCTCGAAGTCCACGATGTCGATCCGGCTGCCCTCGGCCTGGATCGCGTACCCGGGAGCCCGCCGGACGATCGTGACCTCGGGCTCCAGCAGCTTGCGCAGCCGCGAGACGTACGTATAGATCTGCGCGCTCATCGTCACCGGCGGGCACATGCCCCACAACAGCCAGCTCAGCCGGGAGTCGGGCACCACCCTCCCCCGGGCGAGCAGCAGCGCCGCCAGCAGCGTACGCATCTTCGCCCCGGAGAGCCCCACGGGCTGCCCGTCGCGTCTGGCTTCGACAGGGCCGAGCAAGCAGAATTCCATGGTTCCCCCGCTGGCAGTCGTGTGGTGTCACCCCACCCTGCCGCCCCCCGCTGTCCCCCCGCTTTCAATTCGATTTCGCCGGCGGCCGGGGTCGCGCCGACCCCGGTCTACTGCGTATCCAGCCAGCCGGCTTGAGCGGCCTTGATGCCTGCCTCGAAACGGCTGCTCGCGTTGAGCCGTTCGCACAGATCGTTCATGACCCGGCGGACCGTGCGGTCGCTGACCGCCAGGCGGGCGGCTGCGCCCTCGTCGGTCATGCCAGAGGCGAGCAGCCTGAGGACCTCGCGTTCCCGCTGGGTCAGGCCGTGACGCCCGGGCGCTGCGCTGGCGCCGATGGGGGTGGCGGTGTTCCAGATGCTCTCGAACAGCGCTGCCAGAGCGTGCACGAGCCCGGGGTCGGTCACCTGGAGGGCGCCTCTGCCCGGGGCGCGGGTGTCGAGGGGAACGAAAGCGATGGTCCGGTCGATGATGACCAGGCGGTGGGGCAGCGTGGGAGCGGTGCGGACCTCGCTGCCCGACTCGGTGAGCCAGTGGGCGTGAGCAGCGGTCGCGGGGTCGTTGCGGCAGGAGTCCTGCATGATCTCCCGGATCATCAGTCCGCGTTCCAGCGCCCTGGCGTCGTTGCGTCGCGCCGCCTCCAGATCCGCCGGTTTGCGCGCCGCACCGGGGGTGATGCCGAGCACTTCGCGACGGGCGGTCTCCACATGCTGTTCGATGCGGGATATCACCGCGTCGATGCCGATCAGGCGTTCGCTGCCAGTGGCGTCGCTGGGCTGCGCCGCGGTCCGTTCGGCGATCATCGCGGCGATCTCCGCCTGGGAGACGGCGATCCGCGCCCGCTTCTGTTCGAGTTCCGCGTTCTGCCGGGCCAGCAGTGTCTGCAGGCCGGTCTGCGGATCGACCGCTCGCCAGCCACCCGTGCGGTCGGAGGAACGGCGTACCAGGGCGAGGGCGAACATCTGGTCCAGGGCCTGCCGGACCTGGTCCTCGGTCAAGCCGAGGGCCAGGCAGAGCTCGTCCACCCCGTAGGTCTGTTCGGCGAGCAGCGTCCGGTAGACGGCCTCGGCGGTGCTGTCCAGGCCCAATGCGCTCAGCACGTGTGAAGCACTCCCCCCGTTGCCCTGCTCCGGGATTGTTCAGGAACTCTGCGGTACCGACAAGTGCTGTCCCGTTTCCTGTGGATGACGTGCTTCGCGGCAGTTGGGCCAAACCCGCCGATAAACCGCGACGCCGGGGAACAGGGGACCGCGTCCGGGTCCGGACAGTCCGCTTTAGTACAGGTCGAAGCGCTGGCCGGCCCTCGGCGTCGCGGGGCAGAGTCATTCCTGTCAGCGGCTCACCGCTCCGGAATTCAGGTTCCGGAACTTGCGGTGGACCGGTCGGGAAAAGGACTTCTGGAGGAAATTCCATGACCAACGACGCGAAGCAGATGATGGCGGCCCTTTATGCCAAGGGCGCGGAGTTCGACGCCGACTGGAGCGGTGTCGGCGAGGAGACGCTGACGCGTCTGCGTGAGGCGTACGAGTCGGGTGACGCGGCGCTGCAGTCCGTTCTGACCAACCTGGCCTTCTCGAAGTTCTCGAGCCCGGACCAGGCCACCCGGCTCGCCGCGTCCCTCGGGGGCATCAAGCAGGCGCTCGTCGCCAGCATCTTCGACGAGCTGCCGACCACCTCGATCGAGGACCTGCGCGCCGCTGCCGAGGCTGCGGGCTTCGAGGTCGAGGTTCTGGTCTGAGCAGGATGCACTTGATCAATCCGGTACCCCGGGCCGTCCTGGCCCGGGGAACCGGATCGGGTGCGATACGTCGAGAAGGAGGAGTGGGACTCATGAATGATGCTTTTGCGATCCAGGGGCTCGAATGGCGGGAGAACTGGCGGATTGAGAATGGGAACGACTCCTACGTCGTGCCGTTCCCGACCCTGCGTCCGGCCAGCCTGGTGTTCCACGGGGAGAGCGAGTTCACCTACGGTCACTACGGGATCCACCTGGGGCAGGCCGATGTCCTGACCTTCATGGGCCCCAGTGAAGGCACCACGATCACCGGCCACTTCATCGACTGCCGTGCGGGTTCGCCGACCGCCGGGATGCGGGAGAGCCGGGTCTGGTCGCCCACGTCGGCCCGGGCGCTGTACATCCCCAATGGCGTGGCGCACACGTTCGACGGACTTGAGCGCGTGAACACCATCAACACCTACGAACTGTTCCTTCCGTCGCCGCGGGACTGGGTCCACGGCGATCTGGACTGGCAGCCCGACGCGGACATCATCAATCTTCCGCTGGACGTCGCGGACCGGGACCTGCCGTACTTCGTCCCCAACAGCCACCCGGCCGGCGAGGCCTGGTACGACATCGTCGCCGCTCAGCAACGCGCGGCCATCCCCCAGATGTCCCTTGAGTTTCCGATGACCAGGGACATGCGACTGTCCGACGGCTCCGTTCGGCGGGTCGAGCTGCGACGGCGGCTGCGGCGTTCGACGAAGCCGAACTGGGATCCCTTCCCCGGGGTGTTCGGGGTCGGCTGGGTGCGCCATCCCGTGATCCCCAGCGGGGAGGAGTCAGGATTCTCCGTCCTGGTGGACCGGTACCCGCTCTACTTCATCGACCACGGCGAGACCGGGTACAGCAACGACGCCTACGGGATTCACCTCGGGCAGGAAGACCGGCTGACCTTCGTCGGCCCCAAAGAGCAGATCGTGACGCTCCGGCTGGTCGACAGCAGGCCCGAATCACCCACCTACGGGGCGGACACCAGCTTCACCTTCTCCCCGGACCCCGAGCGTTACCTGCTGCTGCCCCCGGGGGTCGGGCACGCCTTCGAGCACATCGAGAAGGTCTACACCATCAACCGCCCCCGGACCCTCCTGCCCGCTGATGGCACGGAGTACCGCCCGGGCAATGACGTGGTCGACTGGCCCGTCGAGAAGCGTCCGATCCCGACCCTGCACCCGAACTCCGTCCCCGCCGGGCGCGACTACTACGAGGCCAGGGTCGCCGACCAGCAGCAACTGAGGCGGAGCCCGGTCACCCACTCCACCCCCGCGGTGTTGCTGACACGGGACGCGAACGGCCGCGAGATCCGGGTGGCGCTGCGGAAGAAGGCCGCGGCCTAGGTCGTCAGCGGGCCCCGGGTGGCGAGGCGCACGTCCCCTCGCCACCCGGGCTTTCGCCTCCACAACTCTCAGTCATCGCGGAGTGAAGATGGATACACCGCCCCCGGACACCGATCGGCGTCCGAGCCTGTGGCGAAACCGGGCGTTCCTGTTCTTGTGGGGAGGCCAGTCGGTCAGCGTCCTGGGATCGACCGTCTCAGGGATCATCATCCCCGTCTATGCCGTGCTCGCCCTGCACGTCTCCACGTTCGAGATGAGCCTGCTGGCGGCCGCCGGAACCCTTCCGTACATGCTCGTCGGGCTGATGGCGGGAACCGTCGTCGACCGGTATCCCAGGCGCCTGCTCATGTTCTGGTGCGACGTGGTACGAGCACTCGCGCTCGCCTCGATCCCCTTCACCATGCTGCTGTCCGGTACCCCAACGGTCGCCCAGCTCCTGGCCGTCGCACTGACAGTGGGGCTCATGACGGTGTTCTTCGACGTCGCCTACTCCAGCTATCTGCCCACCCTGGTGGACAACGAACAGCTGATCGACGGCAACGGGAAGCTGTCCACGACGGAGTCCGTCGCCGAGTCGGTGGGGCCGGGTCTGGCGGGCATGCTCATCACGGTGCTCGGCAGGGCCGGCGCCATCCTGTTCGACGTCGCCACCTATGTGCTCAGCTGCCTGTCGCTCGCACTGATCAAGACCCCGGACGAGGTCATCGAAAAGCGTGCCCTGCCCAAGCCGCGGCAGATCATCCGCGAGGTGTCCGAGGGCGCCTCGTACGTTGCACGCAATCCGATCCTGCGCAAGCTGGCCCAGTTCGCGGTGACGGCCAACCTCTTCTGCGCGGCCTACGGCTCGCTGGAGATCGTGTTCCTCAACCGCGACCTGCACGCCCAGGCCTGGATGATCGGAGCGGCGGCAGCGATAGGCAGCACCGGAGGCGTACTGGGCGGCCTGGCCGCAGCGCCGCTCGGACGCCGCATCGGGTCCGCACGCGCCACGTGGCTGCCGCTCTTCGCGGTCGGCTGGCTCGTTCTGCTGATCCCCCTGGCACAGCCGGGATGGGGGTTCATCCTCGTGGGCCTGGGAACCGCCGGAAACACGGCCTCCATCGTCCTGTACGGGACCGGCGCGGTGAGCTACCGCCAGGCAATCTGCCCGCCGGACCTCCTGAGCCGGGTCACCGCCTCCCAACGCTGGCTCGCCTGGTGCTCGATGCCGGCCGGAGCACTGCTCGGGGGTTTGCTCGGCACCGTCGCCGGACTGCGCGCCGGAATCTCGATCGCGGTGCTCGGCTGCTTCCTCGCCGGCCTGTGGATCTTCTTCTCCCCGCTGAGGGGGCTGCGCGACCTTCCGTCGTCACCGAGCGGGGCGGAAGGCGCAGTGAACGCTCACAGCCCGGATGATCCGTCTGCTACGTTCGACCGCGAAATACTCGTTGCTTCAGGAAGTGGCCATGAATCGTCCGATTGATCTGGATCGTGAAATGCGCGCGGCGATCGAACTCCGGGACACCGAACAGTTCGAGCAGTCATGCACCCAATTCCAGAACTTGGTACGTCGCTTTCCCGACCATGCCGAACTGAACTTTCAGGCCGCGTGGTCGCACGACCGCGCGGGTCTCCAGAAAGTGGCCTGCGGCTACTACGAGCAGGCACTGAAGCTCCCGGACCTCTCCAAGGAGGACCGCCAGGAAGCCATGCTGGGGCTCGGGAGTACCTACCGGGTCCTAGGGCGGCACGAGGAGTCCGTGGCGATCCTGGAACAGGCCGTGCGGGAATTCTCCGAGACCGCGGCCCTGCGGGCGTTCCTGGCGATCTCGTATTTTTCGGCGGGATTTCAGGAGAAAGCGCTCGGCGTGCTGTTGAACGTCCTGGCCGACACGAGCTCCGACCCGTCGGTCGGTGAGTATCTGCGGCCCATCAGGCAATATGCGGACGAGTTCCTGGCGGGCTGAATTCCCGTACCCTCCGCGCGGGTTTGGCCGGACGGCGTGTCCGGCTCCGGACATTCCTCTTCCGTCCAATCCTCAGGCCTGCTCGGGCCGGGCTGCCATGGGTAACTTCTTCCTTGCGGCCGGTTCTCGGACTCAAAACTCCTGATGGTTCGGGCGCGATAAGACATCTGCCTGTCCGAGCCAGTTACCGAAGGTGAGCCCTCCCGTGCAGAAGATTGCTCGTCATCTCCTCATACCCCTGGCGCTTGCTCTCGGCCTCGGCCTCGGCCTCGGCCTCGGCCTCGGCCTCGGAACCGCAGCCGCACCGTCGGCCGGAGTCCATCACGCGAACGTCGCCGACGCTGGTTCCTCCGCCGTGCCGGCCACCTCGCCCGACGACCTGTCCTGGGGTGGCTGACCCTCACCCCATCAAGGGAGGGAAGCAAGAGCGGTGTACCTCGCCATTGTCACTCTGGTCCCCGGCGCCGAGCCGCCCGAGGAGCCCGTCGATGCACAGGTGCTCATAGACGCGCTGTGGACCGTGGTCCTGCCGGCCGACCGCATCGAGCACATCTGTGCCGCCACCGCTCCCGACCTCATCGAGTTGGGCTTCTACCTCCAGGCGGACAATCGCTTGGAGGCCGATCTGGCGGCACAGTCCATCGGCGACGGGGCGTGCCGGACCGCCCCGCTCCTTCGCCACTGGCGACCCGTCCCAGGACACCCCCGACCGCCACCGAACGCGGAGAAGGCTGCCCGACGACATCAACGACCTTGAATTCCACCGACTACGTCACCCATGAAGCGGGAACCCGGGCCCCGGCCGCGGGCTCATCGCGACTCCGTCTCGGGCGCCGCGTCGAGGGCGGCGGTGCGGACCGTGCGGTTGGTGTAGGCGATGGCGGTGGTGAGCAGGACCGCTGCGCTGCTGGTGATGAACGCGGTGCTGAGTCCGACGAGGCCGGTGAGAGCGCCGAAGGCGGTGAAGGAGACGGGGGTCAGGCCGAGCGCGGAGAACGTGGTGAGCGCCATGACACGTCCGAGGTAAGCGGCTTCCGTACGTGCTTGGACGAGGCCGAACAGCAGCGCGCTGGCCGGGCCGGTGGTGAATCCGAGGAGACCCGCCACCGCGGCGGTCACGGACAGGGAGTCGAAGGCCGGCAGGGCCGCGGTACACAGGGCGCAGGCGGCGACCCAGCGCAGGCCCGCGGCCGCCGGGGCTTTCGGCATGGACCGGCGTGCCGCCTGTAGGAGGGCTCCGGCGATCGCCCCGCCGGCGAAGGCCATGACGATCGTGGAGAACCCGGTGGCTTCCCAGCCCCGGTCCGCTGCCAGCAGGGCGATGCCGACGTTGACGGGCGCCGCGATGGAGAGGTTGAGCATGGTGACCACCAGCAGGATCCGCCCCACCACCGGATCGCGGGCGACGTAGGCCAGCCCCGACCGCACGGAGGCCCAGGTGCCCTCCTCCCGACTCCCCTCGGTTGCCGTGCGGGCAGCGGGGATGTGCCGGGCGAGGGTCCGCAGGACGAGCAGCGCGCCGCCGAAAAGAACAACATTGACGGCGGTGGCCGCGGCCAGTCCGCCGTAGGCGACGACGAAGCCGCCGACCGGTGCGCCGACGACGGAGGCGGTGCGCTCCAGGGTCTGCACGGCGCCTTGGCCCTTGGCCAGATCCCGCTTGGCCAGCAGGTGCGCGGGCAGGGACGCGACGGCCGGCATGTGGGCGGCGTCCAGCGCGCCGAAGAGGACCGCGATGGTGATCAGCAGCCACAAGGCGGACTCGCCGGCCAGGAACAGCGCGACAGCCCCGCCCGCCATCACGGACAGCCGCAACACCTGACTGCCGAGCGCGACTCTCAAGGGCCCGTGACGATCGGAGACACTACCCCCCACCAGAAGAAGCACGGCCCGGGGCACCGACGCACAGGCCATGACGGCCGAAGTCTGCAGCGGACTGCCCAGCCGACTGGCGGCCCACCCCAGCGCGACGAACCAGATCTGATCGCCGATCAGAGACAGCCCGAACCCGCCGAGGAACCGCGGAAACAGCCGCCCACCCCCGACGCCCGTCGCAGCGGCCGTCCCGCCTATGGAACCGGCGTACGGGGCATCGGACGCCGAAGGCGTGGTCATCAGACTCCTTAACAAAGGGCCATCCTTACTGGGCGGGCGACGCCGCCGCGGCGATCAGGCGTCCAGCACGTTGCCGCTGCCGCTGCCGACGAAGGGAAAGGCGTGCAAAAAGAGGAAGACGTGCTCACGCCCGATGTCCTCGGCCGAGGCCTCCCTGACGGCGCGCGACTTCTTGCCCCACTTCTCCAGGACGCTGTCGATCTCCGCACTCAGTTCCCTCAGTTCATCGGAGGTAAGGCTCAGCAGGGAGTCGGTACTCACGGAGGCCTTCGCCCATTCGGGCCCGAACCGTTCCACGCCGCCGTTCTGCCACTGCTGGAGGCGGGAGAGCTGGCGGCCGGTCTGAACCCGCACCGCGGCCGCGACCGCCTCCCTGCCACCGGGACTGTCGCTGAAGTCCGCAAGGGAGAACCGCACTCCACCGGGGACCGCACGCCACCACCGTTCGCGGCTGTCGGATCCCTGATTCTCCGCTTCCTCGACGTAGCCGTACTCAGCCAACTGCCGCAGGTGGTAACTGAGCGAGCCGGGCGCGATCGGCACGGTCTTGGACAGCCGAGCCCCCGTCGCGGGCCCGTCGGCGATCAGCGCCTCGTAAAGACGGAGGCGGATGGGATGGGTGATGACCCTCAGCACTCGTGGGTCCGTGACCGGCTTCGTCTGTCGCTCCACACCAACCACCCTACCCAGATCCACAAAAATATTTGTGCATCTCAAGGAAACCCGACTGCACAAAACAACGGCCCTCGCCGCTCCGCACGATCAGAACCCCTTCCCCAAGCCAACCCCTGACCCCGGTTGGTCCGGTCCAGTGGTGCGTAGGGTGGCGTTGTGACGGATACCGAGGCCACGGGCTATGACTGTCTTTCGTCTCGTCTGGTTTCGGAGAGCGAGTGGCGGGCGTTCCTGCTGGATTGTTTCGAGACCGCCGAGTGTCAGTTGTTCGTGGGGCATGACGACCGAGTCGTCGAGGAGTTGCGGGACATCCCGCAGGACGTGGTGTTCTCCGTGTTCTGCACGTACCGGCAGGTCCTCGGTCACTTCGCCATGGGCTTTAGCGTCAGCATTGAGGGTTGGCTGGCTGACCGAGTCGGTCGTCGGGAGTTCGCTGAACGGTTCGCCGCCCACTTCGATGCGTACGTGCTGTACGGCGACACCGAGCCACCGGGATTGTGGACGGTGATCCTGGCGGATGGTCAACGCCTTCGCGCGGCGATGGACGAGGGAGATGACCGCTACGTGCTCTACGCGGCGACAGCGCCGGTGCCGGCTCTATCTGACATCCGCGTGGACGAGGGCCTGTGGCTGATGCGCGACGTGTGATTTGCAGCGGTGGGTGGTTACCGGTGTTCGGGGCAGTGCCTGGATTCGTACCGCCGGTCGAGGTGTTCGTGGGCTTGAGCGTCGCCTGGCCGCGCACCTGGCCCGCCTCGGGAGCGACACCTAGGCCCGTCCGCCACCAAGATGGGCCGCGCCGGCTCCGGCCGAAGCCGCCGTTCCCACGCACCGGCAGCAGGCCGCACCGGCCAAGGGCGCGGGGCGTACGCGGTGACGGGGGCGGCTCCCGCCCCCGGACGCCGGGGCTGCCGGGCGCACGTGGGCGGACCTTACTGTTGTACCTCGGATCGCTGCAGTGGATCCGTTCCTGTGTCTATCCGGGATCCAGAATGAATCACGGCGGAGATCGGGTGGGGTGGCTGAGCCGACGCCCTCTACATCTCCTGATCCCGCTGCCGGGAGCCGGGATCTTCGGGCGGGCCACTCCGAGGCCCGCCCGCCGGGTGAAGGGCTGCAGACTTCGGAATCAACGCGGCCCAGCCCGTGGGGCCAGTCGGGGTGCAGTGATCACGTACACGTTCAGTGCTGCGCGTCCTTCGAGCAGTGCGCAGCTTTCACCTTGAGCGTATCCATCATTTTGTCAATCGTTTCAAGCGGGACTCCCGGGAGGTCCTGCTTGGCCCGGTTCTCAATATTCGCAAGAATCTTCTTCTTTTCCTCATCGCTCTTCTTCCCAGGCGTTGAGTGCGAGATCTGTTCATCGACGATTTCCGTCAGCTTCTTCAGCTGGTCATCACTCAGGTGAAAATCCTTATTTTCAGCTACGAGTTCCTTGTTGACACAGGCAGTAAACTTAGCCCTTTTTGATGCTACGTCGTCGGCCTGCGCGGGAGTGCTCAGGGCGATGCTGGGCATAGCGACCGTTGCGATAGTCAGCGCCGAGGTGAGCAGCCAGCTAGATTTCATCATGGACTCCGTTAAGGGCTGAAGGGATCGATCCGAAATGGCATTCGATACAGAGTCAGGACAGGGCCTCCTTTGGGCCGCAGGCCAGTGTCGCCCTGTTCTTTTGAGCGTGGCGTTCTGAGTTCCCAGCCAGCTTACCCAGGGTTATAACTGATGCAGCAGTCTGGAAAACGTTTGACCAGAAAGAAAATTCGAACGTGTTACCCCAGAGGCGGTGTTCCCCTCTGCGCCCCGCTGGACTCCTGCGTGTTCTTCACCGGACCCAGTCGTACGCCTAGTCCTCGCATCCGGCGGCGCGGTCGTCGTCGAGCAGCGACTAGTACTCCAGCCGTAGATGGTGATCTCGGTGGTGAGGGGCGTCGAGGTGGCAGGTGGCCAGCGTCGATCATCTCGCCCGAGATCGCCCACTCCGTCGCGGGCGTCGGCTCCTTCTCCGTCTACCCGAGTTCACCGAGACGGAGGGCATCCCTTATCTCGCTGAGCTTCGCGGTCGTGGCCGGGGTCCGCTCCTGCGCTTGTTCAGCGAGTCGGAGGGCGTCGTCTATCTCGCTGAGCTTCACGGAGGACAGGACGGCCGCCCGCTCTATCAGGTCGTCCCGGGACACAGTGGTCAGCCACGTGCACGGGGTGAAGCCTGGACGCGGGAACGCGAGCCGCAGCACGCCTTCGAACGGCAGTCCTTCACCGGCGCCGACCGTCACTTCGATGCCCAGACCGCTGATGTCGACGCCCGCCGGAGCGACGACCTGCATCACCCGGATCCCGGACGTCTCGTCTCCCGACAGCAGTACGACCAACCTCCGCTCGTCGAACTGGACCCACCAGACTTCGCCACGTTGCACAAGTCCTCCAGACACATGACGGCAGGCAGACGCTGGGCGACCCTGGCGTGCTGTGAAGACTCGAAGATCATGCGGTGGCCGCAGGTCACAGGGTAGACCCTGCCCGCTGGCAGGAGGGGTTCGAGGGCCTGATGGCCCGGATCGCGGGCCGGTTCGCACGGGTCGAACCCTGACGTCGGGTCGGGCGGTTGGTGCTCGGGCTGCTGTCGGACCTGCCGCGCAAGAACTGCTGGACCATCACAGAGTGGGCCGGAGAGAGCACCCCGGACGGCATGCAGCACCTGCTCGGGTAGGCCAAGTGGGACGCCGACCAGGTCCGCGACGACGTGTGGGCCTACGTGGTGGAGCATCTGCGGGACGACCAGGCGGTTCTGGTGGTCGACGAGACCGGCGACGTGAAGAAGGGCACCGACACCGTCGGTGTCCAGCGCCAGTACACCGGCACCGCGGGCAGGATCGGCCGCCGCGGACACGCCGCGGTAGACCGGGAACTGTACGTTCCGCGTTCCGCGTTCCTGGACCTCGGACCCCGACCGCTGCCGGGCCGCCGGACTCGGCGACGAGACCGAATGCGCGACCAAACCGCAGCTTGCCGCCCGCACGGTCACCCGATTCCTGGACGCCGGCCACCGGGCCGCCTGGCTCGCGGGAGACGAGGTCTACGGCGGCACCCCGACGCTACGCGCCGCGCTGGAAGAACGCGGCACCGGCTACGTCCTCGCGGTGGCCTGCTCGCACGAAGTCACCACAGGCGCCGGGAAGTTCCGCGCGGACACGCTGGCCAGGAAGGTGCCCAAGAGGGCCTGGCACAAGCTGTCCGCAGGGAGCGGAGCCAAGGGCCACCGCTTCTATGACTGGGCCGTCATCGACCTCACCGAAGACCCCCGGCCCGGGAGCCGGCAGTTGCTGATCCGCGGCAACCGCAGCACCGGCGAACTCGCCTACTACCGCTGCTACTCGCCGGCCGCCGCAGTGCCGCTAACCACCCTGGTGCGCGTCGCTGGATCAAGGTGGCGGGTCGAGGAGTTTTCCAGTTCGGCAAGGGCCTGGCGGCCTTGGAGAAGCACCAGGTCCGCCGCTACCCGTCCTGGTCCCGCCGGGTCACCCTGGCCATGCTTGCGCACGCCTTCCTCGCCGTCGTCCGGGCGAACGAACACGACCGCGATCCCGTACCAGACGCCCTCATACCGCTCACCTGCAACGAGATCCAACGGCTGTTCATCACGCTCGTCATCCGGCCCGCCTTTGACCCGGTCCACGGGCTCGGCTGGTCCGACTGGCGACGCCGCCACCAGGCCCGATCCCAGACCAGCCACTACCGGCGGCAAGCTGCTCGAACGTGTCCCGTAACTACTCCTGCGTAAGCGGTCTATGGGAAGCCCGGCTCTCTCAATCGGCGAGTTGAGATACTCCGATCATGGGATCTTGGGGAACTTTGGGGCCTGCGTTGCTGTCTCTGGGGGGTGTTGCGCTCGGCGCGGGTGGGTCGCTGTTCGGCCAGTACCTGGTGTCGCGGGTGAGTACTCGGCAGTTCCAGATGCAGGAGTCGGCTGCCCACCGCGCGGAGCTGAAGACCGTGATCCTTAAGTTCCTGAGCATTGCGTCGCAGGTGGAGAAGGCCGCGCTCACACGCCCAGTGGTGGAAGCCGCAGTCGACGCTGTACTTGGGCAGCTCGTCGATGACCTGTGGCTCGCGCAAGCAGAGATCGACCTGGCGGCCAGGAGCGAACCCCTGCGGGGCGCTACGTATCGTTATGCGGCCCGCCTCGCTGAGGTGGCCTGGGGCGAGTTGGCCGATGCGTCGGCGCTGCGCGGGTCGCAGGTGCAGTTCATGGACGCTGCCTATGACGACCTGTGGCCTGGCCGGCGACGCGCGGCCCGAGGTTCCCTCACGCCTCAGTGAGACGGGACAGTCGGTGAGACGATCCTGCCGTGGCTGGTGTGATCACGGGGTCTGAGCCGTCCTGGATAGCCCCGTTCACCGGGCTGAGCCCGCGCTGCTTTGGGAAGTTGCTGACCGCGCTGCGCCGTGAGGGTGCGGACGTGGTACGGCGGGGCCGACCGTGGGGCCTGCCCTTGGAGGACCGGGTACTGCTGGTTGCGGCGTACTGGCGCACGAACTTGACTCTGCGCCAGCTCGCCCTGTTGTTGGGCGCCTTGAAGTCCGCGGCCGACCGGTTCATCGATCAGCTCGGCCCGCTCCTCGCGCTGCAGCCCAGGCGGTGATTCGCAAAGGACACGGTGCTCATCGTGGACGGCATGCTGGTAGCCACCCGCGACCACATGGTCGCCGAACAGTCTGAGAATTATCGGTACTCCACCAACCGTCAGGTTGTCATCGATGCCGACACCCAGCGCGTCGTGGTGGTCGGCGAGCCCCTGCCGGGCAACCGCAATGACTGCAAGGCATGGGGTGAATCCGGCGCCGAGGCCGCTGTCGGCAGGACGATGTCGATCGCCGACGGTGGCTATCCAGGTACGGGGCTCGTCATGCCTCACCGTCGCCGCAAAGGCGAAGAGCTGTCCGAGTGGAAACAGGCCCACAATAAGTCCCACAAGTAGGTCCGGGCTCGCGTCGAGCACGTCTTCGCCCGCATGAAGACCTGGAAGATCCTCTGCGACTGCCGCCTCAAAGGCGACGGCGTCCACCACGCCATGCTCGGCATCGCTCGCCTGCACAACCTCAACCTCGCCGGATAGAAGAGCGGGTCACACAGCGAACGGCCGCGTCCACGTCGGCCCCTAGATCATTTACGGGACAGCCCTCGGGTACCCGGAGCGAAGGGGAGGGTTTACCGCCGAAGGCGGTCTCTGGCGCGAAGCGCTGGAGTTCCTCTCCCAAGCGCGTAGCGCTTGGGTACCTGTCTGAGCACGCAGTGCTCAGAACCCGGAGCGAAGCGGAGGGCCCCTGCCCGCACTGCCGCCAGGACTCCGATTTGCTGTCCAAGTCCGGTTCTGGGTTAACGGCGAGGACCTGGTTAAAGGAGTGGTCGGCGAAGGTGGCCGCGGACCGTATGCAACGGATGTACTGCCGGCCGACGACTCCAGTCCCCTTCGGGCGACCAGCGAAGCTCGCCGCCTGGAGCTGGGCGAACGCGAGTGCACCGGTGGCTGCTGTGGCTTCCTTACCGTGGTCGTGCAGCGGTTTGGGGAGATCGTTCAGTGGTCAGATTGGGAAGTCCCATGGGAGGGCCACAGGATCATGCCCTACCCACCACCTGAGCTCCACTTCGACGCTAGTCAGTACGACTCTGAAGTAGCTCGCGCTGAGGCGGACCGTTGGTGGCAGGTTTACTCGTAACCCAACGTCGCGTGCCTTTGCGGTCGCAGGTTCTTACTAAACCGGTGTCCTTGCGTAACCGACAACGCTATTCAAAATTAGGTGTTGTCGAAACGGGTGAACATCCCGGTCATCCTGCGACCGCCAACCACTTTCCGAACGAGCCTAGAAGTACTGGCCTATCTCATGAACACGGCTATGCAGTGGGTTTCTCCCAAGCCTGTAGTTCTTGGGTACCTGGAGTAGCAGTCTGAAGCTCTCGCAGCAAAGAGCTACCCCAGAGCGCCGGCGTCCGGCTGCGAAGTAGCCTCGCCGAGCACAGCGTGGCGGTTCCCTTGGTCGAGTCCTCCGAGCATATTCAGTTCTGAGCGGGTAGCGCTCGGGTACTCGGAGCGAAGGGGAGGGTTTACCGCTGAAGGCGGTCTCCAGCTCGTAGCGCTGGAGTTCCGTTCCCAAGCACGTAGTGCTTGGGAACCCGTCTGAGCACTCAATATTCAAAACCTCGAAGCGAAGGGCCGGGGTCTGCCTTCTCAGTGCCAAGCGCCGGGTTCTCCATTCCCAAGCGCGCAGCGCTTGGGAACCCGTCTGAGCACGCAGTGCTCAGAACCCGGAGCGAAGCGGAGGGCCCCTGCCCGAAGGGCAGGCTATGGCTCGGAGCGCAGCGGAGAGCCGGGCCCGAAGGGCCCCGGCCGAGCGCAGCGAGGCCGTTCAGTCCTGAGCGCGCAGCGCTC
>NZ_JBHYVM010000019.1:74065-146837 GCF_042750105.1 Streptomyces sp. NPDC059443 | reverse complement strand
CCTGAGATGGTGGACCACGCGCGGGGTGGGGGGGTGGGGGGGGGGGTCGTACACCCCCGGTCCCGACGCCGCCCCGGGCCCCCCCACCCCCCCCGCCCCCCCCCCCGGGGGGGCGTGCTGCGGGAGATCAGTTGGTGGTGAGGCGGACGGTGCTCAGGATCTTCTCCTCGGTCTCCTGGGTCACTTCGCCCTGGACGTTCGCGGCGCCGTAGAGGACCCAGCTGGAGAGGTCACCCTTGGGGGTCGTGAAGCTGAAGGCGATCGCCTTGCCGTCGGAGGAGCACTTGTTCTCCTTGGGCAGGCCGGAGACGCTCGCGGTCGCCATGTGGCCCTTGAGTCCGGAGGAGGTCGTGTACTCCTTCGCCTCGGAGGCCTTGACGGTGCCCTTCGGTGCCTTCTGCGCGTACGCGGCGAACACCCAGTTGCCGGCCTCGTTGACCGCGGCCTCGGCGGTGCCCTTCGCGCCCTGGCCGCCCTTGGTTCCGGCGCCGGCCAGGGCGGTGGACTCTTCCCTGCCGTCCTTATTGGCGTCGACCTTGCACCAGTCCTCCTTGAGGAAGGCGGGTGCGGACATCCCGACGACGGGGGAGCCGTCGTTCTTGTTTTCGTCCTCGAAGAAGGTGGTCATGCCCGAGGACAGGACGTTCCACTCCGGCGGGACGTCGAAGGCGGTGCCGTACTTCGGGTTGATGACGACCTTCCAGCCCGGGATGACCGGCTTGACGTCGCCGCCGCCGCGCGGGTTGGAGCTCGGGCTCGCCGGGGCCGGCGTACCGGAGGAGGCCGGGGCGGAGGGGGAGCTGGTCGGCTTGTCGTCCGCCTGGTTGCTCGATCCCTTGTCCCGGTTCATGACCACCACGCCGGTGACGACGGCCGTCACGACGACCGCCGAGGCCGCGACGATGGCAACGGTCTTGGTCGAGAAGGGGCTTCCGCTCTTCGGCGGCTGGGGCGCGCCGGGCGGCGGAGCCCCCCACTGCTGTACGGGAACGGTCGGCGGCTGCTGGCCCCACTGCTGGGGGGCGGGCGGCTGCTGCGGGTATCCGTAGCCGGGCTGCTGTTCGCCGTACGCCGGCGGCTGCTGCTGGTACGGGTTCGGCGTTCCCGGCTGCTGCTGGTACGGATTCTGATGCGCGTCCTGAGGGTTCTGTTCTCCCCCGGGCGGCTGCTGCTGTCCTGGCCACATGGCCGGTAACGATAGTGGGAGCGGGCGCGGGTAGCCACGGCCGCCCCCGTACAGGTATGGCCAATGCCGCTTACCGATGGGTAACATCGGGTTCCATGAGCGCTGAACAGATGAACGTGGGCGAACTCCTCGCCGCCACCGTGCCGATGGCCAAGACCCTGAACCTCCAGTTCCTGGAGACCACCCCCGAGCGCGCGGTGGTCCGGCTGCCCGACCAGCCCGACTTCCACAACCACCTCGGCGGCCCGCACGCAGGCGCCATGTTCACCCTCGCCGAGTCCGCGAGCGGCGCGATCGTCCTGGCCGCCTTCGGCGACCAGCTCTCGCGCGCCGTGCCCCTCGCCGTGAAGGCCGAGATCGGCTACAAGAAGCTCGCCAAGGGCGTCGTCACCGCCACCGCCACCCTCGGCCGCCCCGCCGCCGAGGTGATCGCCGAACTCGACGCGGGCGGCCGCCCCGAGTTCCCCGTCACCATCGCCATCCAGCGCGAGGACGAGGCCGTGACCGGCGAGATGGTCGTCGTCTGGACGCTGCGCCCGAACGCGTAACGGCGCGGGCCCGGCACCGATAGAGTCCCTGCCACACCGGATGGAGGGGGTCTCGTGACGAGCCGGGCCAAGGTCAGCATCAGCCTCGACGCCGAACTCGTCGTGGAGGTCATGGTCCTCGCGGGGATCGGATCGCCCCAGGACGCCGTGGAGGCCGTCGTACGCGACTACATCGCACGCGGCCACCGCACCGAGGCGCGGGTCCAGCTCCAGGACGAGCCCCGCCGCGACCCCGACGCCGCGCAGCCGCCGCCGCAGGGCTGAACGTCGGCGGCGCGATGGCGCGCCTGAGGCGGGCCGGTGCGGCGGGCGGCGCACAGTGGGCGGCGGGAGCGGTCCGGCGCGGGCCGCTCCCGCCGACCGGCGTCGCAGGCTTCGGCGCGGACGGCGCCGCCGCCGATGCCCACGCCGCAGGGAGCGCCCATGAGCGAGGCCGTGTCCAGACGCCATGTGATGGGCCTCCTCGGGGCGGTGGGCGCCGCCCTCGGAGCCGCGGGCTGCGTACCGGCGCCGCCGCCCGGCGCGCAGTCCCGTAAGGCCTCCGCCTCCGCCGCGACCGCGCCCAAGGCCGGCGGCGCGGCCAGGGTCGACGGGCTGCTGGGACGGCTCACCCTGGAGGAGAAGACCGTCCTGCTGCACGGCGCCCCCGACCCCGCCCCGCTCGGGCAGGCCGGATACCTGCCCGGCATCCCCCGCCTCGGCATCCCCGCGCTGCGGCTCGCCGACGGACCGGCCGGGGTCCGCGTGGGCAGGCCCGCCACCGCGCTGCCCGCGCCCGTACTGCTCGCCTCCGCGTTCGACCCGGCGCTCGCCCGCGAGTACGGCCGGGTCATCGGGCGCGAGGGCCGGGCGCTCGGCCAGGACGTCCTGCTCTCGCCCATGGCCAACCTCATCCGCACCCCGTACGCCGGACGGAACTTCGAGACCTTCGCCGAGGACCCGAAACTGACCGCCGACCTGGTCGCCGAGGTCGTCCGGGGCATCCAGGACGAGGGCCTCGTCGCCGCCGTCAAGCACTTCGCCCTCAACAACCAGGAGAAGGGCCGCGACACCGTCGACGTGATCGCCGCCGAACAGACCCTCCACGAGACGGAGCTACGGGGCTTCGAAGCCGCCGTGGCGGCCGGCGCGGGCGCGGTGATGGGCGCCTACAACAAGGTCAACGGGGTCTACGCCTGCGAGAGCAAGCCCCTCCTCGACGAACTGCTGCGCGGCCGCTGGGGCTTCGACGGCTGGGTGATGTCCGACTGGGACGCCACCCACAGCACCGTCGCCTCCATCGGCGCGGGCCTCGACATGGAGATGCCCGGCGGCACCCACTACGGCGCCCCGCTGCGCGAGGCGGTGCGCGGCGGCTCCGTCCACGAGAGCGCCGTGAACCTCGCGGTACGCCGGATCCTCACCACCATGGACCGCTTCGGGCTGCTCGCCGAGCACCCGGCACCCCGGCCCGCCCGGGACGCGGCCGCCGGGGCCCGGGTGGCCCGCAAGGTGGCCGTGGCCGGCGCGGTCCTGCTGCGCAACGAGCGCGCCACGCTGCCGCTGACGGGAGCGGCCGCCCGCTCGATCGCCGTCATCGGCCCCACCGGCCGGACCCCCTTCGTCAGCGGCGGCGGCAGCGCGCACGTGGTTCCCGACGCGGCCGCCGCCCCCCTCACCGCGATCCGGCAGCGCGCCGGGAACGGCGCCACCGTGCGCTACGCGCTCGGCGAGGACCTGTACGGGCGCCCGTTCCCGGCGAAGCTGCTGACGCCCGACACCGGCCTCGACGACCGGACGGTGGACGCCGGGCGCACCTGGAGCTACGAGGGCACCTTCCGGCTCGCGGCCGACGACGAGTGGACCCTGCTCGTCCACTACACCGGGAAACGGCCGGTGGTCAGGCTCGACGGGGAGGAGCTGTTCCCGGTGCGCCAGGGCGTGGCCGAGTACTTCGCGGGCGGGCTCCTCGGCGCCGCGCCCGACGGGCTCGGCGTGCGCCGCCGCACCCTCGCGCTCAAGGAGGGCGAACACCGGCTCGCCGTCACCGCCGAGGGCGGGCCGAAGGGGCAGCGGCTGCGGCTGCGCCACACGACGAGGGCGACCCGGGCCGCCGACGTGGCCGAGGCGGTGAAGACCGCCAAGGAGGCGCACAGCGTGGTGCTGTTCGCCTACGAGGACGCCACCGAGGGGAGCGACCGGACCTCGCTGGGTCTCCCGGGCGGCCAGGAGGCGCTGATCGAAGCGGTGGCCGCCGCCAATCCGCGTACCACGGTGGTGCTCAACACCTCCTCCAGTACGACGATGCCCTGGCTCTCCCGTACCGGAGCGGTCCTCCAGATGTACTACCCGGGCCAGGAAGGCGCGGGAGCCACCGCCGACGTGCTCTTCGGCGACGCGGACCCGGGCGGCCGGCTCACCCAGACCTTCCCGGCCGACGAGCACGCGACCCCGATCGGCGGCGACGCCGCGCGCTACCCGGGGGTGGGCGGCCGGCAGGAGTACTCCGAGGGCGTCCACGTGGGCCACCGCTGGTACGACGCGCAGCGGGTGGCTCCGCTGTTCGCCTTCGGGCACGGGCTCTCGTACACGACCTGGGAGTACGAGAAGCTGGCCGTCCGGTCGGGCCCCGGACACGGGAAGGGCGGCGGGCTGCGCGTGGAGTTCACCGTCCGCAACACCGGACGCCGCAAGGGCACCGAGGTGGCCCAGGTGTACGTGGGCCCGTCGCCGGACCTGTCGCTGGAACAGCCGGTGCGGCTGCTGGCCGGCTACCGCAAGCTCACCCTCGGACCCGGCGAGGCGCAGCGGGTGGTCCTCGACGTCGACGCGCGCACGCTCTCCTCGTGGGATCCGGAGAGGCACGCGTGGGTGGTGGGCACCGGCCGTCGGGAAGTCTTCGCCGGACGTTCCTCGCGCGAACTCCCGCTGCGGGGAAAGGCTGTGGTGGCGACCGGATAGGCTGCCCGTTCGGCCTGTCACAGGGGGCGGGCCGGGCGAAGAACTCGGGAGGACGTACCGGTGCACATCCAGGCATGGCTGGAGACGATTCCGGCGGTCAGCATCTACCTCCTGGTGGGGCTCGTCATCGGGGTGGAGAGCCTCGGAATTCCGCTGCCGGGAGAGATCGTGCTGGTCAGCGCCGCCCTGCTGGCATCGCAGCAGGGTCACATCGACCCCGTGGTGCTGGGGGCCTGCGCGACCGCCGGGGCGATCGTGGGCGACTCGATCGGCTACGCGATCGGGCGCAAGGGCGGAAAGCCGCTGCTGGACCGGCTCGGGCGGCGGTTCCCCAAGCACTTCGGGCCGGACCAGGTGGCCGTGGCGGAGCGCTCCTTCGAGAAGTGGGGCATGTGGGCCGTCTTCTTCGGGCGGTTCGTGGCGCTGCTGCGGATCTTCGCGGGGCCGCTGGCGGGCGTGCTGCACATGCCGTACTGGCGGTTCCTCATCGCGAACGTCCTCGGCGGAGTCCTGTGGGCGGGCGGTACGACGGCCGTGATCTACACCATCGGGGTCGTCGCAGAGCCGTGGCTCAAGGGGTTCTCGTGGGTGGCGCTCGCGGTGGCGCTGCTGTTCGGGCTCGCCGTGACGGTGGTGGTGCGCGGCCGGATGAAGAAGGCGGCCGCGGCGGCGCGGGCCGAGGCCTCCGCGGAGTCGTCCTCCGCCTCTTCGTCGTCCTCGTCCTCTTCGGCCGTGCTCGCCGACTGAGCGGCTCCTCCCCCGCCCCCCGAGGGCGGGCGGGGGAGGTGCCGTCACGCGTCCGGGGTCACGGAGGCGCGGTGCTGCTTGGCCAGCTCCGTGTACATCAGCGCGTTGACCTTGATGCCCTCGCGCTCCTCGTCGGTCAGCTCGCGCCGGACCTTCGCCGGGACACCGGCGACCAGCGAGCCCGGCGGGACGACCATGCCCTGCGGGACCAGCGCCTGGGCCGCCACCAGTGAGCCGGCGCCGATCACCGCGCCGTTGAGGACGGTGGCGCCCATGCCGATCAGGCAGTCGTCCTCGACCGTGCAGCCGTGCACGACGGCGTTGTGGCCGATGGAGACGCGCTCGCCGATGGAGACCGGGAAGCCGGGGTCCACGTGCACGGTGCAGTTGTCCTGCACGTTGCTGTCGGCGCCGAGCACGATCGGACCGCAGTCGGCGCGCAGCACCGCCGAGTACCAGATGCTCGCGCCCGGGGCGAGGGTGACGTCGCCGACCACGACGGAGGTGGGCGCCGTGAACGCCGTGGGATCGATCTCCGGGCTCTTCCCGCCGACACCCGCCACGAGTGCCTGGGCCGTCTGCTGCGTCATGTTCTGTTCCTCTGCTCCGTGCGGTATCGCGCTACCGGCACCGTAGGGCACGCGGTCCGGGGCCCCGGAGATGGGGTGAAGATCACGGCGCGGTGCGGGGGTCCGGCGCGCTACGGTGGCCCGGTGGCGAAGAACCAGAACACGTTCTCATCTCTGACGGCCGCGCGCCGCCGGCTCGCGGCACGCGCCGTCCACGCGGGCTGGCGCTGGATGCAGCGGGCCGGTGCGGTCACCGCGCAGACCCCGGGACCGCTGCGGTTCGGTGCGATCGGGCACGGAACCCGGCTCGCCTTCCCCCAGGGCACGGTCTTCGGCGAGCCCTGGATCAGGCTCGGCGACCACTGCATCATCGGTGAACAGGTCACGCTCACCGCCGGGATGATGCCCGACCTCGACCTCGGCGCCGAGCCGATGCTGATCCTCGGCAACGGCGTGGTCATCGGCCGCGACAGCCATGTCATAGCCGACACCCGGATCACGATCGGGAACGACACCTTCTGCGGTCCCGGGGTGTACATCACCTCCACCAACCACAGTTACGACGATCCGCACGAGCCCGTGGGCAAGCAGTGGCCGCGCAGCGCCCCGGTGGAGATCGGCCCGGGCTGCTGGCTGGGCACGGGCGCGGTGATCCTCCCCGGGGCGCGACTGGGCCGCAATGTGGTGGTGGCCGCGGGGGCCGTCGTACGGGGCGAGGTGCCGGACCACGCCGTGGTGGCGGGGGCGCCGGCCCGGATAGTCCGCCGCTGGGAGCCCGACACGGGCTGGCAGCCGCCCCTGCGCACGCCGGCCCCGGTGCCGATTCCCGACGGGGTGACGCCGGAGCAGCTGCGCGCGCTGGCGGAAGTGGGGGAAGCGGAGTGAACACCACGATCCGGGTGGGTGCGACGGCTGCCGCCGCCGGGCTCGTACTGCGGCCCTGGGGCGAGGGCGATGCCGGAGCGCTGGTCGAGGCGCACCGGGATCCCGCGATGCGGCACTGGCTGACGCGGCACGTCGACGGGGCCGAGGACGCGCGGCGGTGGCTGGAGGAGCAGCGGCTCGGCTGGGAGAGCGGGGACCGGCTGGGTTTCGCCGTGTACGAGGCTGCGTACGCGGGCGCGGGATCCGGCTCGGGATCGGGATCTGGCTCCGGCTCCGGCTCGCTGGTCGGGAACGTGGTGCTGAAGCGGGCCGCCTCCCGCCCGGGCTCGGCCGAGGTCGGCTACTGGACGGTGGCGGCCGCGCGGGGCCGGGGGGTGGCCCCCCGGGCCCTCGGAGCCGTCACGGCCTGGGCGTTCGAAACCTTCGCGGCCGACGGGCCGGACCGGCTGGACCGACTGGAGCTGCTGCACCAGGTGGACAACCTCGCCTCCTGCCGGGTCGCGGAGAAGGCCGGCTACCTCTTCGACCGAGTCCTCCCCGCCCTCCCGCCCTTTCCGCGGGACGGCCACCTGCACGTCCGCGGGGCGGAGAGGGCCAGCGCCTGACGGCGCGGATCCCGGCAAGATCCGAAAGAGACGGCCTAGCCCGCCGCGAGCAGGACCGTGCCCGCCAGGGCCAGGCCCGCGCCCGCGGCCTGGACGGTGCGCAGGCGTTCCTTGAGGACGGCGAAGGCGGCCAGCGCGGTGATCACCGGGTAGAGCGAGGAGAGCACGGCGGCCACGGTGACCGGTCCGTGCTGGGCGGCGATGGAGTACGTGCCGTTCGCGGCGACGTCCGCGAGCCCGACGAAGGCGAGCGCGGGCAGCAGCCCCCACAGGATCCGCGGACCGCCTCCGTCGGCGGGGAGGGCCGGGACTCCGCGCCGGGTCTGGACCCACAGGGCGGCGCCGCCGACGGCGACGTTGGTCACGCGCTGCACGAAGAGCGCGAGGAACAGCCCCGGGACCGTGGCGGAGGCGGGCGCGATCAGGGCCATCACCGCACCGAAGCCGAAGGCCGCCACGAGGGTGAGGACGACGGCCCGCCGCTGTACGGGGGCGCCGCGCAGCTCGGGTCCGCCCGCGAGGACGATGCCCGCGACGGCCACCGCGATCCCGGCGAACTGGCCGATGCCGGGCCGTTCGCCCAGCGCCAGTCCGGCGGCCACGGGAACCACCACGCCGAGGGAGCCCAGCGGGGAGACCACGCCCATCGGGCCGAGGGCGAGAGCCTTGTAGAAGCTGAGCATCGCGACCGGCCCCACCAGGCCCGCCCCGACCGCGAACCAGAGCTGCGGTCCGGCCTCCCGCCAGGCGCCGGTGCCCAGTACGACCGCGCCCAGCGCGATGACGGCGACGATCTGGGAGGCCACGACCACGGTGAGGGCCGGCAGCCGGCGGGTCAGCAGCCCGCCGCCGAAGTCGGCGAGCCCCCACAGGACGGCTGTGGCCAGGGCGAACAGGGCGGTCATGGCAGGACCTCGCAGTACAGTGCGGTGGATGGTGGGGTGCAACGTCCTATACGCCGCTCACACCGCACGATAGTTCAGCCTGTTGCACTGTGTCATTCAAAATCTTGGACTCATAGTTCATGATGTTGGACGGATTGGACGGTAGGGGTGTCGGACCTCGAACAGCTCACCCAGGCGCTCGCCCGGAATCTCAAGCGTTGGCGCGGTGAGCGCGGCTTCACCCTGGAGGCGCTCGCGACCCGCGCGGGGGTGAGTCGCGGCATGATCATCCAGATCGAGCAGGCCCGTACGAACCCCAGCGTCGGCACCACGGTCAAGCTGGCCGACGCGCTCGGCGTCAGCATCACCACCCTGCTCGACTACGACCGCAGTCCGCAGGTGCAGGTGGTACTGCCGGGGCAGGGGGTGCGGATGTGGTCCACCGAAGGCGGCAGCTGCGCGAGCATGCTGCTCGGCGACGACCGGCGCGGGCCGGTGGAGATGTGGACCTACAGGCTGGAGCCCGGCGAGGGGACCGCCTCGGACCCGCATCCGTCCGGCACCTTCGAGATGCTGCACGTCACGGCGGGGGAGCTGACGCTGGTGGTCGACGAGGAGAGGTACGTCGTACCGGCGGGCGGGGCGGTCTCCTTCGAGGCGAACGCCCCGCACGCCTACCGCAACGAGGGCTCCGAGCCGATGGAGATGACGATGGCGGTCTCGATCCCTCCGGTGGCCCTCCCGCCGGTCGAGAAGCCGGCTCAGCGCTGACCGGCCGCCGTCCGCAGGTCCGCGCCCAGCGCCGGGTGCGTCGCGATCAGGTCGCGGCAGACGGCGAGCACGTTCCGCCGGTCGGCGGTGATCCAGTCCCGGTCCAGCGCCCAGCCCTTCAGCACCGGGTCCGGCTCGAAGGCCACGGCCAGCCCGACCTGCTCGAACACCTCCGCGTCGGAGGGGGAGTTGCCGATGGCGAAGGAGCTCCGGCGGTCCACGGGGCTGCCCTTGGTCGCGGTGCGCAGCGCGGCGCGCTTTCCGCCGGGCAGGGCCGGCGCCGTGGTGAGCGAACCGGTGCAGCGGCCGCGCCGGAACTCGGCCCGCATGCCGTGGGCCTCGCCGATGCCCAGCTCCGCCGCCGCGCGCCGGACGATCTCGTGCGGGCTCCCCGAGATCAGTACCGTCCGCAGACCGGCGGAGTGCAGCAGCCGCACCAGCTCGTCGGCGAAGGGGAGGATCCGCTTGCGGGCGGCCGGCCAGGCGGCGTCGGCCGCCCGCTCCAGATCGGTGCGGGCGGCGCCTTCGAGGGCCCGCGAGAAGTGGGCGTAGGCGGTGGCGGCGGTGGGGGCGTGGGCGGCCGCGCCGCCCGGGTCCGCTTCGTCGTGGTAGCCGGCTATCGCCGCGAGCACCGCCCGCCCCGCCTCCGGATCGCAGACGCCGCCGGCTATCAGTGACTCCATGAAGGGGGCGGCGAGCGAGCCTTCCGCCAGGGTGCCGTCGAGGTCGAGAACGGCGATGTGGGAATGGCTCCGGGCGTGGCTGATCACAGTGGAACTCCCTGGTCGGGGCCGGTCCGTGGATGCGCGGCAGACCCCGACGGGGAGGCGCGGTCTCAAGTATTCGTACCTTTTGGGCGGTTTGGATACCTGAGTCGCGTTGAAAGCGTTGAAGGCCGGGAGTCCCCGGAGGCGCGGGCCCTCAGAGCGCGGGGACCTCGATCAGAGCGCGGGGATCTCGATCGCCGGGCAGCGGTTCATGATCATGTCCACGCCGGCCGCGCGGGTGCGGTCGTAGGCGGCCTCGTCGACCACGTTCAGCTGGAACCAGACGGCCTCCGCCCCCTTCGCGACGGCCTCGTCCGCGACCGTGCCCGCCAGGGCGCTGTTCACGAAGACGTCCACCACGTCCACCTTGAACGGAATCGCTTCCAAGGAGGGGTACCCCGGCTCGCCGTGGACCGTCTCGGCCTTGGGGTGCACGGGGACCACGCGCTTGCCGTACCGCTGGAGCACCTCGGCCACGCGGTACGCGGCCCGGTCCTGGTTGTTCGACAGGCCCACCACGGCCCAGGTGTCCCCGAGCTCGGTGAGGATCTTGCGGATGGTCGCGGAATCGCCGTACACGTGTGCCGCCTCCTGCTGTTTCGCATGCCTGCTGACTACTGCCAGGTCAATCAACAGAAAAGACACATGTCCGATTCCCCGTAGGGTGGGACGGGTGAAGGCAGACCAGTACGTGACGGTGGCCCGTGAGGGCGTGCACGAGTCGGAGATCAACCGCTCGCGGTTCCTGTGCGCGCTCGCACCCGCCGCGACCGAGCGTGAGGCGCAGGAGTTCGTCGCGCGCGTCCGCAAGGAGCACCCCACCGCCACGCACAACTGCTTCGCCTACGTCATCGGGGCCAACGCCTCCGTCCAGAAGGCCAGCGACGACGGGGAGCCCGGCGGCACCGCCGGGGTGCCCATGCTCCAGATGCTGATGCGCCGCGACATCCGCTACGCCGTCGCCGTCGTCACCCGCTACTACGGAGGCGTGAAACTCGGCGCGGGCGGGCTCATCCGCGCCTACGGCGGGGTCGTCGGCGAAGCCCTCGACGCGCTCGGCACCGTCACGCGCCACCGCTACCGGCTGGCCACCGTGACCCTGGACCACCAGCGGGCCGGGAAGACCCAGAACGACCTGCGCTCCACCGGGCGGACCGTGGTGGACCTGCGCTACGGGGCCGCCGTGGAGATCGAGGTCGCCCTCCCCGAGGCCGACCTGCCCGCCTTCGAAGCCTGGCTCGCCGACAGCACCGCCGGCAGCGCCACCCTCACCCTGGGCGGCGAGACGTACGCACCCTGATCGGCCGGGACGGTGCGGGGGAGGCGTTAGCGTAGAGGGGTTCAGGGTTCGTTCGACGGGTTCATCCAGCAGGGGGAGACGCTATGCGCGGCGGGGTCGGCGAGTGAAGTTCCTGCACACCTCCGACTGGCATCTGGGGCGGTCCTTCCACCGGGTCAACCTGCTCGGCGCCCAGGCCGCCTTCATCGACCACCTCGTGGAGACCGCCCGCGAGCGCGAGGTCGACGCCGTGCTCGTCTCCGGTGACGTCTACGACCGGGCCGTGCCCCCGCTGCCCGCCGTCGCGCTGTACGACCAGGCCCTGCACCGGCTCGCCGAGCTCGGCGTGCCCACCGTGATGATCTCCGGGAACCACGATTCCGCCCGCCGCCTCGGTGTCGGGGCCGGGCTGATCGGCCGGGCCGGGATCCACCTGCGGACCGACCCCGCCGGGTGCGACGACCCGGTGGTACTGGCCGACGTACACGGGGACGTGGCCTTCTACGGGCTGCCGTACCTGGAGCCGGCGCTGGTCAAGGACGATCTCGGGGCGGCGAAGGTGAGCCACGAGGCGGTCCTGGGCGCGGCCATGGACCGGATCCGGGCCGACCTGGCCGGCCGTGCGCCCGGCACCCGCTCCGTGGTCCTCGCGCACGCCTTCGTCACCGGCGGCCAGGCCAGCGACAGCGAGCGCGACATCACCGTCGGCGGGGTCGAGGCCGTGCCGGTCTCCGTCTTCGACGGGGTCGACTACGCCGCCCTCGGCCACCTCCACGGCTGCCAGACGATCAACGAACGGGTCCGCTACTCCGGTTCCCCGCTCGCCTACTCCTTCTCCGAAGCCGACCACCGCAAGACCATGTGGCTGATCGAGCTGGGCGCGGAAGGGGAGATCGCCGGCGCCGAGCGCATCGACGCCCCCGTGCCGCGCGGGCTCGCCCGGGTCCGGGGGCCGCTGGAGGAACTGCTCTCCGAGGGCGCGTACGCCCGGTACGAGGACCGCTGGCTGGAAGCCACCCTCACCGACCCCGTCCGGCCCGAGGACCCCATGGCCCGGCTCACCGAGCGCTTCCCCCACACCCTCAGCCTCGCCTTCGACCCCGAGGGGCGCACCGAGGACGGCGGCGGCTCCTACGCCCAGCGGCTCAAGGGGCGCAGCGACCAGGAGATCGCCGAGGACTTCGTCGCCCACGTGCGCGGTGGCGGCGGTTTCTCCGACGAGGCCGAACGGGCCGTCCTTCAGGGCGCCTTCGACGACGTGCGGGCCGAGGACAGCCGGCAGGAGACCCACCGATGAGGCTGCACCGGCTCCGGATCACCGCCTTCGGGCCCTTCGCCGAACCGCAGGAGATCGACTTCGACGCCCTCTCCGGCGCCGGGATCTTCCTGCTGCACGGACCCACAGGAGCCGGCAAGACCTCCGTCCTGGACGCCGTCTGCTACGCCCTCTACGGGTCGGTCCCCGGCTCCCGCCAGGCCCCCGGCACCAGCCTGCGCAGCGACCACGCCGCCGCCGACACCCCGACCGAGGTCACCCTCGAACTCACCGCGGGCGGACGCCGCCTGGAGATCACCCGGCGCCCCGAGCAGGACCGGCCGAAGAAGCGCGGCACCGGGACGACGAAGGACAAGGCGCAGAGCTGGCTGCGCGAGTACGACCGCGAGGGTGCGGGTGAGGGGGGCGGGGAACACTGGCGCGCGCTCAGCCGTTCCCACCAGGAGATCGGCGAGGAGATCGAGCAGCTGCTCGGCATGAGCCGCGAGCAGTTCTGCCAGGTCGTGCTGTTGCCGCAGGGAGAGTTCGCGCGCTTCCTGCGGGCCGACGAGGTGGCGCGGGGCCGACTGCTGGGCCGGCTCTTCGACACCCGCCGCTTCGCCGCCGTCGAGACCCTGCTCGGCGACCGGCGCCGGACCGCCGAAGCCAAGGTCCGCGCCGGGGACGAGCAGGTGCTGCACACCGCCCAGCGCCTGGCGCAGGCCGCCGGAGACAGTGCCGACCTGCGGGCCTGGCCGCTGCCCCGGCACCAGCCCGGCGACCCCGGACTCGCCGAGGCCGTCCGTGCCTGGGCCGCCGTCGCGCGCTCCTGCGCCCGCGAGCGGCTCACCGTCGCCGAGTACGCGCTCGCCGCCGTCGAGGGGCGGTACGCCGCCGCCCGGCGGGCCGCCGAGGAGGCGCGCGAGCTGGACCGGCTGCAACGCCGGCACGCGGAGACCACCCGCCGGGCGGCCCTGCTCGCCGAGGCCGCTCCGGAGCGGGAGCGGGTGCGCGCCCTGCTCGACCGGGCCCGCCGCGGAGCCCTCGTCGCCCCCGCCCTGGAGCTGCGCGGAGCCGCCGCCGGGGCCCACATGGCCGCCGCGCACGCGGAGAGCGTGGCCCGGGCGATGCTCCCGCCGCAGTACGCCGAGGCGGGCACCGAGCAGCTGGC
Organism: Streptomyces sp. NPDC059443; assembly: GCF_042750105.1. Taxonomy (NCBI): domain Bacteria; kingdom Bacillati; phylum Actinomycetota; class Actinomycetes; order Kitasatosporales; family Streptomycetaceae; genus Streptomyces; species Streptomyces sp. NPDC059443. The sequence continues at coordinate 133,230 of NZ_JBHYVM010000019.1, read as the reverse complement.
CACGCTGGAACAGGGGCTGCGGGGTGACCTCGGAGCGCTCGGAGCCGCCCGCCGGGCCGAGCAGCGCAGCGCCGAGATCCGCCGTGAACGGGCCCACCTGGAAAGGGAATCCCGGGCCGCCGAAGAGCAGCAGCAGGAGGCGGCCGAATGGCTCGGCCGCTGGGACGCCACCCGGGCCGGGCTGGCCGGGCGGATGGACGCCGCCCAGCAGGCCGCGACCCTGGCCGAGCAGCTCGCGGGCAAGCTGGAACCCGCCCGGCTGCACCTGCACGCCGCCGAGCGCCGCGACGCCTTCGACGCCGACGCGGAGCGGACCTCCGGCGAGCTGCTCACCGCGCGCGAGGAGTCGACCGCCGCCCGGGAGCACTGGCTGGAGCTCAAGGAGACCCGGCTGCGCGGGATCGCCGCCGAACTGGCCGCGGCCCTGGTGGCGGGCGAGCCGTGCGCCGTGTGCGGAGCCGCCGAGCACCCGGCCCCGGCCCGGCCGGCCCCCGGTCACGTGGACAGCGCCGCCGAGGACGCGGCGCACGCCCGCTTCGAAGCGGCCGAGGAGCGCAGGGCCGACGTCGAGCGCAGGCTGGCCGCCGTCCGGGAGGCCCGCGCCGAAGCCGCGGCCGCCGCGGGGGAGGCCACCACCGCCGAACTGCGGGAACTCGCCTCCGACCTGAGCACCCGGCACGCCGCCGCCCACACCGTGGCCGCCGGACTGCACGCCGCCCGCGAGCGGCTCGACCGCGCCGAGCGGGAGCACGCCGTGCGCAGCGCCGACCGGCTGGAGGCCGAGGTCCGGGCCGCCGGGCGGGCCACCCGCCGCGAAGCCCTCGACCAGGAACAGGCCTCGCTGGAGGTGGAGCTCGCACGGGTACGGGGAGACGCGCCCAGCGTCGCGGCCCGCGCCGAGGTCCTCGAAGACCGGGTCCGCATGGTCACCTCGGCCTCGGCCGCGCTGCGCCGGGCCGAAGCCACCGCCGCGCGACTGAAGGAGGCCGACGGCCAGCTGGCCGACGCCGCGTTCAAGGCCGGGTTCGACACCACCGAGGAGGCGGCCGACGCCGTACTCCCGGAGTACCAGCGCACCGACCTGCAGCACCGGATGGACGCCTGGCAGGCGGAGGAGGCCATGCTGGCCGACCGCCGCGGGGAGCACGACACCGCCGCGGCGGCGGCCCTGCCCCCGGCCGACCCGGACGCCGCCGAGGCGTACGCGGACCGGGCCGCCGCGAAGCTCCGTAGCGCCGGATCCGCCGTCGACGCCTCCCGGGTGCGCTGCGCCGAACTGGACCGGCTCTCGCAGCAGGCGGAGCGGGAACTGCGGGCCCTGGGACCGCTGCGCCAGGCGTACGAGCGGGTGGCCCGGCTCGCCGGACTCACCGCGGGCACCTCCGCCGACAACGAACGCAAGATGAGGCTGGAGGCGTACGTGCTCGCGGCCCGGCTGGAGCAGGTCGCGGCGGCGGCGACGGTGCGTCTGCTGCGCATGTCCGGCGGCCGCTACACCCTGGTCCACTCCGACGCCAAGGCGAGCGGACGCGGGCGTTCCGGGCTCGGGCTCCACGTGGTCGACGCCTGGACCGGCAGCGAGCGGGACACCGCCACGTTGTCCGGCGGCGAGACCTTCTTCGCCTCGCTCGCGCTCGCGCTGGGCCTGGCCGACGTGGTCACGGACGAGGCGGGCGGCATGCGGCTCGACACCCTCTTCATCGACGAGGGCTTCGGCAGCCTCGACGACCAGGCGCTGGACGAGGTGCTCGACGTACTGGACTCGCTGCGCGAACGGGACCGCAGCGTGGGCATCGTGAGCCACGTCGCCGACCTGCGGACCCGGGTGCAGGCGCAGCTGGAGATCGTCAAGCAGCGCGGCGGCTCGGTGGTGCGCCACCGGACGGCCCCCGGCACGGGCTGAGCGGCGACCCGGACGAGCCGGGCGGCCACCGGGACGAGCCGGGCGGACCGGCCGGCTCCCGTACGGGGCCGGCCGGTCCGCCCGTTCGCGGTCAGAGCTTCGACAGCTCGTCCACCAGGTCGTCCAGGCCCAGCGAACCCTGGGACAGCGCGGCCATGTGCCACGCCTTCAGGTCGAAGGATTCGCCGTGCGCGGCCCGCGCGTTGTCGCGGCCCAGCAGCCAGGCGCGCTCGCCCAACTTGTAGCCGATCGCCTGGCCAGGCATCGACAGGTAGCGAGTCAGCTCGCTCTCGACGAAGTCGCCCGGCCGGCCGCTGTGCAGGCCGAAGAACTCCTGCGCCAGGTCCACCGTCCAGCGCTCGCCCGGGTGGAACGGCGAGTCCGCCGGGATCTCCAGGCCCAGGTGCATGCCGATGTCGACGATGACCCGCGCGGCGCGCATCATCTGACAGTCCAGGTAGCCCAGTCGCTGCTCGGCGTCCTTGAGGTAGCCCAGCTCGTCCATCAGCCGCTCCGCGTACAGCGCCCAGCCCTCGGCGTTGGCGCTGACCAGGCCGACGCTGGCCTGGTAGCGGGAGAGCTGGTCCGCGACGTGCGTCCACTGCGCCAGTTGGAGGTGGTGGCCGGGAACGCCCTCGTGGTACCAGGTGGAGACCAGGTCGTACACGGGGAAGCTGGTCTGGCCCATCGTCGGCAGCCAGGTCCGGCCGGGACGGGAGAAGTCCTCGGAGGGGTTCGTGTAGTACGGGGCCGCCGCGCCGCCCGGAGGGGCGATCCGCGACTCCACCTTCTTGACCCGCTCGGCGAGGTCGAAGTGGGTGCCGTCGAGGTTCTCGATGGCCTCGTCCATGAGGCCCTGGAGCCAGGCCTGGACCTCGTCCACGCCCTCGATGCGGGTGCCGTGCTCGTCCAGGTACTTGAGCACCTCCCAGGGGCCCGCGTCCGGCAGGATCTTGGCGGCTTCCGCCTTCATCTCGCCGAGCAGCCGGTGGTACTCGGACCAGCCGTAGGCGTAGGCCTCGTCCAGGTCCAGGTCGGTGCCGTTGAAGTAGCGCGACCAGCGGGCGTAGCGCTCGCGGCCCACCGGGTCGGGCTGACCTGCGATCGCGGGGGCGTACACGTCCCGCATCCAGTCGCGGAGTTCGACCACGGCGGCGGTCGCGGCGGCGGCGGCCTCGTCGAGCTCGGCGCGCAGGGTCTGGGGGCCGCCGGCGGCGAACTCGGAGAAGAAGTCCGCGCCGGAGGGCTTCTCATCGGCCGCTGCCTCGCCGGCCCAGGCGGTGAGCTGCTCGATGAAGGTGGCGGTGGGGCGCGGGCCGCCGTACAGGCCCCGGTTCAGGCCGAGGGCGAGGCACTCGCGGTAGCCCGCGTAGGCGGCCGGAACGGCGCGCAGCCGCTCGGCGATGGCGGCCCAGTCCTCGTCCGTGTCGGCCGGGGTCAGGGTGAAGACCTCGCGGACCGAGTGCGCCGGGGAGTGGATGTTGCTGACCGCGCAGAGGTCCTCGTCGGCATCGTGGACCGCGAGTTCGGCGGTGAGGCGCTCGCGCAGCAGGCGGGCGCAGCGGCGCTCGACGTCACTGTCGGCGCCCGGCTGCCGCTCGGCGGCGTCGAGCAGCACGAGGGTGGAACGGGAGAGCTCGGCCGCCGCGGCGCGGCCCGTGGGGGAGAAGTCCGGGAGCTTGCCGGAGGATGCGGGGACACCGAGGTAGGTGCCCATGATCGGGTCGATGGCGATGAGGTCGTCGACGTAGGAATCGGCGACCTGGCGAGGCAGTCGTGCGGCGCTGTCGCTGGCGAGGATGTCTGACATGTGGACATCTTCATACGGGAAACGGGGTCGCGTCATCACCAAATGGCCTCAACCTGCTGTCAGGGCGGGCGCAGGAGGGCAGCGGGGCCCTTCCCGGTCGGCCGTTGCAGTCCGGCCGGGCCGGACTCGGCTGGGTCCGGCCCGGCGGTCAGCGCTGGTTGGTGCTGGTCGGTGCTGGTCGGCGCTGGTCGTGCTGGTCGTGCTGGTCAGTACTGCGTACGGGGCAGACCGCGGGATTCGCCGGGAAGCTCGTACGGCAGCCGGGAGTTGACCGGGGTCGTGTCCAGCCGGGCCGTGATCACCAGGGTGCCCTCCTCGATCTGGTAGTCGAGGGGCAGTCCGAGGCCGCGCATGGCGGCGACCATGCCGGTGTTCGAGGCCTGGGTGACGGCGTACACGCTGTCGCACCCGGCCTCGATGGCCATCCCGATCAGCCGGCCCAGCAGCTCGGAGCCGATGCCGCGGCGCTGCCAGTCGTCCTCGATGAGCAGCGCGACCTCGGTCTCGTCGCCGTCCCAGAGCAGGTGCCCGAGGGCGACGAGCTTGCCGGAGGCGGTGGTCGCGGCGAGGGTACGGCCGAAGCGCGGGCTCAGCAGGTGGCCGAGGTAGCGGTCGGCGTCGGCGACGGGGCCGTGGTAGCGCAGGGACAGGGTCCGCTCCGAGCAGCGGTCGTGCATCGCGCGGGCGGCGGCCCGGTCGGAGCCGTCGGCGCGGCGGACGGTGATCTCGTTGCCCTCGGGCAGCGTCAGCACGTCCTGGCTGCGCGGGACGCGCGGCCCGAGCCGGGCGTCGAGCTCGACGAGCGCGCGGGCGCGGGCGAACTCGGTCGGGGTGAAGGGCAGGTAGGGCCGCTCGATGGTGATCGCACCGCCCGAGGGGTCGCGCAGCCGCATGACGGTGGCCTCCAGGACCCCTTCGACCGGGGCGTCCGCGCCGGCGTTGGGGCGCCCCGAGAGGGTGGTGGCCGGGATGGAGTGGATGGTGCAGCGGCCGAGCAGCTGACGCAGGGCGAGCGGGAGCTCGGCGGCGTCCAGCGCGGTGCGGGTGGCCAGACCCAGGACGCGGGTCGGGGTGTCGACGAGGTCGTGGGCGTCGGCGCGCTCGATCCAGGTGCTGTGGCCGCCCGCGCCGGCGATGGCCCGGATGAGGTCGGCGGAGGGCAGCTGCTGCGGGGCGCGCAGCAGGAACTCGTCCACCGTGCCGCCCTCGGGGAGCGGGTGCGTCTGGAGGGTCAGGATGTCCACGCCGCTCCGGGCGAGCGCCGTGCAGATCGCGGCGAGGCTGCCGGGCTCGTCGCGCACCGTGGTCCGCATCCGCCACAGGGAGGTGGTGAGCGCGGCGCCCGTGGCCGGTCCGGGGGCGGCGTCCGTCGCGGTGGCTACGGCGACGGCCGCCGCGCCCGGATCGGAGGGCGCGGTGCTCGTGGGCGGCGGCGCATGGCTGTGGCGCCGTGCCCACCAGGTGTGGAACGCCGCCGTGACCAGGAGCGCCACGGCCGAGGCGACGAGCATGACTGGGCCGCGCGGACCGTGTGCGACGAGATTGGCGATGCCGTCGGCGACGGCCACGGCGCAGAAGAGTGCCGCGAGTTCGACGAGGTCCCGACGCCAGTGGTGGCGGTGGGGACGCTGGGCAGAGGCAGGAATACGCTCAGTCATGCAGACCACTGTGACGCAGGGGTGTTGCGTGATCACGAACGATCTGTGACCGACTGGTTAAGGATCCATCTGGCCGATTTCGCCCTGTTTTCCGGCTGATTTCATTGGCCCACCCGTCATCGGCCCACACCCGTCATTGGCCCACCCGTCCGGGCCGCAGCGTCTGGGTGAAGAGCACCTGGCCTCCCTGGCGCCGCAACCGGACGGTGAGCTCGCCGCCGTCCCCGTCGATCTCCACCTCGCCGTAGTACGGGGGGTTCTCGGACGGCGACATGTTGGCGAGCGGCGCGGACTGCGCGTACGCGGTCTCCGGGCCGAAGGTGGCGTCGAGCCGGCCGGCCGGGAAGCCGCCCGCCCCGATGGGGCCGGAGACGAACTCCCAGAACGGCGCGAAGTCGGTGAAGGCGGCCCGCTCGGGCGCGTAGTGGTTCGCGGCCGTGTAGTGGACGTCGGCGGTGAGCCAGAGGGTGCCGGTGATGCGCTGGTGCTTGATGTGGCGCAGCAGTTCGGCGATCTGGAGCTCGCGGCCGAGCGGCGCGCCCGGGTCGCCCTGGGCCACGGCCTCGAAGTTCGCGGTCCCGTCGGCGACCACGATGCCCAGCGGCATGTCGGCGGCGATGACCTTCCAGGTGGCACGGGAGCGCGAGAGTTCGCGCTTGAGCCAGGCCAGCTGCTCGGAACCGAGGATGCCGATGGGGTCGTCGGTCTGGCGGCCCGGGGAGTTGGCGTCGCGGTAGGTGCGCATGTCGAGCACGAACACGTCGAGCAGCGGCCCGTGGCGCATCACCCGGTACATCCGGCCCTCGGCGCGGCCGCCGCGCAGGTCGGTGACGGGGAAGTACTCGCCGAAGGCCTGGCGGGCCCGGCCGGCGAGGGTGTCGATGTCCTTCACCGTGTACCGGGGGTCGTCGAGGATCTGGCCCGGGTACCAGTTGTTGCGCACCTCGTGGTCGTCCCACTGGGCGAGGACCGGCACCTGGGCGTTGAAGTCGCGCAGGTTGCGGTCGAGGAGGTTGTACCGGAAGTTGCCGCGGAACTCGGCGAGGGTTTCGGCGACCTTCGCCTTCTCCTCGGTGGTCACGTTGTGCCAGAGGGTGCCGTCGCGCAGGGGGACGGAGGCCTGGAGCGGGCCGTCGGCGTAGATGGTGTCCCCGCTGAAGAGGAAGAAGTCGGGGTCGCGCAGCCGCATTTCGTCGAAGACGCGGTAGCCGCCGATCTCCGGGTTGATGCCCCAGCCCTGGCCGGCGAGGTCCCCGGACCACAGGAAGCGCACGTCGCGGCGGCGGGAGGCGGGGGTGGTGCGGAAGGTGCCGCGGACCGGTTCGCCGGTGCGGCGCGGGTCGTCGGGGTCGGCGAGGACCACCCGGTAGTGGATCTGCTGGCCGGGCGGGAGCTCGCGCAGGGAGGCGGTGCCGGTGAAGTCCGTACCGGGGCCGAGGAGCGGGCCGCGGTGGCGGCGGACGGCGTAGCGGAACGACTCGCTCGGCGAGGTCTCGACGTACATCCGCGCGGGCCGGTCGGAACGGGTCCAGACGGTCGCCGAGTTGGCGGTGATCTCGCCGGACTGGACGCCCCAGAGGGCGTTCGGGCGGCCGGACCGGGTGAAGGCGGGTGCGGTGGCGGCGTACGCCGGGAGGGCGAAGGCGCTGGACAGGGTGCTGGACAGGGCGATGCCCACCGGCACGGCGAGGGAACCGCCGAGCAGGGAGCGTCGGGTGTGCGGCATCGGTGCCATCGGTGCGTCTCCAGAGGCCGGCGGGGGAGGGGCCGGACCAGTGTGTCGCCGTACACCGGCCGCGCACCGGCCCGCCCACGTCGTGTACGCGAATCATGCGTGAACACTGATGAGCGGGCGGGCCGGGAGGCAGACGGGTGGATGAGTGTCCGTCAGCAGGCCACCGGGCGGGGCGTGTTCAGCGGGCCGTGTTCGGTCGGGCCGTGTCCAGGATGACTCGGGCGACCAGCGCCGGGTCGTCGTTCATCGGGACGTGGCCGCAGCCCGGGAGCCGCACGAGGCGCGCGCCCGGGATGGTGTGCTTGGCGCGTATCCCCTGGCGGCGCAGGAGCAGCCGGTCGCGGCTGCCCCAGGCGATGGTGACCGGCAGGCCGGGCAGGTCATCGGTGAACCGTACGGAGCCACCCGCCGCCAGGGTGTCCTCGAAGCCGGTGGCCTCGCGCAGGGCGAGGGTCTCGGCGACCACGGCTTCGGGGGAACGCCGGGCGGGGCGCGCGTAGATCGTGCCGGTGAGCGCCGCCCGGCCCGCGCCGCTGCGGGAGAGCCGCTCGACGGCGGAGCGGGGCAGCGCGGTGGCGCCGAGGCGCATGGCGCGGAGCGCGGCGAAGGCGTAGCGGCGTTCGCCCTGCGACCAGAAACCGGCGGGGGAGAGGGCGGTGACCGAGCGGGCCAGGCCGGCGCGGCCCATTTCGAGCGCGAGCAGCCCGCCGAGGGAGTTGCCCGCCACGTGCGGGCGCTCGACGCCGAGTGCGGCGCAGAGCGCGCCGAGCGCCGGAACGACGGTGCCGAGATCGTACGGAACCCCGTGCGGCAGCGGCTCCGAGGCGCCGAAGCCGGGCAGGTCGACGGCGATCACGTCGTGCTCCGCCGCCAGGATGCCGGTGACCGGGCGCCAGGCCTGGAGGTGGTGGCCGATGCCGTGGAGCAGGAGGAGCGGCTCGCCCGCGCCCTCGCGCTCGTAGGTGGCGGTGGTCGTGCGGGGGCCCAGCGGCGAATCGATCGTGAAGGAGACCGTGGCGGTCATGCTGCTCCTCGTCGGGGTCGGGCGGCGCGTGTGAGACAGGTTGTCAGTAGTGTCTCCCGCCATGATTACCGCCCGGTAGCCCCCGGCATCAAGAGCTCTGGCGCGAGCCCTCGCCATGGCGGCCCGCGAACATCCCGTGAACGGGTTGATACATATGCCCGTTCTGCCCGGCAAAGGGATGAGGATTGGTCTTGACCAAGGGGTAGCGCCGTCCTATCGTCGCAGGGATAGTGCAGGAACCTTTAATAAACAAGGGCGCGGAACTGCCGCTGGAGCATGGCGATCGCGGCGATTGCAGGAGGAGTCAGGGTGGGGACCACGCAGCTCGAATCGGTGCCGGAGCCGAAGTACTGGCACCTCAAGACCGTCCTCAGTGAGGCGCTCGACCGGGACTTCGCCGTGGGCGAGGTGCTGCCCAACGAGCGTGAACTCGCCGCCCGCTTCGGCGTCGCCCGTGCGACCCTGCGCCAGGCCCTGGAGCAGCTGGAGCTCGAAGGCCGCCTGCAGCGCCGCCGCGGCGTCGGCACCACCGTCGCCCCGCCGCGCGTCGGCGTGGCCGTCGGCAGTGCGCAGCACAGCTGGCCCGGCGAGAGCACCGACGGCTGGGAGCCCGTGGACGCGGCGGAGGCCGTGCCGGGTGCGGCCGTCCTCAAGCTCCTCGGAACCGCCGACGGCGAACTGGTCCTCGCGGTGCGCCGGACCCGCATCGAGCAGGGCCAGGTCCTCGCCGCGGAAATGCTCTACGTGCCGGCCGCCTCGGTGCCGGGCCTCTCCGCCATCGACGCCCCGGCCGGTCCGGCGCGCGCCCGCGCCGTCATGCGGGAGCTGCAGCGGCTCGCCCTCGACGGGCAGGACCGCTCGGTGGAGCTCGGCTCGGCCCGCGCCGACGACGCGAAGGAGCTGGACCGGCTGCCCGGCGCCCCGGTCCTCCTGGTCACCACCCGCTACTTCACCACGGCGGGCACGGCGGCCGTCTCGGTGGCGACCTACCGCGCGGACACCTGCCGCCTCACCTTCGGTGACTCCGGCGACGTCCAGATCACCCACGACGCGCGCGTCGCTTCCTGACCCCACCGCACCACGGGCCGGCCCTCAGGGGCCGGCCACTCGCGTTCCCGGGACAGTGCCCCCGCCCCGAGGGGAACTAGCGGCGGCGGGCCGTCACCGTCTTCTCCACCGCGAAGAGCTCTTCCTCCACGTGGTCCAGCGCCAGCCGCAGCGCCCCCGTGGCCACCGCCGCCTCGCCGAGCATGGACAGGGCAACGCGGGGCGGGCGCAGGCAGTACCGCTCCAGTTCCCGGCGCAGGGGGTCCAGTACCCCGTCCAGTCCGGCCGCCCAGCCGCCGACCACCACCAGCTCGGGGTCCATGGCCAGCACCAGGGCCGCCACGTCGTGGACCAGCCGCTGGATGAACCGCTCCACCGCGGCCACCGCGCGCCCGTCGCCGCGCCGGGCCATCGCGAAGACCTCCGCCACGGCCGGCTCGTCCAGCGGGTGCAGGGGTTCACCGGTGGTCGACAGCAGCCTCTCGGGCGTGACCTCGCGGCCCAGCAGATGCAGCGCGCCGATCTCCCCGGCCGCCCCGCCGAAGCCGCGGTGCAGGCGTCCGCCGATCAGGGAGCCTGCGCCGGGGCTGAGCCCGGCCATCACGAAGACCATGTCGTCCGTGTCGGTCGCGGCGCCCTTCCAGTGCTCGGCGACCGCCGCGGCATTCGCGTCGTTCTCGACCTGCACCGGACAGCGGAACGAGCGGCGCAGCCGTTCGCCGAGCGGCAGCCCGGTCCAGCCGGGCAGGGCCGTGCCGAGCCGGACCGTGCCATCGGCCTCCACGATCCCGGGGCTGCCCACGCCGACGGCCCGCAGCGAGTCCCGGGGCACCCCGGCCTTGCGCAGCAGATCGGCCACCGCCGTGCGCACCCGTTCCAGGCGCTCGTCGGCCGACGCGGTCTCGGCGACCTCCTTGGTGCCGGCGCCGATCACCCGCCCGTCCAGCCCGGACAGCAGCACCGCGATCCGGTGCGAACCGATCTCCACGCCGAGCAGGTGCCCCGCCTCCGCGCGGAAGCGGAAGCGCCTGGCCGGCCGCCCCTGGCGCCGCGCGCCTTCCTCCGCACCCGCTTCGACCACGAGCCCGGTACCGATAAGTCCCTCGACGACCCCTTCGACGGTCGGCCGGGAGAGCCCGGTCACCCGTGTGAGATCGGTGAGGGTCGGTGATTCGGCGGCGCGCAGTGCCCGCAGTACGACGGCGGAGTTGATCCGCCGGAGCAGAGAGGGGTCCCCGCCGGTCAGCTGCCCCAACGTGTGTCCTCCCAGCTAGCGAGCTTGTCAGGCGGATCGTACTGCGGACCCGGTGCGACGGCGAGAAGCAGCCCCCCATCGGCCGGAATCCGCCCCTCCTCTCGCCGCGGCTCCCGGCGGTCAGGCAGGGGACACGAACCCCGACTCGTACGCGGTGATCACGGCCTGGGTCCGGTCCCGTGCGCCGAGCTTCCCCAGGATCGCGCTCACGTGGGACTTCACCGTCTCCGTCCCGACGATCAGCTCGCGGGCGATCTCGATGTTGGTCAGTCCCTTCGCCATCAGCCGCAGCACGGCCTCCTCCCGCTCGGTCAGCGCGGCCCGCTCCAGCACCGTCCGGGCCTGCCGGTTTCCGTACTCCGCGGCCAGCGCGCGCACCGCCGCGGGGAAGAGCAGCGTCTCCCCTTCCGCCACCAGCCGTACCGCGTGCACGATCTCCGACGGCCGGGCTCTCTTCAGCAGGAACCCGTCCGCGCCGGCCCGCAGAGCCTGGTAGACGTACTCGTCGTTCTCGAAGGTGGTGACCACGAGGATCTTCGGCGGGGAGTCAACGGTCCGCAGGACCGCCCGCGTGGCCTCGATCCCGTCGAGCAGCGGCATCCGGACGTCCATCGCGACGACATCCGGTCGCAGCTGCCGTACGAGCGGGACCACGGAGGCGCCGTCGGCGGCCTCACCGACCACCTCGATGTCGGGCTGGGCATCCAGGACGGCGCGCAGACCCGCGCGTACCAGGGGTTCGTCGTCGACGAGCAGTACGGTAACCGGCATCCGGTCAGCGTATTCGCTCCAGCGGGAGCCGTGCGCGCACCCTCCAACCGCCCTTGTGCGGCCCGGTGTCGACTTCCCCGCCGAGCAGCGCGGCCCGCTCCCGCATGCCGCGCAGTCCGCTCCCGCCGCCGGCCATGACGGTGGGTTGGTCCGGCAGTGGATTGGTTACCTCCAGGTCCAGCCGGTCGGCGACCATGTCGATCCGTACCCGTACCGGCACGGGACCGCAGTGCCTCAGCACATTGGTGAGGGCCTCCTGAAGGATCCGGTAGCCCTCCTGGGTGACCGGCCCGGGCAACTGATCGAGAGGGCCTACGAGTTGTGCGTCGACGGTGGCGCCGGAGGCGCGTGCCGAGTCGAGCAGCCGGTCGGCCTCCGCCAGCGTCGGGCGCTGGGAAGGCCGCTGACCGGACTCCCGCAGGACGATCAGCACCCGTTCCAGGTCTTCCAGTGCGGCCCGGCCCGTCTCCTCGATCGCGTTCAGGGCGCGGGCGGTGAACTCCGGGTCGCCCGCGGCCCGCGCGGCCCCCGCCTGCACGACCGCCACGGTCAGCGCGTGGCCGATCGAGTCGTGCAGCTCCCGCGCGATGCGGGTGCGCTCCAGCAATTGCTCGGTGCGCGCTTCCAGCGCAGTGAGCCGCTCGGCCGCGGAGGGGCCCAGCAGCCGGTGTGCGACGGCGGTGACCAGTCGGCAGCTGCTGCTGGGCCTGGACCGGATCACCTCCGGGACGGCCACCATCGGCGGCCGGCGGTTCACGGACCTCCCCGACCCCCTCCACCAGGTGGGAGCCCTGCTCGACGCGCAGTCGGCCCACGGCGGACGCACCGCCCGGGACCATCTCCGCTTCCTCGCGGCGGCCAACCGTGTGCCGATGAGCCGGGTGGAGGCGGTCCTGGAGCAGTCGGGGATCGCCGCGGCGGCCAAGCGGCGGATCAAGACCTTCTCACTGGGCATGCGCCAGCGCCTCGGCATAGCGGCGGCCCTGCTCGCAGACCCCGCTGTGCTGCTGCTGGACGAGCCGACCAACGGCCTCGACCCCGAGGGCATCATCTGGATCCGTGAGCTCATGCGGGGCCTGGCCGCCGAAGGCCGTACGGTCCTCGTCTCCAGCCACCTGATGACCGAGACCGCCGCCCTCGCCGACCACTTGGTGGTGCTCGGGCAGGGCAGGCTGCTGGCCGACACCCCGATGGAGGAGTTCATCGAAGCGCGCAGCACCCCGAGAGTGCGACTGCGCACCACCGACCCGACCCGGCTGCGGACGGCCCTCGCCAGGGAGGACTTCGAACTGGTCACTGCCCAGGACGGGCGGTGGACCGTGGAGGGCATACAGGCCGAGCAGCTCGGGGGCATGGCCGCCCGCGAAGGCATCCCGATGCTGGAACTGGTCGACGAGAGGGCCTCGCTGGAACAGGCCTACCTCGATCTCACCGCAGAGCACGCCCAGTTCGCCGCCACCCGCTGACCCGTCACCTCCAAGGAGGCTCCTCCATGAGCACCGCTCTGCCCACCGCCCCCGTCCTGCACTCGGAATGGATCAAGATACGTTCCCTGCGCGGCACTTTCGGATCGCTGATAGCGGTCTTCCTCGTCACTGTGGTAATCCAGACGCTGGCGGCCGCGCTGATCGGCGGGACGGAGGCAGGCAGTATGGGCGAGGACCCGCTCCTCGCGGCGTTCTACGGGATCAACTTCGGCCAGGTCGCGGCCTTCGCCTTCGGCGCCACCGCGCTGTCGTCCGAGTTCCACAACGGTGCCCTGCGCACCTCGCTGACCGCGGTCCCGAACCGCGCACGGCTCTACTTGTCGAAGATGGCCGTGGTGGGCGGCCTGGCCCTCCTGGCCGGACAGCTCGCCGGATTCGCGACGTTCCTCGGCGGTCAGGCTTTCATGGGCTCCTACTCCCTAGACCTGGGCAGCCCGGGAACCTACCGTGCGATCTTCGGCTGCGGCATGTACCTCACGCTGATGGCCCTGCTGGCGGCCGGGCTAACGGCAGTACTGCGCAGCGCGACGGTCACCCTGAGTCTGCTCATACCGTTCGTGCTGATGGTGTCCTTCGTCCTCGGCGCGGTCTCCGACGGCATCGCCCGGTACCTTCCGGACCGCGCGGGCCGGGCGATGATGCGCCTCGACCCGTCGGGCGGCCTCGCCCCGTGGACCGGTCTCGGGGTCCTGGCGCTGTGGGCACTGCTCGCGGTGGCCGCCGGATGGCTGTCGATACGACGCCGGGACGCGTGACGCCATGAGACGCCCTAGAGGCGAGTACCTCCGGTGGCGGCCTCGGCGGCGGCCTGCGGACTCTCCGAGTAGTGGATGCCGGCCAACGGGCCATCCGTGGCGAGCCGTTCGGCTATCCCTGCCCGGTCCGCCCGGGCGTCGCGGCAGGAAGGCGGACCGCTACCAGCGGCAGAAAGCAGCCGACGAGAGGCCCCATGCACACGGCTATCAGCACGGTTCCGACGCCGAGGGTGCCACCCAAGAGCCAGCCGGCTCCGGCGACGGTGACCTCGATGCCGGTCCGTACGGCGGCGAAAGGCAGGCGGGTGAGCCGCACGAGACCGGTCATGATGCCGTCACGTGGTCCCGACCCGAACTGCGCGCCGAGGTAGAGCGCGTCGAAGAACGCCAGTGCGACCAGGCCGAGGGCGAGGTATCCGATCTCGGCGAGTGGTCCCCGCGGAGCGGGGAGCACGGCCGCGGTGGCATCGGCGGCGAACCCGATGATCGCGACGTTGAGGAGCGTGCCGAGCCCGGGCGGTTCCCGCAGGGGGATCCAGGCGAGAAGCACGAGCAGGGAGATCAGGTTCGTCGCCCAACCGAAGGAGATGCCGAGGGACTTGGCGGTGCCCTCGGTGAGCACGCTCCAACTGGCCGCGCCGAGCCCGGACCGGACGAGCAGCATCACGGCGGCCCCGTACCCCGCGAGGCCGAGCAGGAGCTGGGGGATGCGGCGCGCCTTCCGGGCCGCCCGGACCTGGGCGAATGCGTTCATGCGCGGGATCAGGGGCGGGTCGTGTCGAACCGGGACGGAGGTGTGGTGCGCGGTGGAAGCAGGAGGTGCCATACGGCGAGTCTCCGGGCTATCTGGACCCGGGTTCCATAGCCAGATTGCTTATGCTGGTTTGGTGAAAATCAGCTCGCACGCGGTGGCCCGGATGCTGGGGACGTGGCAGGAGGGGCCGGGGCCGGCGCATCAGCGTCTCTCCGACCGGCTGCGTCTGCTCATCCTGGACGGACGCCTCTCCCTCGGTGCGGTCCTGCCGAGCGAGCGTGACCTTGCCGTCGCGCTCGGCACCAGCAGAACCACGGTCGGTGCCGCGTTCCGCACGCTGGTCGAGCACGGATACCTCGCCACGCAGGCCCGTACCAGGGCGACGGTTCGGCTGCCCGGCGACACCACGCCCGAGCCCCCGGCCCGCACGGACGCGGACACCATCGACCTGTCCTTCGCCGCGCCGGCCGCGCCCGTCGAGATCCTCCATGCCGCCTTCGCCACGGCTCTCGAACAGCTGCCCAGGCATTTCGAGCGACACGGCTACGACCGGTACGGCACCGCGGAGCTGCGCGAAGCGGTCGCCCAGTGGTACCAGCGGCGAGGACTGCCGACCCTGCCCGATCACATCCTGATCACCAACGGCGCACAGCACGCGCTGGCGCTCCTGGCGCGCGTACTCCTGTCGCCACGGGACAGAGTCCTCATCGACCATCCGACCTACCCGCACGCGATCGCGACCTTCACCGAAGCGCGCGCCCGGCTGCTACCCGTCGCCTTGGGCTCTTCGGGCTGGGACACCGAGCAGCTCCGAGCGGCGGGGCGAGCCGCGAACCTGGCCTACCTGATCCCCGACTTCCACAACCCGACCGGGATGTGCATGCCCACGAGCGTGCGCCGACGGCTCAGGCTCGCGTGTCCCACGATCGTCGACGAGACCATGGCCGATCTGGCGCTGGACGTTCCGAGCCCGGAACCCCTGGCCGCGCACATGCCGGCGGCCATCAGCATCGGCTCGGTGTCCAAGAGCGTCTGGGGCGGCCTGCGCACGGGCTGGATCCGCGCGCTGCCCTCTCTCCTGGAACGTGTCGCACAAGCCCGCCCCACCACGGACCTCGGCACTCCCGTCGTCGAACAGCTCGCCACGGCCGCCCTTCTGAACGAGCGTCAAACCCGGCGGCCCGACGCGCTCCAGCAGCTCAGATCGCAGCGCGACGCCCTGCGGCAAGCACTCGCCGAGCACCTGCCGGACGTCCACGCCCTGCAACCAGTGGGCGGTGTGACCCTATGGGCGACCTTCCCCGAGCCCATCAGCTCGCGGCTCGCGGCCGTGGCGCCCGACCACGGAGTGACCATCGCGGCCGGCCCACGATTCGGGATCGGAGGCGCCTTCGAACGCAACATCCGACTGCCGTACACGCTCCCCCCGAGCCGGCTGTCCGAGGCGATCCGCAGACTCGCACGGGCGGAACGGGCGTTCCTCCACGGCGCTACCGGAACTCACACCCCGGCACCCATCGCATGACGAAGGAGACGACCTAGGCGGTGCGGATGGCGTGGACCAGGCCGGCGATGAGGTTCGCCCGCTCGGGCATGGCTCCGGTCACCAGGTACTCGTGGTCCGCGTGGGCGCCGCCGCCGACGGCTCCGAGGCCGTCGAGCGTCGGTACGCCCAGGGCGGCCGTGAAGTTGCCGTCGCTTCCGCCGCCTACCGCCCTGCCTTCGAGGCCGGGGAGCAGCCGCTCGGCCAGCGCGAAGAGTTGGGACGAAGCCGACTCTGGCATCGGGGGGCGGCCGACGGATCCCTGTACCGCGATCTTCGCCTCTTCGAGGTGCGGGGACAGGGCCGCGAACGCCGATTCGATGCGCTCCTTCTCGGCGGCCGACTCGACCCGGACGTCGACGATGAGGGTCGCCTCGGCGGGAACCACGTTGTCCAGGGTTCCGGCGGCCGCGACGGTCGGGGTGACGGTCGTGCCGATGTCGGGGCGGGCGAGCGCCGCGATGTCCAGTACCTGGTGGGCCGCTTCGATCAGGGCGTTGACCCCGGCCGCGGGTTCGAGGCCCGCGTGCGAGGCCCGCCCCGCGATGGAGACCTGGAACGTGCCGCAGCCCTTGCGGCCGGTCTTCAGGGCTCCGCCGTCGGCGGCGCCCTCCATGACGAGTACGGCGCCGCAGGCCAGGGCCCGTTCCTCGATGAGGGGCCGGGAGGAGTGCGAGCCGACCTCCTCGTCGGCCGTCACCAGGATCTCGATCCCCGACAGGTCGGCGAGCGTGGCCAGGCCGTGCACGGCCTGCACCAGACCGCCGAGCATGTCGAAGACCCCGGGGCCGGTCGCGTGCCCGCCTTCGACACTGAACGGGCGGCGCTCAAGGGTGCCGAGAGGGAACACCGTGTCGTGGTGACCGAGTACCAGCACCTTGGGATCGCCACCGGCCGACCAGTGGACGTGCGGCCCGGCTTCGCTCTCCACCAGGACGGCCTCACCGCCCAGGCGGCTCTCGATGAAGGCGGCGACGGTCTTGGCCGAAGTCGCCAGGGCGTCGAGATCGCGCGAGGGGGACTCGACCTCGACGAGTGTCCTGAGGTCCTCGATCATCGCGTCGACATTCACCGGGACCGCCGTGTGCATCTTCATACCGCAAGGGTAGCCAGCACGCGGAGGTCCGCCCCGCGCAGATCACCCGGACAGGGCTACGGGGCGCTGCCCGCGGCACCGGGGAAAGCGGGGAAGCCGGCGGCCGCGCGCAGGCGGGCGTACTCCTGGGCCATGGACTCGGCGGTCCAGCGGGCGTTGAGGCCACTGGGGTTGGGAAGTGCCCAGATCCGGGTGGAGCCGATGGTGCGCTCCTGGGGGCCGATCCGTGCCTTCCGCTCGCCGAAGGCGGTGCGGTAGGCGGTGACTCCGACCACGGCCAGCCACTGGGGGCGCAGCAGTTCGACCTTGGCCGTCAGGATGCGTCCGCCCTCGCGGAACTCCTCGGGGCTCAGCTCGTCGGCGCGGGCGGTGGCACGGGCCACCACGTTGGTGATGCCGAGGCGGTAGGAGAGGAGTTCCTCCTGCTCCGCCGGGGCCAGGCGGCGCGGGGTGAAGCCGGAGAGGTGCAGGACCGGCCAGAACCGGTTGCCGGGGCGGGCGAAGTGGTGGCCCGTCGCGGCGGAGAGCAGGCCCGGGTTGATCCCGCAGAAGAGCACGCGCAGACCGCCCGCGGCCACGTCCGGGAGGACGCGGTCGCGGGCGGCGTTCAGCTCTTCAGGGGTCATTCTTCGGCTGTCAGAGGATCGACCCGGGGGTGTAGCCGGCGGCCTCCGGGTGCTCCTTGGTGATCTCCTCGATGCGCGAGACCACCACGGCGACCTGGTCGCCCGCCGCGCCGGTGAAGGACAGCTTGTCGGCCATCAGGGCGTCGAGCTGGGCCCGGTCCAGCGGCATCCGCTCGTCGGCGGCCAGCTTCTCCAGCAGCTCGTTGCGCTCGGCGCCCTGCTCGCGCATGGCGAGGGCGGAGGCCACGGCGTGCTCCTTGATGACCTCGTGGGCGACCTCGCGGCCCACCCCGGCCCGCACGGCGCCCATGAGGACCTTCGTGGTGGCGAGGAAGGGGAGGTAGCGGTCCAGCTCGCGGGCCACGACGGCCGGGAAGGCGCCGAACTCGTCGAGGACCGTCAGGAAGGTCTCCATCAGGCCGTCGAGCGCGAAGAACGCGTCGGGCAGGGCGACCCGGCGGACCACGGAGCAGGAGACGTCGCCCTCGTTCCACTGGTCACCGGCCAGCTCGCCGGTCATCGACGCGTAGCCGCGCAGGATGACCATCAGGCCGTTCACGCGCTCGCAGGAGCGGGTGTTCATCTTGTGCGGCATCGCGGAGGAGCCGACCTGGCCGGGCTTGAAGCCCTCGGTGACCAGCTCGTGGCCGGCCATCAGGCGGATCGTCTTCGCGATCGAGGACGGGGCGGCGGCCAGCTGCACCAGGGCGGTGACCACGTCGTAGTCGAGCGAGCGCGGGTAGACCTGGCCGACCGAGGTGAAGGCCTGGCCGAAGCCCAGGTGGGCGGCGATCCGCTGCTCCAGGTCGGCGAGCTTCGAGGCGTCGCCGCCCAGCAGGTCGAGCATGTCCTGCGAGGTGCCGACGGGGCCCTTGATGCCGCGCAGCGGGTAGCGGGCGAGGAGGTTCTCCAGGCGGTCGTAGGCCACCAGCAGTTCGTCGGCCGCCGTCGCGAAGCGCTTGCCCAGGGTGGTCGCCTGAGCGGCGACGTTGTGGGAGCGGCCGGCCATGACCAGCTCGGCGTGCTCGCCGGCCAGCTTGCCCAGGCGGGCGAGGACGGCGACCGTGCGGTCGCGGACCAGCTCCAGCGAGAGCCGGATCTGGAGCTGCTCGACGTTCTCGGTGAGGTCGCGCGAGGTCATGCCCTTGTGGACGTGCTCGTGACCGGCGAGGGCGTTGAACTCCTCGATACGGGCCTTCACGTCGTGCCGGGTGACCTTCTCGCGCTCCGCGATGGAGGCGAGGTCTACGGTCTCCAGGACGCGCTCGTAGTCGGCGATGGCCTCGTCGGGGACCGCGATACCGAGGTCCTTCTGGGCGCGGAGCACGGCGAGCCACAGCCGCCGCTCCAGCGTCACCTTGTATTCGGGGGACCACAGGACGGCGAGCTCCGCGGAGGCGTAGCGGCCGGCCAGGACATTGGGGATGCGGGGCTTGGCAGTCACGTGTAGGGATTCTACTTGGGCCGAAGCTGTGCGTTTACGCAGGTAGGGGGCCCACCCCGGATTGTGCCTTGCTACGAGAGCCGCTCGCCCTCCGAAGCCCCGCCCGGAGCCTCGTGCACCAGCAGCTCCGGGCGCTTGGCCGGGCGGCCGTCCCCGCTGGAGCGGCCGGTCAGGCGGCGGCCGACCCAGGGGAGCAGGTGCTGCCGCGCGAAGCTGAGGTCCTGCGCGCGGCGTACGGCCCAGCCCGGCGGGAGCGCGGGCGGCAGTTCGGTGCGCCAGTCGGTCTCGGGGGGCAGGCCCAGCGCCTGCCAGACGGCCTCCGCCACCCTGTGGTGTCCCTCGGCCGTCAGGTGCAGCCGGTCCACGTCCCACATCCGGGGATCGCCGAGCACGGGGGCCCCGTACAGGTCGACCACGAGGGCCCCGTGGCGCGCGGCGAGCTCCTCGATGATGAGGAAGAGCTCCTCCATGCGCGGGCGGAAACGTTCCATCACGGGTCCGTTGCGGCCCGGGGAGCGCATCAGGACCAGCGTCTTGCACGAGGGGGCCAGCAGGCCGACGGCCTCCTCCAGGTGCCCGCGCACCCGGCCCATGTCCACCTTGGGGCGCAGGGCGTCGTTCAGCCCGCCGACCAGGGTCACCACGTCGGCGCCCATGGCGGCCGCCGCCGGTGCCTGCTCTTCGGTGATCTGCCCGATCAGCTTGCCGCGGACCGCGAGGTTCGCGTAGCGGAAACCGGGCTCGCGCGCCGCCAGGCGGTCGGCCAGCAGATCGGCCCAGCCCCGGTAGGAGCCGTCGGGAAGCAGGTCGGACATGCCTTCGGTGAAGGAGTCGCCGACCGCGACGAAACTGGTGTAAGACGCATTCATCTCCATGGCGGGAGCGATGCTACCGCGCGGTACGCCGGTTTCGCAGCGGTACCCCGCCCCCGCGGCCGGAGGCGGGGTGCCGCACGCCGCTGGGGTGCCGCACGGCCCGGCCCGGCTACGCCGACGCGGGGTTGCCGAACAGTTCCCGCAGCACGTCCTCCATCGTGACCAGGCCCGTCATGGCGCCGTCCGCCCCGAGGACCGCCGCCAGGTGCGTACGGCTGCGCCGCATCGCGGTCAGCACGTCGTCCAGCGGGGTTTCGGCCCGCACCTGGGCGATCGGCCGCAGCGCCGAGGCCGGGAAGGGCTCGTCGCGCTCCGCCGCGTCCGCGTCCAGGGCGTCCTTGACGTGCAGGTATCCCAGGATCCGGTGCTGTGCGTCGATCATCGGGAAGCGGGAGTACCCCGACTCCGCCGACAAGCGCTCCAGCCCGGCCGGGGTGATGCCCTCCCGGGCCGGAACCACTTGGTCCGCCGGCAGCACCACATCGGTCACGGGCCGGCGCCCCAGCTCCAGGGCGTCGTGCAGCCGCTCGCTCGCCCGGTCGTCGATGAGCCCCGCGTCACTGGAGTCCTTGACGATGCGGGCCAGCTCGTCGTCCGAGAAGGTGGCCGTGACCTCGTCCTTCACGTCCACCCGCAGCAGGCGCAGCAGGGCGTTGGCGAAGGCGTTGATCGCGAAGATCACCGGCTTCAGCGCCC
Source organism: Streptomyces sp. NPDC059443 (assembly GCF_042750105.1). Lineage (NCBI taxonomy): Bacteria > Bacillati > Actinomycetota > Actinomycetes > Kitasatosporales > Streptomycetaceae > Streptomyces > Streptomyces sp. NPDC059443. The sequence goes on along the minus strand of NZ_JBHYVM010000019.1, from coordinate 112,751 downwards.
GCGCGAGGGTCACCAGCGGCGGACCCAGCAGCAGCGCGGTCCGCACCGGCTCGGCCAGGGCCACGTTCTTCGGCAGCATTTCACCGAAGAGCATGTGCAGGTAGGTGGCCAGCGCCAGCGCCACCACGAAGGAGATCGCGTGCGTCAGGCCGGCCGGCACCCCGAAGAAGTCGAAGGCGGGGGTCAGCAGGTGCGCGATGGCCGGCTCGGCCACCACACCCAGGACCAGGGTGCACAGCGTGATGCCCAGCTGGGCCGCCGCCATCAGCGCGGACACGTGCTCCAGGGCCCACAGCACCGCCTTGGCGCGCCGGTCGCCCTGTTCGGCGTAGGGCTCGATCTGGCTGCGCCGGACCGAGATCAGCGCGAATTCCGCGCCGACGAAGAAGGCGTTGACGACCAGGGTCGCCAGGCCGATCAGCAACTGGACGGCGGTCATCGGCCCTCCTCCCCGCCCTTGTCGGACCGGCCCTTGTCGGACCCACCCTTGTCGGACCGGCCCTTGTCGGACCCGCCCCTGTCGGACGGCTCGGACGGCTCGGCCGGCGCGTGCAGCAGCACCCGCGCGGCTCGCCGCCCACTGGCGTCCACCACGTCCAGGTGCCAGCCGCCGAGCTCCAGGCTGTCGCCGACCACCGGGATCCGCCCCAGTTCGGTCGCTATCAGACCGGCCAGTGTCTCGTACGGGCCGTCCGGCACGCGCAGGCCGATCCGCTGGAGCTGGTCGGTGCGGGCGGAGCCGTCGGCGGAGAACAGCGCGCGCCCGGCGGCGTCCACCCCGGCCGAGTCCAGGTCGGAGGTCTCGTGCGGGTCGTGCTCGTCGCGGACCTCGCCGACGACCTCCTCGACGATGTCCTCCAACGTGGCCACGCCGGCCGTGCCGCCGTACTCGTCGATGACCACTGCCATCGTCTGCTTGCCGGACAGCCGGTCCAGCAGCCGGTCCACGGTCAGCGACTCCGGTACGAGGAGCGGCTCGCGCAGCAGCTGCGACACCGGGTAGCGGTGGCGCTCCTCGGCGGGCAGCGCCAGTACGTCCTTGATGTGCACGGTGCCGACGACGGTGTCGAGGCTGCCCCGGTAGACGGGGAAGCGGGAGAGACCGGTGGCGAGCGTCGCGTTGGCCACGTCCTCGGCGGTGGTCTGCACGTCGAGGGCGGTGACCTGGACGCGCGGGGTCATGACGTTCTCCGCGGTCAGGTCGGCGAGGTTGAGGGTCCGGACGAACAGTTCGGCGGTGTCCTTCTCCAGGGCGCCCGCCTTCGCGGAGTGCCGGGCCAGGGCCACCAGCTCCTGCGGGGTGCGCGCCGAGGCGAGCTCCTCGGCGGGCTCCAGACCGAACCGGCGGACCATGTGGTTCGCCGTGGTGTTCAGATGGCTGATGAGCGGCCGGAACGCCCGGCTGAAGACCCGCTGCATGGTGGCGACGCGCTTGGCGACGGCCAGCGGTGAGGAGATCGCCCAGTTCTTGGGCACCAGCTCGCCGACGACCATCAGGACGACGGTCGACAGCACGGTGCCGAGGATCAGGGCGGTGGAGGACGCGGCGCCCTCGGACAGTCCCATGGCCCTGAAGGGGCCCTGGAGCAGGGCGGCGATCGAAGGCTTGGAGATCATGCCGATGACCAGGCCGGTCACGGTGATGCCGAGCTGGGCGCCGGAGAGCTGGAAGGTCAGGCTGCGGACGGCGGCCAGGGCGCTGTCGGCGCCGCGCTCGCCGCGCTCTACCGCCCGCTCCAGTTCGCTGCGCTCGATGGTCGTCAGCGAGAACTCCGCGGCGACGAAGACTCCGCAGGCAAGGCAGAGCAGCAGCGCCAGGAGGAGCAGGAGCACTTCGGTCATCGGTGGTTCACCTCCGTCCCATGATCAGTCAGGAGGAGGGGTATCGCGCGATGTCGCGAAGGCGAATGAAGGGGACTGGGAGGCTCGCCCATGGGCGGACGCTCACACCTTTCGTTGCGAGAGGAACCGATGACTACAGGGTAAAGGAAGGGCAAAGCGATCTGCTCATCCTTTTGGCGGAGCCGGTTTGGCCGTGATGGGATCCGTACATGAACGATCTTTACATCGAACCCGCCACGGCGGCCGATCTCGCCGCCGTGCTCGACTTCTGGAAGACCGCCGCCGAGGGCACGAGTATCAGCGACGACCTCGACGGCGTCGAGCGGCTCCACGCCCGCGACCCGCACTCGCTGCTGCTCGCCCGCCGCGACGGGGAACTGGTCGGCACGGTCGTCGCGGGGTTCGACGGCTGGCGATGCCACCTGTACCGGCTCGCGGTGCACCCCGGCCACCGCCGCCAGGGGATCGGCTCGGCGCTGCTGACCGCCGCGGAGGAGCGGTTCGCGGCGCTGGGCGGGCGGCGCGCGGACGCGATGGTGCTCAACCGGAACGAGCGCGGCCAGCGGGCGTGGGAGGCCGGCGGCTACCACCCCGAGGACCACTGGACGCGCTGGGTGAAACCGCTGAACGGGTGACGGGAGGGGCGTCCCTGCGGGGCGGGACGCGGGGCAGGCGGCCTGCCGGGATCAGGACCGGCGGGCCGGGCCGTCGCAACGGCCCGGCCCGGTGAACGGCCCGGCCCGGTGAACGGGCCGGCCCGGTGAACGGGCCGGGCCGTCAGTCAGTCCGGACCTTCCGGGCCGGCCCTGTTCCTCAGGCGGGCCAAGCCTTGAGGAACGAGTGGTCCGACCAGGTGCCGTGCAGAGGCCGTGCCAGCCAGCCGGGGGCCGCCGTGCGGAAGGCCGCGGGGGCCAGGGCGCCGGATCGCTCCGGGATCGCGCCCAGCAGGGGGAGCGCGGAGACGGCGGGGAGGTCGGCCAGGTTGCAGCGGGCCGCCAGGCCGGGGTCGGCGGGCCAGCTGCCGATCACCACGCCCAGGGCGACGAGGCCCCGGGTCCGGAGGGCTTCGGCCGTGAGGGCCGTGGAGTTGAGCGTGCCGAGGCCAGCCGGTGCCACGACCAGGGTCGGGGCGCCGAGCAGCCGGGCCGCGTCGGCCAGGGTGTGGCCCGCTTCGTCGAAGCGGACCAGGAGGCCGCCCGCGCCCTCGACCAGGACCAGGTCGTGGGAGAGGGAGAGGCGGCGCGCGGCTTCCGCGATCTCGGCGGGGGAGACCGTGGGGAGGGAGGCGCGGCGAGCCGCCGTGTCCGGGGCCAGCGGCTCCGGATAGCGGGCCAGTTCCAGCGTGGTGACGGCGGAGCCGGCCAGCCGGGCGGCCTCCGCCACGTCGCCGGGCTCGTCCGGGCCCACCCCGGTCTGGGCCGGCTTGAGGACGGCCACCGAGAGGCCCGCGGCGAGCGCCGCGGCGGCGACGGCCGAGGTGACGACCGTCTTGCCGATCTCGGTGCCCGTACCGGAGATCATGACGATCGCGGGCGCGGGGGAGCCGGGTGCCGGTGAGCCGGCCCCGGAGGCGCCGGGCGGGCGGGTGTCGGCCATGTCAGGCCTCCTTCGCGGCCGCGAGGACTCCGCGGCAGATGCGGGCCACGTCGGCGTCGTCCGTGACGAACGGCGGCATCGTGTAGATCAGGTCCCGGAACGGGCGGAGCCAGACGCCTTCCCGGACCGCCGCCCGGGTGGCGGCCGACATGTCGACATCGTGGTCGAGCTGGACCACGCCGATGGCGCCCAGGACGCGTACGTCCTTGACCCCCGGGAGCGACGCCGCAGGCGCCAGGCCTTCGAGCAGCCCCGCTTCGATCCGCTTGATCTCGCGCTGCCAGTCCTGCCCGAGGAGCAGCTCGACCGAGGCCAGGGCCACCGCCGTGGCCAGCGGGTTGCCCATGAAGGTCGGTCCGTGGGCCAGTACGGGGACCTCGCCCCGGGAGATCCCGTCCGCCACGCGCTCCGTGCAGAGGGTTGCGGAGAGGGTGAGGTATCCGCCGGTCAGCGCCTTGCCCAGGCACATGACGTCCGGGGTGATCCCCGCGTGGTCCGCCGCGAACAGCGCGCCCGTGCGGCCGAAGCCCGTGGCGATCTCGTCCAGGATCAGGAGGACGTCGAACTCGTCGCACAGCTCCCGCAGGACCCGCAGGTAGCCGGGGTTGTGGAAGTTCATGCCGCCCGCGCCCTGGACCACCGGTTCCACGATCACCGCGGCCAGTTCGTCGGCGTGCGCGGAGACGAGGGAGCGCAGGTGGGCCACGTACGCGGGGTCCAGCGGGGCGTCGAAACCGCTCGGCGGGGCATCCGCGAAGAGCTGGCGCGGGAGCAGGCCCGACCACAGCTCGTGCATGCCGCCCTCGGGGTCGCAGACGGCCATCGGCTGCCAGGTGTCCCCGTGGTAGCCGCCCCGCCAGGTGAGCAGCCGGGTCTTGCCCGGCCGTCCCACGGAGCGCCAGTACTGGAGGCACATCTTGACCGCGACCTCGACCGAGACCGAGCCCGAGTCGGCGAGGAACACGTGCTCCAGGCCGGCCGGGGTGATCTCGACGAGCTTCGCGGCGAGCCGGACGGCGGGCTCGTGGGTGAGCCCGCCGAACATCACGTGTGACATGCGGCCGAGCTGGCCGGTCACGGCCTCGTTCAGCGCCGGGTGGTTGTACCCGTGGATCGCCGACCACCACGAGGCCATGCCGTCGACCAGTTCGTCGTTCCCCTGCGCCGTTTCGGCCAGCCGCAGCCGGACGCCCGAGGCGGAGGCGACGATCAGGGGCTCCTGGCGGCCGGGCATCGGGCCGTAGGGGTGCCAGACGTGCTGCCGGTCCAGCGCGAGCAGTTCGGCGGCCGGCAGCACGTCGGGCGAGTGGTGCTGGTCAGGCATTGGGAGCGAGGTCCGTTCCCGCGCCACGGCGGCGTACCGCCACCAGATCCGGGCGGACCTCGCCGGCCTCTGCCTGCGCCGGTACGGGCGCGGCCTCCTCGTGTCCGGAGCAGCCGCCGCAGGCCGAGCCGCAGCCGGCCGCGGCGGAGGAGTCGGCCGAACCCGCGGAACCGCAGACGGAGGCGCCGCCCCCGTGGGAGCCGCAGCCGCCGCCGGTCGCGGCGGCGGCCACGTCGGCGCGGTGCGCGGGGAGGGTGGTCGTACCTGCGCCCTCCACCTCGAAACCGGCGTCCGCGATCATGTCGAGGTCGGCCTGCCCGGCCTGGCCCTCACTGGTGAGGTAGTCACCGAGGAAGATGGAGTTGGCGATGTTCAGCGCGAGCGGCTGCATCGAGCGCAGGTGCACCTCGCGGCCACCCGCGATGCGGACCTCCACGTCGGGGCAGACGAACCGGACCATCGCCAGGATCCGCAGGCAGCGCTGCGGAGTGAGGTTCCACTCCTTGGCCAGAGGGGTGCCCTCGAAGGGGATCAGGAAGTTGACCGGCACCGAGTCCGAGTCCAGCTCGCGCAGCGAGTAGACGACGTCGACGAGGTCCTCGTCGCTCTCGCCCATGCCCGCGATCAGACCGGAACAGGCCGACAGCCCGGCGGCGTGCGCCTTTTGTACCGTGTCGACCCGGTCCGCGTAGGTGTGGGTCTTGGTGATCTGGCCGTACGTGGCCTCAGAGGTGTTGAGGTTGTGGTTGTAGGCATCCGCACCCGCGTCCTTCAGGCGCTCCGCCTGGCCGTCCGACAGCAGACCGAGGCAGGCGCACACCTCGATGCCCTCGTTCTGCTCCTTGATGGCCTCGATGGTCTTGCCGACGCGGTCCACGTCGCGGTCCGTCGGGCCGCGCCCGCTCGCCACCAGACAGACGCGCTTCGCCCCGCCGGCCACGCCCGCGGCGGCGGCCTGGGAGGCTTCCTCGGGCTTCAGCCAGGTGTACTTGAGGATCTCGGCCTTCGATCCCAGTCGCTGGGAGCAGTACGAGCAGTCCTCCGGGCACAGCCCCGACTTGAGGTTGACCAGGTAGTTCAGCTTGACCCGGCGGCCGAACCACTGGCGGCGCACCTTGCCGGCGGCGGCGACCACGTCGAGCAGTTCGTCGTCGGAGGTGGCCAGCACGGCGAGAGCTTCTTCACGGGTGGGCAGCTCGCGCCGCAGCCCCTTGTCCACGAGGGTGTTCAGCAGGTCCATGACGCCGATCCTGTCCCACGCGACCACTCCCGGCCAAGGAGAGATCCAACAACATGGCCGGAAGAGAGTGTGTGTATCGCCACACCAGGCGGTGGAGTCGTGACGGGCTAGGGTCGGTCAGGTCTGTGGACTGCCGACAAAACGCGAGGACTGCCGATGCCCGACCAGCACACCGCCGCCCCCGCGGACGTCTTCTCCTGGATCGACGAGGCGGAGCGGGTCCGGGAACGGGCCGGGCTCGTCCGGACGCTGAGCCCGCGCCCGGCCTCCTCGCCGCTCCTCGACCTCGCGAGCAACGACTACCTGGGGCTGTCCCGGCACCCCGAGACCGTACGGGGCGCACGTGAGGCGGCCGAGCGCTGGGGCGGCGGAGCCACCGGATCCCGCCTGGTCACCGGCACGACCGAACTGCACGCGGAGCTGGAGCGGGAGCTGGCCGCCTTCTGCGGGTTCGAGGCCGCGCTGGTCCTCTCCTCCGGATACGCGGCCAACCTCGCGGCCGTCTCCGCGCTCAGCGGCCGGGGCACCCTGGTCGTCTCCGACGCCGGCAACCACGCCTCGATCGTGGACGGCTGCCGGCTGTCCCGCGCCGAGATCGCCGTCGTCCCGCACTCCGACCCGGACACAGCGCAGAAGACCCTCGCCGGGTACGAGGGTCGGGCGCTGCTGGTCACCGACTCGGTGTTCTCGGTGGACGGGGACGCGGCTCCCCTCGCCGAGTACGCCGAGGCCTGCCGGTCCGAGGGTGCGGCCCTGCTCGTGGACGACGCGCACGGGCTCGGCGTACTCGGCGAGGGCGGCCGTGGCGCGCTGGCGGCGGCCGGGCTGGCGGGCGCGGACGGGGTGGTCGCGACGCTGACCCTCTCCAAGTCCCTGGGAAGCCAGGGCGGGGCGGTCCTCGGGCCGGCCAAGGTGATCCGGCACCTGGTCAACACGGCACGGACCTTCATCTTCGACACCGGGCTCGCCCCGGCCGCGACGGGCGCCGCGCTGGCCGCCCTGCGCCTGCTGGAGCGGGAGCCGCAGCGCGCGGACCGGGCCCGCGAGGTGGCCGCCGACCTGTACGGGCGGCTCACCGCGTCCGGCCTGACCGCGGCCCGGCCGGACGCGGCCGTGGTGTCGGTACGGGCCCCGTCGGCCTCGGCGGCACTGCGCTGGGCCGCCGACTGCCGGGAGGCAGGTCTGTCCGTGGGGTGCTTCCGCCCGCCGTCGGTGCCGGACGGCATCTCCCGGCTGCGGCTGACCGCGCGGGCCGATCTCACGGGGGACGAGATCAGCCGTGCGGTGGAGACGATCCTTGCGACCGCTCCGGACGGAGCCACGGACCGCTAGGCGGAGCTACGGGAGCAGGTCCGCCCGTACGGAGACGAGGAAACCGTCCCAGGCCGGCCCGGTGAAGAGCACGGCCGGGCCGTCCGCCCGCTTGGAATCGCGGACGGCCAGCAGGCCGCCACTGAGCACGGCCGTTTCCACGCAGTTGTTCATTCCGGTGCTGCGGCTACTGCGCCGCCACCTCGCGCTGTTCAGAAGTCCGCTGGTGGATAAGGGGGTTGCGGACACGGGGGTGCCTCCTTACGCGTCGTCAGCGAGGGCGCTGATGAGATCCGACGAATCGCGGGGCGGGAGGGCGTGCGCCTGAATGGTGCGGAACGCGGCGCTGTACGCCTCAAGGTCTTCCTTCCGCTCCAGATAGAGGCTACTCGTCAAATGGTCGAGTACCACCACATCCAGATCGGCGATGTTCGGAAATGAGAAAATAACGAACGGTCCGGTCAGGCCGAGATGTCCCCCCACGCTGAACGGCAGGACCTGTAGCCGCACTTGGGGCAGTTTCGACACCTCCACCAGGTGCCGCAGCTGCTCGGCCATCACCCCCGGCCCGCCGATCTTCCGCCGCAGCACCGCCTCGTCCAGTACCGCGCTCAGCTCCAGCGGCGGATCGGCCCGCAGTACGGACTGGCGCGCCAGCCGTACGTCGACCAGCGCGTCCACCTTCGGCTCCGGAAGCCCGCCCAGCGCGGCCCGGGTCACCGCCCGCGCGTACTCCGGGGTCTGCAACAGGCCGGGCACCACCGAGAGTTCGACCGTACGGGCCGCGCGCGCCCCGGCCTCCAGGCTGATGAAGTCCCGGTACTCCTGCGGCAACAGCCCCCGGTAGTCGTGCCACCACTGGCGCCCGCGCCCGGTGTCGGCGCCCGGGGCGGGGCCCGCCGCCGAGGCGGAGAGCGCCTCCAGCAGCGCGCGTTCCTGCGGGCTGACGACCTCCCCGTAGGCGTCGAGGAGCAGCCGGATGTCCTCCAGCTTGACGCCGCTGCGCCCCGTCTCGATTCGGCTGATCTTCGACTGGTGCCATCCGACGAGCCGGGCCGCCTCACCACTGGTGAGTCCGGACCGGTCGCGCAAGGCGCGCAATTCCTCGCCGAGCTTGCGCCGGCGCACCGCGGGACCGTGCTGCACACCTGCCTCCTTCCACCGGCACAGCTCGCACCAGTCTGCCGTCCAAATACGCTCTTCCGTAGCAGAGTTCACCGCATTGAGCGACAGATATATGCATATCTTGGGGGATCGGCAGAAACGGCGGGACGATGGGTGGCACTCTGGCGTCCAGCACAGATCCGGGGCGGCTCCGCCCCGGTGGGAAAGGGACCGTCGCCATGGCAGATCACCAGGAAGCATCCGTCACTCTGCCGAGCGATCCGGCCTCGGTCAGGGCCGCCCGCCGCTACGTCGCGGAGGTGCTGGACGGGTGGGGACTGCCCGAGGGGAGCGACACGGCCGACAGTGTCCGGCTCATCGTCTCGGAGCTCGCCACCAACGCCGTACAGCACACCTTCGGCCAGTCGCCCACCTTCACCGTGGACATCCGACTCGAGCGCGAGGAATGGCTCCGGGTAGGGGTCACCGACAGCCACCCGCGCTGGCCCAAGCGGCTCCCGGCCGCCGTCCAGCAGGACAACGGCCGGGGCATGGTCATCATCCGGTGGCTCACCGCGGAGGCGGGCGGCCGGCTCTCGGTCAGCCCGACCGAGGACGGCGGCAAGACCGTCTGGATCGCCCTGCCCTGGGCGGTCGGCACCCCGGCGAAGACCGCCACCGGCTGCTGAGCCGGGAGCCGCGGTCCGCGGGCCGCCGGTCCACCGGTTGGGTCCGCGGGCCGCCGGTCCACAGGCTGGTCGGACCGCGCCGGATCAGGCGCCCGCGCGCTCCGCGGCGCTGCGCTCGATGCACAGCTCGTTGCCCTCCAGGTCCGCGAGCACCACCCAGCCGGTGCCGTCCTCCCGGCGGCGGTCGTCCAGCAGCTTCGCGCCGAGCCCGATGATGCGCTCGACCTCCTCGTCGCGGGTCCCGCTCGTCGGCATGATGTCCAAGTGGACCCGGTTCTTGATGGACTTCTCCTCCGGGACCCGGATGAAGAGCAGTCCGGGCACGCCCGGCTGACCGGTCACCAGCGAGATCTCGGGGTCGTCCGTCTGGTCGTCCGGGTGGATCGGGAATCCCGTGACGGCGGACCAGAACTGCGCCAGCCGGTAGGGCTCCTGCGCGTCGATGGTGATCTGGTGGATGGGGTTCGCGAACATTCTGCTCCTCGTGGGTGACGACGGGGTGGACGGCCGCACCGGCCGTGACGGCCCTGACGGCCGCGTATACGGAACCGGGCGCGAGGGCTCCCGGAGTTGAACCGGGTACCTCCCCGAAACGTGGGTTAACTCGGCGGAAAAACGCGGTCCCTAGCGTGTCGGGAACATCCGCCGGTCAATGATCACCCATGGATCGGCAAAGGGATGGCCCGCGGTACGGAAAGCCTTCCCCCGCGTTGGGGCAAAAGACGCTTGATACGGATACGTGCAGGTCAACAAAGTGTTGAAGCCGCTTATGGTCGGCTCGGCGCGATGCCGATCATGTCCCGGAAGCTTGGTGATTGCCGTGCAATTGACCCCCCACGAGCAGGAGCGACTGCTCATCCACGTGGCCGCGGACGTGGCCGAGAAACGACGGGCGCGGGGTGTGCTCCTCAACCACCCCGAGGCGATCGCCCTGATCACCTCGCACATCCTCGAAGGCGCCCGCGACGGACGGACCGTGGCCGAGCTCATGGCCTCCGGCCGCACCGTGCTCTCCCGCGCGCAGGTCATGGAGGGGATACCCGAGATGATCCACGACGTCCAGGTCGAGGCCACCTTCCCGGACGGCACCAAGCTCGTCACCGTCCACGACCCGATCGTCTGAGAAGGAGTACCCGCATGATCCCCGGCGAAATCGCCTACGGGGACGGTCCGGTGCGCCTCAACGAAGGCCGGCCCGTCACCCGCATCACCGTGCTCAACGCCGCCGACCGGCCCGTCCAGGTCGGCTCGCACTACCACTTCGCCGAAGCCAACCCCGGCCTCGACTTCGACCGCGCCGCCGCCCGCGGGCAGCGGCTCGACATCGCCGCGGGCACCGCGGTCCGCTTCGAGCCGGGCATTCCGGTGGCCGTGGACCTCGTACCGCTGGGCGGGCTGCGCACCGTACCGGGACTGCGCGGCGAAACCGGAGGACCCCTCGATGTCTGAGATATCGCGCCAGAACTACGCCGACCTCTTCGGGCCCACCACCGGCGACCGCATCCGCCTCGCCGACACCGACCTCTTCGTCGAGATCGAGCAGGACCTTGCGGGCGGCCCCGGCCGGGCCGGCGACGAGGCCGTCTTCGGCGGCGGCAAGGTCATCCGCGAATCCATGGGCCAGGCCCGCACCACCCGCGCCGAGGGCGCCCCCGACACCGTCATCACCGGCGTGGTGATCATCGACCACTGGGGCATCGTCAAGGCCGACGTCGGCATCCGCGACGGCCGGATCTGCGGCATCGGCAAGGCCGGCAACCCGGACACCATGGACGGGGTGGATCCGGCACTCGTCATCGGCCCCGAGACCGAGATCATCGCGGGCAACGGGAAGATCCTCACCGCCGGGGCCGTCGACACCCACGTGCACTTCATCTCCCCGACCGTGATCGAAGAGGCCCTCGTCTCCGGCATCACCACCCTCGTCGGCGGCGGCACCGGACCCGCCGAGGGCAGCAAGGCCACCACCGTCACCCCCGGGCCCTGGCACCTGGCCCGGATGTTCGCCGCGCTGGAGTCCTACCCCGTCAACATCGGCCTGCTCGGCAAGGGCAACACGATGTCCCGCGAGGGCATGTACTCCCAGCTGCGCGGCGGAGCACTCGGCTTCAAGCTCCACGAGGACTGGGGATCCACCCCCGCCGTCATCGACGCCTGCCTCACCGTCTGCGAGGAGACCGGCGCCCAGGCCGCGATCCACACCGACACCCTCAACGAGGCCGGGTTCGTCGCCGACACCCTCGCCGCCATCGGCGGACGGACCATCCACTCGTACCACACCGAGGGTGCGGGCGGCGGGCACGCACCCGACATCATCACCGTGGTCTCCGAGCCGAACATCCTGCCCAGCTCCACCAACCCGACCCGGCCGCACACCGTCAACACCGTCGAGGAACACCTCGACATGCTGATGGTCTGCCACCACCTCAACCCCGCCGTCCCCGAGGACCTCGCCTTCGCCGAGTCCCGGATCCGGCCCTCCACGATCGCCGCCGAGGACGTCCTGCACGACCTGGGGGCCATCTCGATCATCTCCTCCGACGCCCAGGCCATGGGCCGCGTCGGCGAGGTGATCATGCGCACCTGGCAGACCGCCCACGTGATGAAGAAGCGGCGCGGATTCCTGCCCGGCGACGGACCCGCCGACAACCACCGGGCCCGCCGCTACGTCGCCAAGTACACGATCAACCCGGCTGTGGCCCAGGGCCTGGCCCGGGAGATCGGCTCCGTGGAGACCGGCAAGCTCGCCGACCTGGTGCTGTGGAACGCCGCCTTCTTCGGGGTCAAGCCCGAACTGGTCATCAAGGGCGGCCAGATCGCCTACGCCCAGATGGGCGACGCCAACGCCTCCATCCCCACCCCGCAGCCGATGCTGCCCCGCCCGATGTTCGGATCGTACGGGCGCGCCCCCGGCCTCAACTCGGTCAACTTCACCGCCCAGGCCGCCCTCGACGACGCTCTGCCCGAACGCCTCGGACTCGGCAAGGAGTTCGTCGCCATCGAGAGCACCCGCAAGGTGACCAAGGCGGACATGCGCAACAACGACGCCATGCCGAGGGTCGAGGTCGACGCCGACACCTTCACCGTCACCATCGACGGCGAGGTGGTGGAACCGGCGCCGGCCGCCGAACTGCCCATGGCACAGAGATACTTCCTCTTCTGATGGGCGCAGCCCGATGAGCCTCGCCACCCTCCTCGTCCTCGCCGACGGCCGCTTCCCCGCCGGGGGCCACGCCCACTCCGGCGGGGCCGAGGCCGCCTGCAAGGCGGGCCGGATTCACGACGCCGCCACCCTGGAGGAGTTCTGCCGGGGCCGGCTGCACACCGCCGGGCTGGTGGCGGCCGCCCTCGCGGCGGCCGCCGCCGACGGGGTCGACCCGGCGGCCCTCGACGAGGCCGCCGACGCCCGCACCCCGGTGCCCGCGCTGCGCACCGCCTCGCGCCGGCTCGGCCGGCAGCTGATGCGGGCCGCCCGCGCCACCTGGCCCGCCGCGGAACTCGACGCACTGGCCGCCGCGTTCCCGCGCGGGGCGCACCAGCCCGTGGTGCTCGGCGTCACGGCCCGCTCGGCCGGGCTCGGGGCGCTGGACGCCGCGCACGTGGCGGCGTACGAGAGCGTCAGCGGTCCGGCGACCGCCACCGTACGGCTGCTCGGGCTGGACCCCTTCCAGGCCAGCGGGGTCCTGGCCCGGCTCGCCCCCGCGCTCGACTCCGTCTCCCGGCAGGCCGTGCGGGCCGCCGTGCGCGCCCGCGTGGAAGGCCCGCAGACCCTGCCCGCCTCCTCCTCGCCCCTGCTGGACCTCGCGGCACAGGCCCATGCCGACTGGCCGGTACGGCTCTTCGCCTCCTGAGGCCCCGAAACGGCCTCCCGCGTCACCACCAAGGAGAATCCCCATGCACCTCGACCACGGCTCGACCTTCCCGCAGCGCCACACCCACAGCGCCGACGCGGTCCGCGCCGACGGCACCCGCCGCGCCCTGCGCATCGGCCTCGGCGGCCCGGTCGGCTCCGGCAAGACCGCCACCGTCGCCGCCCTCTGCCGGGCCCTGCGCGCCGAACTGTCCATGGCCGTCGTCACCAACGACATCTACACCCGCGAGGACGCCGAGTTCCTGCTCCGCGAAGCCGTCCTGCCGCCCGAGCGGATCAGCGCCGTCGAGACCGGCGCCTGCCCGCACACCGCCATCCGCGATGACATCTCCGCCAATCTGGAGGCCGTGGAGGAACTGGAAGAGACGGTCGGACCGCTCGACCTGATCCTCGTCGAGTCCGGCGGCGACAACCTCACCGCCACCTTCTCCCGGGGCCTCGTCGACGCCCAGATCTTCGTCATCGACGTGGCCGGCGGGGACGACATCCCGCGCAAGGGCGGCCCCGGGGTGACCACCGCCGACCTGCTCGTCGTCAACAAGACCGACCTCGCCCCCTACGTGGGCTCCGACCTCGGCCGGATGGCCCGCGACGCCGCCGAGCAGCGCGGCGACCTGCCCGTCGCCTTCCAGTCCCTGCGCGGCGAGGAAGGCGTGGCCCCGGTGGCCGCCTGGGTGCGCGGGCGGATCGCCGCCTGGGCCGCCAAGTGAGCCCTACGGTGAAGGGCGCGGCCGCCGCCGAATCCCCGGCCGCGGCTTACGCCCTGGCCCTCCCCCCGGCCGGGCTGCGCGCCACCGCCCGGATCGGCGCCGTCGCCGACGGGCGCGGCGGAACCGCCCTGCCCCTGCTGGCCGGTGAGGGGCCGCTCGCCCTGCGCCGGACCCGGGGCGAGGGAGCCGAGGCCGGAGTCATGCTGGTCGGCGCGATGAGCGCCCCCCTCGGAGGCGACCACCTCACGGTCGAGGCCGGCATCGGCCCCGGCGCCCGGCTGCTGCTGCGCTCGGCGGCGGCCACCCTGGCGCTGCCCGGCCGGCACGGGGAGCCCGCGCGCTACGACGTACGGCTCGACCTGGCCGCCGACTCGGCGGTGCGCTGGCTGCCGGAGCCGCTGGTCTCCGTGCGCGGCAGCGACCTGCGGGTCCGCACCCGCGTCGAACTCGCCCCCACCGCCCGGCTCCTGCTGCGCGAGGAGCAGGTCCTCGGCCGCACCGGGGAGGCTCCGGGCCTGCTGCGCAGCCGGCTCACCGTGACCCGGGACGGCCGTCCGCTGCTGGACCAGGAGCTGGCCTGCGGCCCCGGAGCACCGGACGGCTGGGACGGCCCGGCGGGACTCTCGGGGCACCGGGCGATCGGTCAGCTCCTGGTGGTGGACCCGGAGTTCGAGACGGCTCCGCCGCAGGCCGGCATGGTCGGCGAGTTCGCGGCGGCCACCCCGCTGGCGGGCCCGGCGGTCCTGGTCACGGCCCTGGCTCCGGACGCGCTGCGACTGCGCGAACTGCTCGACGAGGCCTGCCGCACCTACGGTTGGTGAAGCTCCGGGCGAACGGGGTCCGAACACGGGACGAACCAGACACCGCTCAGCGGTACACGCATTTCCGGATATCGGGTTGGCAAAGAACACGGCCGTGCTCTGTCGCACGGTGCATGTGAGGCGAAAGTATCCCCCTGCACGCCGACACCCACCCACCCGCCCGAACCACGCCGCCCATGGCGGCAGATGACGCAGGGGGAACAACCACGTGATACGCAACGCGGCGCTGGGGAGCGCCGCCACACTGATCACCGGCACGCTGGCGGCGAGCCTGCTGCTCGCCCCGTCCGCCTCGGCCGCCCAGGCCTTCCCGTCCGGACGTGACAACGGCAAGGCCGAGGCGATCGGTACCCAGATCGCCGCCGCCCGCGCCGCGCGCGCCGGTATCGAGTGGAAGGACTGTCCTGCCGACTGGGGCTTCGCGGCTCCGATCCAGTGCGGCTATGTGAAGGTCCCGCTGGACTACAGCAAGCCGTTCGGCAAGACCATCGACCTCGCGCTCGACCGCGCGGTCAGCACCGGCACCAAGGACGAGCGCCAGGGCGCGCTCCTCTACAACCCCGGTGGTCCCGGTGGCTCCGGCATGCGCTTCCCGCGCCGTGTCACCACCAAGAGCCCGCTGTGGGTCAACACCGCCAAGGCGTACGACTTCGTGGGCTTCGACCCGCGCGGCGTCGGCCACTCCGCGCCGATCTCCTGCATCGACCCGCAGGAGTTCGTCAAGGCTCCCAAGGCCGACCCGGTTCCGGACAGCGAGGCCGACAAGCGCGCCCAGCGCAAGCTGGCCGCCGAGTACGCGGACGGCTGCAAGGAGCGCAGCGGCGAGATGCTGCCGTTCATGACCACGACGAACATCGCGCGTGACCTGGACGTCATCCGTGCCGCCCTCGGCGAGAAGAAGCTGAACTTCATCGGCGTCTCGTACGGCACCTACATCGGCGGGGTCTACGCGACCCTGTTCCCGACCCACGTGCGCCGCATGATCGTCGACAGCGTGGTCAACCCCGACCAGGACAACATCTGGTACGAGGCCAACCTCGGCCAGGACGTCGCCTTCCAGATGCGCTGGAACGACTGGGAGGACTGGGTCGCCAAGAACGACGCCTCCTTCCACCTCGGCGACACCCGCGCCAAGGTCGAGGCCAAGTGGCTGGAGCTGCGCGCCAAGGCCAAGGCCAAGCCGCTCGGCGGCGTGGTCGGTCCGGCGGAGCTCCTGGGCTTCTTCCAGGGCGCCCCGTACTACGACTCCTCGTGGGTGCCCGTCGCCCAGACCTGGAGCAAGTACGCCGCCGGTGACGAGCAGGCGCTGATCGACGCCATCGCCCCGGACATGAGCGACATCAAGGGCAACATCGCGTCGGAGAACGGCAACGCCGTCTACACCGCCGTCGAGTGCGCCGACGCCAAGTGGCCGACCAGCTGGGCCAAGTGGGACCGGGACAACACCAAGCTCAACGCCAAATACCCGTTCCTGACCTGGTCCAACGCGTGGATGAACCTGCCCTGCGCGACCTGGAAGGCCAAGCAGAGCAGCCCGATCGAGGTCGGCGCCAAGCACGGTCTGGCCCCGGTCCTGATCGTCCAGTCCGAGCGGGACGCGGCCACGCCGTACGAGGGCGGGGTCTCGCTCCACAACCGGCTCGCCGGTTCCCGTCTGATCACCGAGCAGAACGCCGGCTCGCACGGTGTCACCGGCCTGGTGAACCCCTGCATCAACAGCCGCGTGGACGACTACCTGCTCACCGGCAAGGTCGACGCCCAGGACGTGAAGTGCGGTCCGCACGCCACGCCGGTGGCGCCCGCCCCGGCCGCGGCGAAGTCCCTCGCCAAGACCACGACCGCGACCGCGGACGCCCAGGCGCTCGAAGAGCTCCCGTCCATCCGCTAGCGGACACCCGGTTGCACCCAGTAGCACCCGGTAGTACTCGGTAGCCGAAACGGCTCCATGTGCGCGGGAGAAGGCTCAGCGCGTCTTGCGCCGGGCCTTCTTCCGCGCTTCCTCTTCCTCCGCCTTGACCTCGGCGGCGTACCGGTCCACGTACTCCTGGCCGGACAGCGCGAGGATCTCGTACATGATCTCGTCGGTGACGGCCCGCAGCACGGACCGCTCACCCTCCATCCCCTCGTACCGGGAGAAGTCCAGCGGCCGGCCGAAGCGGATCGTGACCCGCCGGATGCTCGGGACCTTCTGCCCGGGAGGCTGGATCTCGAAGGTGCCGACCATCGCGCACGGTACGACGGGCACCCGGGCGCCCAGCGCCATCGCTGCGACTCCTACCTTGCCCTTGTAAAGCCGCCCGTCGTGCGAGCGGGTGCCCTCCGGGTAGATCCCGAGCAGCTCACCCTTGGAGAGCACGCCGAGCCCCTCGCGGAGCGCGGCCTGGCCGGCGTCCTTGCCGGAGCGGTCCACGGGGATCTGCCCCGCGCTGCGGAAGAAGGCGGCGGTGAGCCGGCCCTTCACCCCGGGGCCGGTGAAGTACTCGGCCTTCGCGAGGAAGGTGATGCGCCGCTTGAGGATCGCGGGCATCAGGAAGTGGTCGGAGAAGGAGAGGTGGTTGCCCGCGATGATCGCGGCCCCGTCCGCCGGAATGTTCTCCAGCCCCTCGATCCGGGGCCGGAACAGCAGCCGCAGCAGCGGCCCGAGGATCACGTGCTTGAGCAAGTGGTAGAACACCAGGCCGCTCCCGTCGACATCCCGTTGTCACGGACATCCTACGGACGGTCAGCCCTGGTGGGTCTCCCTCGTTCACACGCTGCGCGAGGCGGCCATTCCCGCGGTCAGCAGCCCCAGCACGATCCAGCCGAACCACAGCCAGCCGTTGCTGCCGAGGGCCACCGAGTACGTGGCGATCACCACCAAGGAGGCGAAGGTCATCACGGCCATCGCCTTCACGGATCCGGTCATGCCCCATGGTGGCGCGTGAAGGCGGTCCTCCGCTACTGGCCACGCGCCTGAAGCGAGGCGAGATATGAGTTGTACGCCGCCAGCTCCTGATCGCCGTTGCGCTCCTCGGACCGGTCGGAGCGCTTCGCCGCCCGCTGCTCCGAGTGGTACCACTGGTAGACCAGCGCGATCAGCACCAGGACCGAGGGGATCTCGCTGAAGGCCCAGGCGATGCCGCCGCCCCACTGCTGGTCCAGCAGCGGATCGATGCCGAGGGAGGCCGGCGGGTTCGAGTAGGTCTTGATCATCGGGCCGCTCGCCATCATCAGCGCGATGCCGAAGAAGGCGTGGAAGGGCATTCCGGCGAACAGCTCCAGCATGCGCATCACGTAGCCGGGGCGGTGCGGGCCCGGGTCCACGCCCATGATCGGCCAGAAGAAGACGAGGCCGACGGCGAGGAAGTGCACCATCATCGCGATGTGGCCGGTCTTGGACTCCATCAGGAAGTCGAAGATCGGGGTGAAGTACAGGCCGTAGAGGCTCGCGATGAAGATCGGGATGGTGAACACCGGATGGGTGATCACCTTCATGTAGCGGCTGTGCAGCAGCATCAGCAGCAGCTCGCGCGGGCCCTTGTGGCCGCGCGCGGCCGGCGGCAGCGCGCGCAGCGCCAGCGTCACGGGCGCGCCGAGCAGCAGCAGGATCGGGCTGAGCATGCTGATCACCATGTGCTGGACCATGTGCACGCTGAACATGACCATGCCGTAGTCGTTCAGCTTGGTGCACATCATCAGCATCACCGTCAGCACGCCGATGGTGAAGGCGACCGTCCGGCCGACCGGCCAGGAGTCCCCGCGCCGCAGCAGCCGCACCACGCCCCACCCGTACAGGGCGAGGCCCACGAGCGAGCCGATCAGGAAGAAGGCGTCGAAGGAGAACTCCAGCCCGCGCCCCAGGGTGAAGGGCGGCAGGTCCATGTTCATATCCATGTCCATGCCGGCGTGCGCGAGGTAACTCAATCTCTTCACTCCCTTGACCTGTGGTGCCCCACCACAGTAGTGCCGCCCCCGGACGGGAAATCCTCCGGGGGCGCCCAAAACGGGAGTGAGGTGCGTAAGGGGGGAAAGATCACAGAACGGTCTGCGCCTCGGCGTACCGCTCGGTGGGAACCGTCTTCAGCGTCCGCACCGCGTCGTCGAGCGGCACCATCACGATGTCCGTGCCGCGCAGGGCCGTCAGCATCCCGAACTCGCCCCGGTGCGCCGCCTCCACCGCGTGCCAGCCGAAGCGGGTGGCGAGGACCCGGTCGTACGCGGTGGGCGTGCCGCCGCGCTGGACGTGGCCCAGGATGACCGGCCGGGCCTCCTTGCCGAGGCGCTCCTCCAGCTCGACGGCGAGCCGGTTGCCGATGCCGGCGAACCGCTCGTGCCCGTACATGTCGGTGCCGCCCTCTTCCAGGGCCATCGAGCTGCCCTCGGCGGGCTTGGCGCCCTCGGCGACCACGACGATCGCGAACCGCTTGCCCTGCGAGAAGCGCTCGCCGACGATCGCGGTCAGCTCCTCGATGTCGAAGGGGCGCTCCGGCACGACGATCGCGTGCGCACCGGCCGCCATGCCCGAGTGCAGGGCGATCCAGCCGGTGTGGCGGCCCATGACCTCCACGACCATCACGCGCTGGTGGGACTCGGCGGTGGTCTTCAGGCGGTCCAGCGCCTCGGTGGCCACCCCGACGGCGGTGTCGAAGCCGAAGGTGACGTCGGTGGAGGCGATGTCGTTGTCGATGGTCTTCGGGACGCCGACGATCGGCAGACCGCCCTGCGAGAGCAGGTTCGCGGCCTTCAGGGTGCCCTCGCCGCCGATCGGGATGATGGCGTCCAGGCCGAGGTCCGCGACATGGCCGCGGGCCCGCTCCACACCGTCGCGCAGATGGGCGGGCTGGACCCGGGAGGAGCCCAGAATCGTTCCGCCCCGGGCCAGGATGCCGCTGACGGCGTCCAGGTCGAGCTTGCGGTAGTCGCACTCCAGGAGACCGCGCCAGCCGTCGTGGAAGCCGATGACCTCGTCCCCGTGGTCGACGACGGCGCGGTGCACGACGGAGCGGATGACGGCATTGAGCCCGGGGCAGTCGCCTCCGGAAGTGAGCACACCAATGCGCATGGCAGGAAGGACCTTTGCAACGTGGGCCGACGACCGGACCACGTCGTCCGGTTGGAACTACCCAGCACCCTACAAGCGGATCGAGGGTGGACTGAACCATCCTCCACATGCTGGTCAGATAAGTAGTACGAACGCACGTCGGCCCGGATCCCACCAGGGGAATCCGGGCCGAACAGCGGGCGTCGCGAGGGGGCCGCGACGGGTCCGCGGAGGCTACGCGGGCTGCGTCGCCGCCGCGATCCGCTCCGCGCGCAGGGCCTCGTACCAGCGGTCGTCGATGGGCGGCAGCGCGTTCACGTCGAGGGCCAGCTTCAGCAGCAGGTCCGCGATCTGGGGGTTGCGGGCCATCACGGGACCGTGCATGTAGGTGCCGAACACCGTGTCGTTGTACGCGCCTTCGGTGCCGTCGCCGGTGCCGTTGCCGCGGCCCATGGTGACCCGGGCGAACGGCTTCGCCGTCGGACCGAGGTGCGTGACGCCCTGGTGGTTCTCGAAGCCCGTCAGCTGCGGCAGGCCGAGCCGAGGGTCGATGTCCGCGAGGACGTCGCCGACGCACCGCTCGCCCTCGCCGCGCACGGTCACCACGTCCAGCAGGCCGAGGCCCTGCTGGCGCTCGCCGACGTCGTTGACGAACTCCTGGCCCAGGATCTGGTAGCCGGCGCAGACGGAGAAGACGATCGCCCCGTTCGCGACGGCCCGCTCCAGACCGCCGTCCCGCAGCAGTCGCTCCGCGGCCAGCCGCTGCGGCCGGTCCTCGCCGCCGCCGATCAGGTAGATGTCGCCCGAGGTCGGGATGGGCTGGTCGCTGCGCACGTCCACGCGCTGCACGTCCAGTCCGCGCCGACGGGCCCGGCGCTCCACGACCAGGGCGTTGCCCTGGTCTCCGTACGTGCTGAGCAGGTCGGGGTAGACCCACACCAGACGCAGGCTGTTGTCGCTCATGCTCTTGTCCTTATGGGTACTAGTTGCCGACGCGGCGGCGCACGTCCTGGAATGCGGTGTAGTTGGCGATCAGCTCGATCTGCCCGGGCGGCGCCAGCTGCACGGCCTCATCGAGGGTCTCGCACACCCGGAAGTCCAGGCCCGCGACTTCCAGACGGACCGCGAGGTCCAGCTTGCGGTCGCCGATCACGAAGATCGGGTGGCCCGCCAGGCGCGGGTAGTCCACGTCCCACAGCCAGGAGGTGTCGGTGCCGTCGGCGCCGCGCGCGTTCACCGACAGGATCACCGGGGTCGGCGGCGGGTCGATGAGCGAGAACGTCTCCAGCCAGCCCGCCGGGTTCTTCGCGAGCAGGAGCCGCAGCTCACGGCCCTGGAAGCTCACCACGTCGTAGCGGCCGGCCACGGCCTGCACCTGGTACATCCGCTCCAACGCCACCTGCGGCGGGACGCCGAAGACGGCGGCCACGGCGGCCGAGGTGGCCGCGTTCGCCTTGTTGGCGCGGCCCGGCAGCTGAAGGTTGATCGGCCAGGCGCTGCCGTGCGGGTCGAGCACGTGGTCACCGGAGAGCACCCAGCTCGGGGTGGGACGCCGGAAGCCGCACTCGCCGCAGTACCAGTCGTCGCCCGGACGCTGCATGACACCACCGCAGGAGGGGCACGACCAGGCGTCGTCCTTCCACTCCTGGCCGGCGGCCACCCACACCACGTTCTGTGAGGACGAGGCCGCCCACACGATCAGCGGGTCGTCCGCGTTCGCGATGACGACCGCCTTGGAGCCCGAGAGCCCCTCGCGCCACTTCTCCGCGAGCATGCGGGTCTCGGCGGCGCGGTCCAGCTGGTCGCGGGAGAGGTTGAGCAGGGCGATCACCTTGGGGGTGACGTCCCGGGCCACCCCGGCCAGGTACTTCTCGTCCACCTCGATGACGCCGTAACGGGCGTCCGAGCCGCCCGCCAGGGCGGAGGTGATGCCCGCGGGCATGTTCGCGCCCAGCGCGTTGGAGACCACCGGACCACTGGCCCGCAGGGCCTCCGCGATCAGCCGGGTCGTCGTGGTCTTGCCGTTCGTCGCCGAGACGAGGACGACGTCGAGATGCTGCGCCAGCGCGCCGAGAAGATCGGGGTCGAGCTTGAGCGCGACCTTGCCTCCGATCACCGATCCGCTTCCGCGTCCCGCGGCCCGCGACACCGCCGCCGCGGCCTTGCCCGCCGTCACGGCCAGCTTGGCCCGCGGCGAAAGCGGCTCTGTGTTGCCTGCCATCGTCCCTTGTCCTCCTTGCGTCGGTCGCCCCCAGCCTATCCAGTACCTGCCCGCGCCCCGACCGCGGCGCCCCCGGACCGCCGAAGATCTCCTCATATAGTCGCCCGTCGTACTCTTACGGCCATGCGACAACGCCCCATCCCCGGCACCTCCGGCATCGTCCGCACCATGACCCTGCTGGGCGACCCGGTGCTCCATTCCGCTTGCGCGGAGGTCACCGAGTTCGGACCGGCCCTCGACCGGCTCATCGAGGACATGTTCGCCACGATGTACGCGGCCCAGGGCGTCGGCCTCGCCGCGAACCAGATCGGCGTCGGGCAGCGGGTGTTCGTCTACGACTGCCCCGACGACGAGGACGTCCGCCACGTCGGCCACATCGTCAACCCGCGACTGGTCTCGGCCGACGGGGACGAATTCCTGGGCCCCGAGGGCTGCCTGTCCCTGCCGGGGCTGGAGGCGGGGACGCTCCGCTACGACAGCGCGGTGGTGGAGGGCGTCACCTCGGACGGCGCGGCCGTGCGGATCTCCGGGACCGGGTTCTTTGCGCGCTGCCTTCAGCACGAATGTGATCACCTGGCCGGTGGGGTGTACGCGGAGCGGGTTACGGGGCTGCGGGCGCGCAGGCTGCGCAAGCAGATCCGCAAGACGGACTGGGGCGCCGCCGGGATCCACGCGCTGCGGTAGCGAGGGGCAACGTCAGAAGCCCGGGCCGTCGGCGCGGTTGCCGGCTGTGGCCAGGCGGCCCCAGAGGAGGTCCGTGAGGGCGGTGACGAGCTCCGCGCGCTCGCACGGCCGCTCGCCGAGCCACCAGTCGCCCGCGGCGTGCATCATGCCGACGATCCCGTGACCCCAGACGCGGGCCAGGCGTTCGCCGCCGGGGCCGGGGCCGAGGTCCACGCGCTCGCCGATCACCTGCGCCAGCTCCTCGCCGAGGCGCCGCAGCAGCGGGGCCGAGTGCAGGCCCACGTCGAAGCCCCGTTCGGCGGCCTGGGAGTCCTCGGCCGGGTGCATGAGGAAGCGGTAGACCTGCGGGCGGGCCTCGATGGCGGCGAGATAGGTGTCGAGGGTGGCCTCCACCCGGCGGCGCCGCTCGGCGGGGGCGTCGAGCGCCGCGCGCAGCGAGTCGAGCAGGGCGTCGGTGTGCCGGACGGCGAGGGCCTGGTAGAGGCCCGCCTTGTCGCCGAAGTGCCGGTAGAGGATCGGCTTGGTGATGCCGGCCTCCGCCGCGATGGCGTTCATGGACGCCTTCGGGCCGTCCCTGAGGACGACCCGGTCGGCCGCCTCCAGCAGCTCCCGCCGCCGGCGCTCGCCCGTTCCCGGCTCGCCGGCCTGCTGTGTGGTCTCCATGACGTGTTTCACTCCCCGCCTTGCGATGTCCTGACGCCCACGCAACGTAACACCCCGCACACCCTGGCGATCTCATCGGTGCTCCGCCATCGCTGCTGCTTGACAGTGCTTACCGGCCGGTAACAGACTGGGGTCATAGTGGGGGTTACCGTTGGTAACTGCTTGTACGGCAGTGTGATACGAAAGCTGGAGGGGACATGGCGGAGTTCACCATGGAGCTGAACGACGACCAGAAGCAGGTGCGGGACTGGGTCCACGGCTTCGCCGCCGACGTGATCCGCCCCGCCGCCGCGGAATGGGACGAGCGTGAAGAGACTCCGTGGCCCGTCATCCAGGAGGCCGCCAAGGTCGGCATCTACGGGCTCGACTTCTACGCCCAGCAGTTCTTCGACCCCACCGGCCTCGGCATCCCGATGGCCATGGAGGAGCTGTTCTGGGGCGACGCGGGCATCGCGCTGTCCATCGTCGGCACCGGACTCGCCGCCATCGGCGTCGTGGCCAACGGCACCGAGGAGCAGATCGGCACCTGGATCCCGCAGATGTACGGCACTCCCGACGACGTGAAGCTCGCCGCCTTCTGCTCCTCCGAGCCCGACGCCGGTTCCGACGTCGGGGCCATGCGCACCCGCGCCGTCTACGACCAGGCCAAGGACGAGTGGGTGCTCAACGGCACCAAGACCTGGGCGACGAACGGCGGCATCGCCAACGTCCACATCGTCGTGGCCGTCGTCGACCCGGAGCTCGGCACCAAGGGCCACGCCTCCTTCATCGTGCCGCCGAACACTCCGGGCCTCTCCCAGGGGCAGAAGTTCAAGAAGCACGGAATCCGCGCCTCGCACACCGCCGAGGTGGTGCTGGAGGACGTGCGCGTGCCCGGATCCTGCCTGCTCGGCGGCAAGGAGAAGCTCGACGAGCGCCTCGCGCGGGCCCACGAGCGGGCCAGGGCGGGCGGCGGCGAGCGGGTGAAGAACGCGGCCATGGCCACCTTCGAGGCCTCCCGCCCGGCCGTCGGAGCCATGGCGGTCGGTACGGCGCGCGCCGCGTACGAGGTGGCGCTGGACTACGCGAAGACCCGTACGCAGTTCGGCCGGCCGATCATCGACAACCAGGGCGTCGCCTTCCAGCTCGCCGACATGCGCACCTCCATCGACGCGGCCCGCCTGATGGTGTGGCGCGCCTCCTGGATGGCGGTCGCGGGCAAGCCGTTCACCGCGGCCGAGGGCTCGATGTCGAAGCTGTTCGCGAGCGAGGTCGCCAAGAAGGTCACCGCCCAGGCGGTCCAGATCCTCGGCGGCAACGGCTTCACCCGCGAGTACCCGGTGGAGCGCATGCACCGGGACAGCGCGATCTACACCATCTTCGAGGGCACCAGCGAGATCCAGCGGCTGGTGATCGCGCGCACGATCTCGGGCATGCAGATCCGCTAGCGCGGGGCTTGAACGGGGCCTGCTCAGCGCAGGAGGCCCCGCAGGGCGCGGCCGAAGAGGAAGCGGGCGGCCGCGGCCGTCAGGGGGTCGAGGAGGCGGGGGAGGCCGCGCAGGCGCAGGTCCTCGCGCCATTCGGCCTCGCAGCCGCCGCCGGGCGCGGGGCGGATTTCGATCTCCGCCCAGCCGGTGACCGCACTGCCGCGTTTGACGAGGCGGACCAGGCCGGCGGAGGCGTCCCGAGGGGGCTCCCACACGGTCACTTCCATCGGATCGTCGAACGTGATGCTTCCCACGCCCGTGCGGGCCGTGAAACGCGTTCCGACGTGCGTGGGAGGCGCCGTCTCGATGATCGTCCGGGTCAGCGGGACCTGCGCGCCGTGGCGTTCCCAGTCGGTCAGCCGCCGCCACGCCTCCCCGGGTGCGAGAGCAGTTCGGTGAACGATCCGGATAGCGGGCATGAGCGCATGGTAATCGGGCATACACACCCTGAACTGGACCGCGAATATGGGTTCCGTCCAGGGGTGGCGATCAGTAATACTCACCGCCACCGTGGATCGCGGATTCGACCGGGTGACCACCGGCCCTCCCGCCCCACTCTGCGAGGAGGTGCGCCATGTGCTCCCACCAGCCCCCCTGCCCGACCGCCGACAGCGCCGATCACGACGCCGCCCGCACCGTGGCCTTCCATCCCGAACAAGGCTGGAATCTGCTCTGCAACGGCGCCGTGGTCTTCGACGACACAGGTGAACTGCTCCCCGACGGCCGCACGGTGGAACCCCGCCGCCCGGCCCTGGTCTGAGCGAGGAGGCAGCATGCGCCAGCAGCTGATCCGCAAGCCCGTCCCCAAGCCCGCCCCCCGAGACCTGGACCTGCGCACACCGTCGGGCAGACCCCTCCCGTACTGACGGGAGCCCCGGAGTTACGCCGTGCACGGCACCACCGGCTGAGCGGTCAGCCGGTGGGCGCCGCCGCGCCGCCCAGGAAGGCGCTCTCGTACGCCTCGTCGCCAATCGCGGCCCTGGCCTGGCGTTCGCCCTGGTCGCGCAGGGCCGTCAGTGAGGGGGAGCCCATCTGCGGCCGGCCCACCGTGCGCCACCAGGCGTGGCCCGTGCCCAGCAGTCGCGCCGCGAGCTCGCCGTCGCCCATGGCCGCCACCGCCGCCGCCAGGAGGTCCAGGCCGAGCGCGATCCCGAAGCGGTCGCCCAGCAGCCGCTTGCCCGACAGCATCGCCCGCGCGTGCCGGGCCGCCTCCCCGTGGTGGCCGAGCCCGAAGGCCGCGACGGCCAGGATGTAGTCCGCGTACGCCCGCAGCCAGCGCTCGCCCAGCTCCGCGCAGGCCTCCCGCAGGCCCCGCGCCTCCTCCTCGGCCTCCTCGAAGCGCCCGAGGTCGCACAGGGCGTAGCCGGTGGCCAGCCGGCACAGCAGCCAGCCCACGCCGCTGGGTCTGCCCCCGTGGCCCCCGCGCGCCCGGGGTCCCGCGAGCGCGAGGGCCCGTACGGGATCGCCCGGCATCAGCACCGACACCGCGTGCATGTAGGCGGCGCGCAGCTCCGGTTCCGGATCGGCCAGCTCGGCCGCCGCGGCGGTGCACTCCTCGCCGAGCCGCTCGGCGGTGTCCAGGTCGCCCTGGAGCAGGGCGGTGAGCCCCAGCGCCCACAGGCCCTGGACGTACGCCGCTCCCGAGCGCGGACCCGCCGCCAGGGCCCGTTCCAGGAAGGCCCGGCCCTCGTGGACGTGACCGCAGGAGAACCAGAAGAACCACAGGGCTCCGGCCGTCTCCAGGGCCGCCACGGGATCCGAGCCGATCAGATGCTCCAGGGCGGTACGCAGCTGCGCGTGCTCGGCGGTCATCCTGCGGTACCAGTCCACCTGGCCGGGGCCCAGCCAGCCCCGGTCGGCGGCCTGCGAGAGCGCCGCGTACCAGTGGGCGTGCCGGTCGGCGAGGGTCCGTACCTCGCCGAGCTCCGCCAGCCAGTCCTGGCCGTACTCGCGGATCGTGTCCAGCATCCGGTAGCGGGCGCCCGCGCCCCGCTCCCGGGTGATCCGCACCACCGACTTCGTGACCAGGCCCGTCAGCACCCGCTCCACGCGCCCCGCGGGCAGCGGACCGCCCGCGCAGACCGCCCGCGCCGCGGCCACGTCGAAGTCCCCGGTGAAGACCGAGAGCCGGGCCCACAGCAGCCGCTCCAGCGGCTCGCACAGCTCGTGGCTCCAGCCGATCGTGGTCCGCATCGTCTGGTGCCGGGGGAGCCGGGCGGTGGAGGTGTCGGACAGCAGGTCGAAGCGGACGCCGAGGCGCTCCGCCATCTGCTCCAGGCTCCACAGCCGCATCCGGGCGCCGGCCAGTTCGAGGGCGAGCGGGATCCCGTCCAGGCGGCGGCACACCTCGACGGCGACGGCCGCCCGGTCCGGATCGGCGAAGACGGCCCCGGCCTGAGGGGTGGCGGCCAGGGCGCGCGCCCGGAAGAGGGCCACGGCGTCGCTGTCGGGCCCGTCGCAGGGCAGCGGACTGACCTCGACCACCTTCTCGCCGGAGGAGCCGACCGGTTCGCGGGAGGTGATCAGCACCGTCAATCCGGGGGCGGACTGCAGGAGTTCACCGACGAGGTGGCGGCACGCGGCCACCAGGTGCTCACAGGTGTCGAGGACGAGGAGCAGCTCCTTGTCGGCCATCCACGCGCACAGTTCCTCGTCCAGCGGGCGCGGGGACTGGTTGGCGAGGCCGAGGGCGTGCGCGACGGTGGCGGTGAGCAACTCGGCGTCGCGCAGGGGTGAAAGCTCCACCCACCAGACGCCGTCACGACGCTGCCGGTGGGCATCCACGGCGGCGCGCAGCGCCAGCCTGGACTTGCCGACGCCGCCGACGCCCGTGAGGGTGACCAGCCTTTGCTCGCGCAGCAGTTCGTACAGCAGGCCGAGTTCGCGCTCGCGGCCCACGAAGCTCGCCGTCTCCGGCGGCAGGTTTCCCGGCACGGCGCCAGAGTCTGGCTCAGGGGCGCCGTCCGCGGGATCTGGCTGATTGTTGTTGACCGAGTACTCACCGAACACGCATGTATTGTGCGCGATCTTCGTTCTCCGCAGTGCCGTTCGGGGCAGATCGGAGGGACGGACTCTGGTTACGGTGCGGCGACTACGACCCGCCGTTCGGCCGAGAACGCCCCCCAGTTGCCGTCGGGCAGCCGGGCCCGCAGCTTCACCGTCCATATGGTGCCCGCCGGTTCGGTGACCGCGAGGCGGTGTTCCGCGCGGCCGGCCGGGACCGCGCCCGCACCGAACTGGATGACCGTGGTGGGACGGCCGTTGACGTAGAGCTCGTACTCGCTGGTCTGCCGGCCGGTCGACGGGGCGGTCCAGGTGAGGGTGACCGCGCCCGGAGAGGCGACCGCCGCGAACTCGGCGGGAGCGGTGTCGGGCCGCTGTCCCGCCCCGGGCGGAGTGGTCAGGTCCACCGGGGGGCCGTCGGGGGAGGAGTTGTCGGCGCCGTCGCGGGCCCTGACCGTGAAGGTGTACGCGGTGTCGGGCTGGAGGCCCTCCAGGGTGGTCTCGGTCGCGCCGGGGCCGACGGTGTGGATCCGGGAGGCGCCCTGGTAGACGTCGTACGCGGTGATCCCCGTGTCGTCGGAGGCCGGGGCCCAGGTCAGCAGGGCGGAGGTGGGCCCGAGCGCGCGGCCGGCCGTACTCGGCGGGGCCGTCGGCGGCTGCCGGTCCTCGGCCTTGGCGGCGGGGGTGGTGGCGGAGACGGAGGCGCTGGGCGGCGAGGTGTTCCCGGCGGCGTCCCGGGCCCGGACCGTGAACCCGTACGCGGTCTGCGGGCTGAGTCCGGTGATGTCCACCATCGTCTTGTCGGCGGGGAGCTCGCGGACCAGCCGGCCGGCCTGGAAGACCAGGAAGGAGGTCACCCGGTCGGCGGGCGCGGCCGACCGCCACATGACGTGGACCGAAGTGGCGCTGCCGGCCTGGGCGGTGAGCTCGGCGGGGGCGGGCGGGGGTGTGGTGTCCGCCGAGGCGCACGCCGTCAGGGCGGCCGCGGCGAGGGTCAGTGTCAGCGCCAGTTTCGGAGTCCGTTGGTGCACGGCGGCGGCCTCTTCCTCCGGCTCTTAAAGGTCTAGACATATATGGCACGCCTCGCGGCGGCCGGGCAAGACCCGCGCGTTCGCCTTCTGCCGCTCCCGTCTGGCACTATTGCGATCTCTTTGCAATAAGCAGCATTTTTCATTAGATAGTGACCGAAAGCAGCA
Source organism: Streptomyces sp. NPDC059443 (assembly GCF_042750105.1). Classification (NCBI taxonomy): domain Bacteria; kingdom Bacillati; phylum Actinomycetota; class Actinomycetes; order Kitasatosporales; family Streptomycetaceae; genus Streptomyces; species Streptomyces sp. NPDC059443. The sequence goes on along the minus strand of NZ_JBHYVM010000019.1, from coordinate 83,990 downwards.
GGAAGTGCACAGGATGACGGCCCGGACCATACGGGGATCGGCCGGCGCGACCGCGGCCGCCGCACTCATCACGGGCGTCGCGGCCTGTTCGAGCCCCACCGGAGGCACCGCGTCCGCGGCACCCGACTCCGCCGTGGTCGCCATAGCCAACGAGCCGGAGACCCTCAGCCCGCTGCTGGGCTATGGCAAGGACGGCAACTCGAAGATCTTCGACGGGCTCCTGGCACACGACACGGACATGAAGCTGAAGCCGGCCCTGGCCCTGACCCTGCCGGAGGTCTCCGCCGACGGGCTCACGTACACGTACAGGCTCCGCCAGGGCGTGAAGTTCAGCGACGGGCAGCCCTTCGGCGCCAAGGACGTCGTCTTCACCTACAGGACGATCCTCCACGAGAAGACCAACAACGCGTCGAAGTCCGAACTCGACGCGATCGCGGGCATCGAGGCGCAGGGGGACGACGCCGTCGTCTTCCGCCTGAAGTACCCCTACGCCCCGTTCGCCGAGCGGACCGTCCTGCCCATCGCCCCCGAGCGCATCGCGGGCAGGCAGGACGTCAACAGCGGGGACTTCGCGGCCAAACCCGTCGGCACCGGACCGTACGTGCTCACCTCCTGGTCCAAGGGCGAGAAGCTCAGCTTCAAGGCCAACCCCTCCTACTGGGGCGGCGAGCCGGCGGTGAAGAAGTTCACCATGGCCGTCATCAAGGACGACGACGTACGCGCCACCCGGCTGCGCTCCGGCGAACTGGACGGGGCGATCCTGCCGCCGAACCTGGCCGGGGCGTTCAAGGACGACGGCGCGCGCAAGACCTACACCGCCAAGACCTTCGACTACCGCAACGTCACCATGCCCACGCACAACGAGGTCACCGGCGACGTGGCGGTCCGCCGGGCCCTCGACCTCGCCGTGGACCGCGGCGCCATGGTCGACAAGCTCCTCGAAGGCGCCGGCAAGGCCGCCTACGGCCCCGTCCCCACCGGCAGCCCGTGGTTCACGGCCGGCACGGAGCGCACGTACGACCTCGCCCGGGCCAAGAAGATCCTCGACGACGCGGGCTGGGTGCCCGGCGACGACGGCATCCGCTCCAAGAAGGGCCTGCGGGCGACCTTCCCGCTGTGGCACACCTCCGGAGACAAGATCCGCCAGGACCACGCGCTCGCCTTCGCCTCCGACGCCAAGAAGGCGGGCATCGAGGTGAAGATCGAGTCCGGTAGCTGGGAGGTCATCGAGCCCCGGATGAAGACCGACGCCGTCCTCGCGGGCGGCGGCTCCCCGGCCGACCCCGACTTCGACCAGTACCTGACGCTGACCTCCTCGCTCGCGGGCGACGGCTTCAACAACATGGCGTGGTACGACAACAAGACGGTCGACCGGGCGCTCCTCGACGGCCGCAGGAGCGGCGATCCGGCCGCGCGCAAGGCCGCGTACGACACGGTCCAGCGCGAGCTCGTCAAGAACCCCGGCTACGTCTACCTCACCCACATCGACCACCTCTACGTGGTCAACGACAAGTGGGACGGCCCCTCCACCCAGGTGGAGCCGCACGACCACGGCCTCGGCTCCGGCCCCTGGTGGAACATCGAGACCTGGAAGCCGAAGCAGAAGTGAGCCGGGCCAAGTGACCATCCGTTCCACCCGTTCCGTCCGGCTGCCCTGGGGGCCGATGGCGCGCATGGCGGGGCGGCGGACCCTGTTCGCCGCGCCCGTCCTGCTCGTCGTCACCTTCGGAGTCTTCGCCGTCGCCGCGCTGTCCCCCTTCGACCCCGTCAAGGCGTACGCGGGCACCGCCGGGCTCACCGCCCCGCAGGCCGAACTGGACCAGTTGCGGGCCAACCTCGGCGTGGACCAGCCCCTGGCCGCGCGCTGGTGGGAGTGGCTCACCTCGGCGCTCACCGGCGACCTCGGCACCTCCGCCGTGATGCGCCAGCCGGTGGCCGAGGTCATCGGCGAACGGCTCGGCTGGTCGGCGCTGCTCGCCCTGAGCGCCTTCGCGGTGGCCCTGCTGCTGGGTACGGGACTGGGCGTACTGGCCGTGCGCAGGGCGGGCGGGCTCCTCGACCGGGCCGTGTCCTCGCTCGCGTACACCCTCGAAGCGGCCCCGGCCTTCTGGCTGGGCCTGCTCGCCATCTGGTTCTTCTCGGTGCGGCTGGGGGTCCTGCCGTCCGGCGGCCTGACCGACGCGGGCAGCGACGTGGTCACGGCCGGCCAGGTCGCCCGCCACCTGGTGCTTCCCGCGCTGGTCCTGGGCGTCTCGCAACTGCCGTGGTTCTTCCTGTACGTCAGGCAGGGCGTGGCCGACGCGCTGGAGGAGGACCCCGTACGGGGCGCTCGTGCGCGGGGCGTGGGGGAGCGGCGGGTACTGCTCGGGCACGGCCTGCGCTCCGGAATGCTCCCGATGCTGACCCTGATCGGGTCGCGGGTCCCGGAGCTGATCACCGGCGCGCTGCTGGTGGAGACCGTCTTCAGCTGGCCCGGCATCGCGGCGGCCACCGTGCAGGCCGCGACCTCCGTGGACTTCCCGCTGCTGGCCGCGCTGACGGTACTGGCCACGGCGGCCGTACTGGCCGGGAACCTGCTGTCCGACCTGCTGTACGGGCTGGCGGACCCGAGGGTGGGCTTCGATGGCTGACGTGGTGGATGGGGCGGGCGGGGCCGACGTGACCTGGCGGTCCCGTGGGCAGGGCCGGCGCTCTACGCGTACGGTCCGGGTGCGGACCTCGGCGGCGTGCGTGGTGCTCCTCGCGCTGGCGGTCCTGCTGGTGCCGCCGCTGGTCCAACTGGACCAGCAGGCAGTCGACTTGTCGGCAAAGCTCCTGCCGCCCTCGTGGGCCCACCCCTTCGGCACCGATGACGTGGGCCGCGACCTGCTCCTGCGCTGCGTGTACGGGCTGCGGGTCTCGCTGGTCGTCGGCCTGGTGGCGGCGCTGGCCGCCACCGTCATCGGCACGGCCGTCGGCGCGGCCGCCGGGGCGCTCGGCGGCTGGACGGACCGGTTCGTCATGCGCGTGGTGGACACCCTGTCCTCGATCCCGCACCTGCTGCTGGGCATCTTCATCGTGGCGATGTTCCGGCCGGGGGTGTGGCCGGTGGTCGTCTCCGTGACGCTGACCCACTGGCTGTCCACCGCCCGCATCGTCCGGGCCGAAGTGCTCTCGCTGCGCTCGCGGCCCTTCGTGGACGCGGCCGTCGCGGGCGGTGCCTCCCGGCTGCGGGTCACCGTCCGCCACCTCGTGCCCGGTGTGCTGCCGCAGGCGGGGCTCGCGGCCGTGCTGATGATCCCGCACGCCATGTGGCACGAGTCGGCGCTGTCCTTCCTCGGCCTGGGCCTCCCCGCCCATCAGGCGAGCCTGGGCAACCTCGTCCAGACGGCCCGCGGCTCCCTGCTCGCCGGCGACTGGTGGCCCACCCTCTTCCCCGGGCTGTTCCTGATCGTCCCGACCCTGGCGATCGCGGGCCTCGCGGGCGCCTGGCGCGACCGCCTCAACCCCCGCCGCCGCTCGGAGCTGACACTGTGACGGACGAAACCGGGAGCGGGTCCGCAGGACCCGTCCTCACCCTGGAACGGCTGTCCGTACGCTTCCGCATGCGCGGCGGCCGCCACGTCCGGGCCGTCACGGACGCCACCCTCGCCCTGGCTCCGGGCGAGTGCCTCGCCCTCGTCGGCGAGAGCGGATGCGGCAAGTCCGTCCTGGCCTCCGCCCTCCTCGGGCTGCTGCCCGGCAACGCCGAAGCCTCCGGGGCGGCCCGGCTCGCGGACGGCACCGACCTCCTCGCCCTCGACGAGCGGACCCTCGCCCGGACCGTCCGGGGCCGACGCGTCGCGCTGGTCCCGCAGAGCCCGGCCGCGCACCTCACCCCGGTCCGTACCATCCGCTCCCACCTGGAGGAGACGGTCCGCGAGCTGACCGGAGCCACCAGGGGAGAGCTCCGGGAAGCGGCCGAAGCGGCCGCCGAGCGGGCGGCCTTCCCCGCCACCCACCTGGACCGCCACCCCCACGAGCTCTCCGGCGGCCTCGCCCAGCGTGCCGCCACCGCCCTCGCCCTGATCGGCGACGCCCCCCTGCTCCTCGCCGACGAGCCGACCACCGGGCTCGACCGCGACCTCGTCCACCGCACCGTCGACGAGCTGAGCGCGCACACCCGGGAGGCCGGCCGCGCGCTGCTGATGATCACGCACGACCTCGCGGCGGCCCGGCGCATCGCCGACACCGTGGCCGTCATGTACGCCGGCCGCATCGTGGAGACCGCCCCCGCCGGAGCCTTCTTCGGCGATCCGGGGCCTAGGCCGTCTCTTTCGGATCTTGCCTGGCCCGCGCCGCCCGGCACCGCACCTCGCCGCGCTGCCGGGGCACCCGAGTACGTCCAGTACGCGGGAGCCCCGGCAGCGCACCGAGGCACGGCACCGGACGACGCGGGCCTGACCGGCAAGATCCGAAAGAGACGGCCTAGCCACCCCTACGCCCGCGGACTCCTCGACGCCCTCCCGGAGCGTGCCTTCACCCCGATACCCGGCGCCCCGCCCGAACTGGGCGCGCTCCCGCCCGGCTGTGCCTTCGCCGCCCGCTGCCCCTTGGTCGACGCCCGCTGCCGGGCCGAGCGGCCCGTGCTCACCGAAGGGGTGGCCTGCCACCATGCTTGAGCTCATCGGCATCACCGCCGGATACGACCGCCGCGCCCCCGTCGTGCGCAACGCGCACCTGCGCCTCGCACCCGGCGAATCCCTCGGACTGCTCGGTCCCAGCGGCTGCGGCAAGTCCACCCTGGCCAGGGTCGCCGCCCTGCTGCACCGGCCCGACCGGGGGACCGTGGCCTTCGACGGCCGCGCCGTGACCGGCTTCCGGCACCGGGCGCCGCGCTCCCTGCGCACCGGCGTCGGCGTGGTGTTCCAGCAGCCCCGGCTGTCGGCGGACCCCCGGCTCAGGCTGCGCGACCTCGTCGCCGAACCCCTCCGCGCGACCGGGCGGCGTAGCGAAGTCGACTCCGTCGTGCCCGAGTTGGCGGACCGGGTCGGTCTCGGCCCGGACCTGCTCGCCCGGCGGCCCCACGAGGTCAGCGACGGCCAGCTGCAACGGGCTTGCCTGGCACGCGCGTTGGTGCTGCGGCCCCGCTGGCTGGTGTGCGACGAGATGACCGCGATGCTCGACGCCTCCACCACCGCGGCCCTGGTCGGCGTGGTCGAGGAGTACCGCGCGCAGACCGGCGCCGGGCTGCTGGCGGTGGGCCACGACCCCGTGCTGCTCGGGCGCTGGTGCGGCCGAACGACCCGCTGGGAAGAGATCGTCAAGGAGTGAACCGCGGTCACGGACGGTCAACACCCGTTTGGCGGACACGAGTTTCGCTCTAAGAGCCCCTCTCCTGCGCCACCATGGCGCCGCGTAAGGAGGTGTTCCGATGGTGATCTCCCTCTCCGTCGTCGTCCTGCTCCTCGTCCTCGCGTGGATCTTCATGCGCGGTGGCGGCCTCAAGTTGTCGCACGCGATCGTCTGCGTGCTGCTCGGCTTCTATCTCGCGAGCAGCAGCCTGGCCGCGACCATCCACAACGGAGTCTCGGCCACGGCGAACGTGGTCGGCGGCCTGAAGCCCTGACTGCTCCCCGGAGCTCTGACCGGCTCGCCGCGCGGCCGGGGTGGTGCGGACATACGCTGGTGCCGTTGCCCGGGTCCTCGGACGACAGGAGACCGTGCGGTGAAACCGACCCACATCCGGCTGCGCCGGGCCTGCGCGGCCATGGCCGCCGCAGGTGTACTGATCGCCCCGGCGGTGGCGGGCTCCGCGTACGGGGCGACCGCTCCGGGGCCGTCCGCTTCCGTCCGCGTCACGCAGCCCACGCCGCCCCCTCCGGGCAGCGGCACGGGGTTCGTGCGGCTCACGCCGGCCGTGGCGGCGCGACTGGACACGGCCGTGCGCGAGGTCATGCGGCAGACGAAGGTGCCGGGCGTGACCGTGGGGCTCTGGGCCCCCGGCAAGGGGAGCTACGTCAAGACCTTCGGCGTGGCGGACAAGGCGACCGGCGCGCCCATGGGGACCGGGCTCCACGTGCGGATCGGCAGCGAGACCAAGACGTTCACGGTCACCGCCCTCCTCCAGCAGGTCGACCGGGGCAAGGCGGGCCTGGACGACCCCATCGGCAAGTACGTCAAGGGCGTTCCGAACGGCGACCGCATCACCCTGCGCGAACTGGCGGGCATGCGCAGCGGGCTGTTCAACTACAGCCTCGACCCGGACTTCACCAAGAAGCTCCAAGCCGATCCGGAACAGGCCTTCACACCGCAGCAGTTGACCGCCTACTCCTTCAAGCACCCCGTGCAGTTCCAGCCGGACGAGAAGTTCCAGTACTCCAACACCAACCTGATCCTGCTCGGCCTGGTGGTCGAGAAGCTCACCGGCCGGCCGCTCCAGGAGGTCATCGAGCAGGACGTACTGAAGCCGGCCGGACTGCACCAGACGTTCTTCCCCACCGGCACGGAGTTCCCCGACCCCCACGCGCAGGGCTACAGCGACCAGACGGTCTCGGGCAGGACCGAGGACGTGACCGACTGGAACCCCTCCTGGGCCTGGGCGGCCGGAGCGATGATCTCCGACCTCCAGGACCTGCGCAGCTGGGCGGGCACCCTCGCCACCGGAACGCTGCTGACGCCCGCGACCCAGGCGGAGCGGCTGAAGACCACCCCGATGGACCTTCCGGGTACGAGTTACGGACTGGGCATCTTCAACGTCCAGGGCTGGATCGGCCACAACGGATCGATCCCCGGCTACGAGGTCCTCCCGGTCTACCTGCCCGAGGCGCGGGCGACGATGGTCATCCTCATCAACACCGACTCCCGGACCGACGGCCAGGAGCCCAGCACCCTCTTCGGCCAGGCGGTCACGAGCATCGTGACCCCGGACCACGTGTACCCCACGCAGAAGCTGCTCGCCCCGGATCCGGCCGACGGCGGACGCTGACGCAAGTGATCGACTGTTGTGCGTACATGAATCATCCGGCTCTTCCATGGACTCCTCGGGCAGTGCGGCCTACCGTCTGGCGGCGGCGCGACGTCAGACGCAGTGTCAACAGCACTGGCAGTGTCAACAGCACAGAGAGCCCTGGAGGAAGACCGGATGTTCCGAAGAGCGCTGAACCGCGCGGCGCTGCCGGCCCTCGCCGCGCTGGCGGTGGTGTCCGGGATCTCCCAGGCCGCAGCCGAGGGGATACCCCTGGGCCCCGGCCACCGCCTGGTCAGCCACTACGACGGCAGTCCCGCCACCGCCGATCCGCTGCCCGGCGAAGCCCCGCCGCAGCACCCCTTCCTCGCGCCCAACGGCCGTAGCGGCATGCACTCCGACGCGGCCGGCAGCGCCACGTCCCCCTGGTCCGGGCCGCTCGGCAGGAAGCCGGAGGTGACCAGCGAGAAGATCGCCGCCCTCGGCGGCGAATGCGCCACCGCCACCTTCGACTCGGCCGGGCGGCTGGTCACGGTGTGCGGCACCTTCAGCGGTTTCAAGGTCGAGCTGCTGGAGCCCCGTACGCTCGCCCCGCTCGCGGAGTACCAGCTCCCGCAACGCTCCTCGACGGTCCGGGCGATCAGCACGCTCGACCTGTCGAAGATCTTCAAGGACACCTCGGGCGGCGCCTACTTCTACCTGGACAACCAGGACCGTGCGGTGCTGGCCGACTCCCGCCAGCACATCCTGCGGCTCTCCCACGCCCAGGGTCCGGACGGCACCTGGCGGTTCAAGGCCGACGACGACTGGGACCTCACCGGCCAGGTCCCGCACGACTGCGCCGACTGGACCAACCTGCGGCCCAGCGGCACCTGCGACCCCGTCACCTCCGTGATGCCCGACTGGAACGGCCGCGTCTGGTGGGTCACCCGCCAGGGCCGCATAGGCACCGTGGACCCCGCGACCTCGCGGATCCGCTCGATCCGGCTGCCGGGCGAGGAGATCCAGAACTCCTTCTCGGTGGCCGAGGACGGCGTGTCCATCGTCACCGACCACGCCCTCTACAGCTTCCGCGCCGACGCCGACGGCACCCCCGTCGCGCAGTGGCGCCAGACCTACGACCGGGGTACGGGGACCAAGCCCGGCTCGGTGAACCAGGGGTCGGGCACCACCCCGGACCTCTTCGGCAACGGCTACGTCGCGATCACCGACAACGCCGACGACCGGATGAACGTCCTGGTCTACAAGCGGGGCCCGGACGTGCCGGAGGGGCAGCGGCTGGTGTGCAAGGTCCCGGTCTTCGGACCGGGCGCCTCGACCACCGACAACTCCCTGATCACATGGGGCAACAGCCTCGTCGTGGAGAACAACTACGGCTACGAGAACATCACCTCCCTGGTCCTCGGCAAATCGGTCGTCGGCGGCGCCAGCCGCATCGACGTCCGGGCCGACGGCAGCGGCTGTGACACGGTCTGGCAGAGCGCGATCCGCTCGCCCTCCGTCGTCCCGAAGCTCTCCACCGCGAACGGGCTGCTGTACTTCTACGAGAAGGACCCGAACATCTGGGGGATCGACGCCTGGTACCTGACGGCGGTGGACTTCCGCACCGGCGAGCGCCGCTGGCGGCAGCTCACCGGCACGGGCCCGCTGTACGACAACAACTGGGCCCCGATCACCCTGGGCCCCGACGGCACGGCCTACGTCGGCGTCTTCAACGGCATCGTCGCCGTACGCGACAGCGGCTAGGCCGGTGCCCCGCGGCCGACCCGTTCGATGGCCACCATCGCCGCGTCGTCGCCGAGCAGGCCGCCCGGGGCGTGGGCGAGGAGGTCCGCGCACAGGTGGCGCAGGAGGGCGTCCGGGCCGTCGCCGGGCCAGTCCGCGGCCCGCTCCGAGAGCGGATAGAACACCCCCGCCGCGTCACGCGCCTCGATGACTCCGTCCGTGTACAGGAGCACCACGTCGCCCGGCTCGAAGGAGAAGGACTGCGCGGCGAAGCCGGTGTCCACGAACTCGGAGAGGCCCAGCGGCGGAGCCGGATGGTCCACCTGGAGGGGTACGACGCGGCCCCCGCGCAGCAGCAGGGGCGGCGGGTGCCCGCAGCTGACGACCCTCAGGGTCGGTTCCCCGTCGGGGATGTCGAGGACGGCCGCCGTGGTGAACCCCTCCGACGGCTGCCCGGGGCCGTCCGCGTCCCGGTCGGGATCGGTGGCCACGGCGGCCTCCAGATGGGCGACGAGCCCCGGCAGATCGGCCTCCAGGTGCGCGGCGGCCCGGAACGCGCCGAGGACGATCGCGGCGTCCCCCACCGCCTCCAGGCCCTTGCCCCGGACGTCGCCGATGATCAGCCGGGTGCCCTCGGCGGTGCGCGCGGCCGCGTAGAGGTCGCCGCCGATCTGCGCCTCGGCCTCGGCGGCCAGGTACACGGAGGCGATCCGCAGCGGTCCCATCCGGTCGCGCAGCGGGCGCAGGACCACCTGTTGCATGGCGACGGCCACGGAACGTAGCCGGGTGAGCTGATCCTCGTGGACTTCGCGCAGGTGTGCGAAGAAGGTGACGAACGCCGAGATCAGCACGAGCGCGATGATCTGAAAGGTGTGGTTGAGGTCGGTGAGGGTGGTGCGGGCGATGGCCACCGCCACCTGCGCGGCCACCGCCACCGCCCCCACGAACCCGGTCATCCGGGGTCCCGCGAAGGAGGCGGTCAGGGCCGGCGCGGCCACCAGGAACGGGCCCAGGTGGACGTCCGGCGGCGCCAGGACGTCGACCACCGTCACCGCCGCGATCAGGACGAACGGGACCGACAGGAGCACCGCGCGCGATTCCCGGAACCGGCGTGTGAGTGGGTACGGCGGCCGAGGATCCATGCCTCCTGCATACACCGCCGGGGCCCGTACCGCGACGCACCGGCACGCGGCGCAGCAGCACGCGACGCACCGGCACGCGGCCGGGGGGGGGGGGCGGCGCGCCCCCCCGGGGGGGGGGGGGGGGGGCGCGCGG
>NZ_JBHYVM010000019.1:0-74057 GCF_042750105.1 Streptomyces sp. NPDC059443 | reverse complement strand
TACCGCCACGCCCCGCCCGCCGCGGCAGCAGCCCCCGCCCCCCGGGCCCGCGGCGGGCCGCACCCCCCCCCGCCCGGGGGCCGGGGGGGGGTCCCGCCCGGGTCGTTCTCGGATCAGGGTGCCGCGGCGGGCGTCAGCTCACCTGGAGGGTGACGTCGTCCACGACGAAGGAGGTCTGCAGGGACGGGTCCTCCACGCCCTGGAACTTCAGGGTGACCGTCTGCCCGGCGAACTGGGAGACGTCGTACGTCTTGAGCGTGTATCCGGGGGCCGCGTTCACGTTGGACAGGGTCTCCAGCGTCTGGCCGCCCACCGAGACCGTGAAGGTGTCGTAGACGGTGTTCTCGGTCTCGTCGGTGTCGATGTGCAGGTAGAAGCCGAGCTGGTACGAGGAGCAGCCCGACGGGATGGTCACCGACTGAGAGGCGCTGTCGGTGCGGGTCTGGCCCCAGCCGTTCAGCCACGCCATGTACGAGCCCGCGTGCGGGGCCTCGCCGGCCTGGTTGGTGATGACGCCGGAGGTGGCCGTCCACGGGCTGCTGCCACTCTCGAAGCCGCCGTTGGAGACGACCTGGCGCGGGGTGCAGGTGCCGCCGCCGTTGACGGTCAGCGTGTAGGTGGTGCTGTGGCTGACCGTGCCGGTGCCGGTGACGGTCAGGGTGTACGTGCCGGGCGCGGTGCTCGCCCCGACGGACACGGAGAGCGTCGAGGAGCTGCCGGACTGTACGGAGGTGGGGCTGAGCGTCGCGGTCACGCCGGCGGGGGCGCCGGTGACCGACAGGGAGACGGTCTGGGCGGCGCCGCTGACGGTGCCGGTGGCCACGGTGGAGGTGACGCTGGAGCCCGGGTTCGCGCTGCCCGCGGCCGGGGAGGTGCTGATCGAGAAGTCCTGCGCCGGGGTGGTGCCGCCGACGGCCTGGTTCCAGATCGTGTAGGCGACGCCGTCGGCGCTGCGGTCCAGGACCGTCGCACTGATGTTGCTCGCGGTGTCGCAGGCGCTGTGGTAGCAGGAGTCGTACGCCGCGTTAGCGGTGCCGCCCCACTTCGTGGCCTGCGCGGAGGTCTTGCGGGCGCTGGCGCCGGCCGCGTAGCCGGAGGTGGGAATGCCGCCCTGCTGGAAGGAGTAGTCGTCACTGCGGCCCTGGCCCTCGGTGTTCTCCTCGGGGGCGAGGTTCAGCGAGGTCCAGTACGCCTTGAGCGGTGCGGCGGCGGCGGAGGTGAGGTTGTTGATGAAGTAGCCGCCGTTGGGCGAGGCGACCATGTCGAAGTTGTAGTAGGCCTTGATGGCCGACTTCTGGGTGCTGGTGAGCTGGCCCACGTAGAAGTTCGAGCCGTTGAGGCCCTGCTCCTCGTCGGTCCACCAGGCGAAGCGCACGTGCTTGGTCATCGTCGGGTTCTTCTGGGCGAGGACCAGCGCGTTCTCCAGCAGGGTCGCGGAGCCGGAGCCGTTGTCGTTGATGCCCGGACCGGCCGAGACGCTGTCGAGGTGCGCGCCGAACATGACCGTCTGGTCGGCGGGGCCGCCGGGCCAGTCGGCGATCAGGTTGTTCGACGGGTAGGTGCAGGAGGTGCAGTTCTGCTCGGTGACCGTGTAACCGGCGGCCTGCAGCTTGCCCTTGATGTACGCCACGGACTGGGTGTGACCGGCGCTGCCCGCACGGCGGTTGCCGCCGTTCTGCGAGGCGATCGTGTTGAGCTGGGTCAAGTGCGCCTGGACGGCGGCCACGTCGATGTTCGGCGCGCCGGGATCGGGCGTGGTGCCGCCCACGGTGAGCGCGTAGTCGACGGTGTGCGAGAGGCTGGTGCCCTGGCCCTTGACGACCACGGTGGAGGTCCCGGGAGCCGCGTTGGAGGACGCCGTCAGGGTCAGCGTCGAGGACTGGCCGGACTGCACGGTGGCCGGGCTGAAGGAGGCGCTCACCCCGGACGGCAGGCCGGACGCGGTGAGGGTCACCTGCTGGGCCGTGCCGGTGGAGATCGCGGTGGCCACGGTGGTGGTGGCCGAGGCGCCCTGCTGGACGGTGCCCGAGGACGGGTTCAGCGCGAGCGAGAAGTCGCTGTTCTGGCCGCTCGGGGTACAGGTCGTGTCACCGGACTGGGCGGGCACGCTGATGGCGTCCCAGGCGGCCTTGGTCTTGTTGAACAGGTCGCAGGTGGCGTCCAGCGACTTGGCGGAACTCAGCGTCGCCGTCCGGTACTTCTTGTACGACATGCCGGAGGTCTTCAGAAGCATGCCGCCGTAGAAGATCTTGCCCGCGTTCTGCACGCCCGCGCCGGTCAGCGTGGACTGGTTGCAGGTGCTGCTGTTCGGCTTGCCGCCCCCGGGGTTGGTGCCCTCGGCGAGCAGGTAGAACCAGTGGTTCAGCGGGCCCGCCGCCGCGTGCACCTCGGTGTTGGGTATCGAGGAGCTGTAGCAGGACGGGTCGTTGTTGATGGCCGACGGGTTGTACATGTTGCGGATCGGACCGTTGCCCTGGAGATTGATCATCTCGCCGACGGTGTAGTCCGGAGTGTCGTACGGCGAGGGCTCGTTGGCGTAGGCCTCGGTCAGCGCGCCGAAGATGTCACCGGTGCCCTCGCCCAGACCGGCCTCCTGGCCGCTGGTGCCGCCGGGGGTGTTGGAGTCGATGGCGTGCCCGTACTCGTGGGCCACCACGTCCACACCGGCGATCCACTCGTTCGCGCTGTTGTGCCCGATGGTGACCGAGCTGCCGTCCCAGTACGCGTTCAGGTCGCCGAGGCCGACCTTGCCCGGGAAGCTCTGGCCGTTGCCGCTGACGCCGTTGCGGCCGAGCCACTGGCTCAGCATGTCCCACTGCTTCTGCGCCGCGAACATCAGGTCCGTGCAGCCGGTCTCCTTGGAGGTGGGGTTGCCTGTGCCCCAGGAGTCCGAGGACTTCGAGAAGACGGTTCCGGTGCTGTAGTCGGCGCAGCTCAGACCGGGCCGGTTCGGGTCGCGCAGGGAGTACGTGCCGCCCGACGAGGTGGTGCTGATGGTCAGCGGGTTCGGGCCGTTCCACTTGCTGGTCCCGGTGCCCGCGACCACCTCGTCGTAGCGGTCGAGGACCTTGCCGGTGCGCGCGTCCACGAAGACGTGCAGCTTGCTGGGCGCGGTGGCGGTCCGCCCGATGAGCACCGTCTCCCAGGCGAGGACGGACTTGTCGTCCTTGAGCCTGACGACGAGCCGGCTGCTCTGCACCCGGTCGGTCGCGGCCTGCTCGCCGCGCGAGGTGGTCTCGGCGGCCTTCGCGGTGACCGACGGGGTGGTCGCCACGTCGATGACGGCCGAGGAGGCCGACTGGACGGTGCGGACCCGGCCTTCGCCGTCGGCGAGGACGACCGCGTCGCCGCCGACGACCGGCAGGCCGCGGTAGCTGCGCTCGTAGGCGACGGAGTACAGGTCCTTCACCCAGGGGGTGACCAGGCGCCGTTCGTAACTCTGCTGGGGCGAGTTGACCAGGGTGTCGAGACCGCTGCGTACGGCCGCGTCCGCCGCGGCGACCGCCCGTTCGGCCTTGGTCGGACTGGGTGCGGGATTGGCCTTCTGTGCTGCGGAGGCGGTGCCGGCCAGCGTGCCGGCGAGGCCCGCCGTGAGCACCATGGCCGCGGCTGCTGCCATCCATCTGGTGGGCTGCAAGAGTCCACTCCGATCGTGTGTGGGGGGTGAGAAAGTGATGAGAATTCGCTGTTCGCGGCTGAGTATGGGCGTGTCCATGACGAGATCGGGACATCTCTGCGTGCATAAGACCGGCGTTATGGTGTCGTCGGGTGACGCTGCGTAAGCTGCCCGGATGCAGCTGGAGTTGAGGCATCTGCAAGCCGTCTGCCAGATAGCGGAAGTGGGCAGCCTGGGTGGTGCGGCACGGAGGCTGGGGGTCTCCCAGCCGGCGCTCTCCGCCCAGTTGCGGAGGATCGAGCGGGTCACCGGCGGTGAACTCTTCGTCCGGGGCCGGAGCGGGGTGGAGCCCACCCCGCTCGGCGAGTTCGTCCTCGCCAAAGCGCGCCGGGTGCTCAGCGAGATGGACGCCCTCGGTGCCGAGACCCGCGCCCGGACGGCCGGCGCCCCGCTGCGCCTGGGCTGCATCCTGCTCGTGCTGATCGACGGCCTGATCGCGCAGCAGGACCTGGTCCTGGCCGGGCGGGAGATCACCGTGGACCTGGAGGACTCGGTGACGGCGCTGGTACGGATGCTCGGCGCGGGCCGCTACGACGTCATCGTGTACGGCGAGGTGAACGGCCACGAGGTCCCGCTGCCCGGGGGCGTACTGGCCCGGACCCTGGTCTCCAGGGAGCCGTTCTGCATCCGGATGTCCGCCCGGCACCCGCTGGCCCGGCTGGAAGCCCTCGACCTCGCCGACCTCGCCGGCGACCAGTGGATGACCCCGGTGGAGGACGACGACGGCGGCCCCGAGGCGCTCGTCGAGGCGTGCGCCAAGGCCGGGTTCGTCCCCTCACTGCGCTACCGGATCACCGATCGCATGATGCAGTACGACCTGATCTCCGCGGGCCGTGCCGTCTCCCTCAGCCAGCCCACCGCGCCGGCCGTGGCGGGCACGGTGATGCGGCCCCTGATCGGCGCACCGGTCACGGGGCGCATCCGGCTCGCCTGGAACCGGTCGACGGTCTCGGCCCGGCAGGCGGAGCTCTTCTACCGCTCGGCGGCCCTGGCGTACTTGGCCAATGTGGACAACAACACCTTCCACCGGGCCTGGTGGGACGGGCATCCCGAGGTCCACCCGTCCCTGGACTGACCCCGCCCCCCTGCCCCTGAAAGCCTCACCACTCCTGTTCCCCGGGAGGCGTGGAGGTCTGGACCACCTCGCCGACCCGCTCGGTCACGGCAGCGGCCTCGTCCCGGGGCAGCGCGTCCGTGATCAGTACGTCGACCTCGTCGAGGGCGGCGAAGGTGGTGAGTCCGACGGCCGACCACTTGGTGTGGTCGGCGAGCAGGACGCTGCGGCGGGCCGAACGCAGGAACGCCCGGTTGGTCTCGGCCTCCCCGAGGTTCGGGGTGGTCAGCCCGGTCGTGGTGCCCAGCCCGTGGCAGCCGAGGAAGAGCAGGTCCACGTGCAGGTTGCGGATGGCCTGGTCGGCTATGGGGCCGACGAGGGCGTCCGAGGGGGTCCGGATCCCGCCGGTGAGCACGACCGTGGTGGTGCTCCCGGAGCGGCGCGCGGCTTCGAAGACCTCGGCCGTGCGGATCGAGTTGGTGACCACGGTGAGCTCCGGGACCTCGGTGAGCTCCTTGGCCAGGGCGTGGGTGGTGGTGCCCGCGGACAGGGCGATGGCGGACCCCGGCATCACCAGGGAGGCGGCGGCCCGGGCGATGGCCCCTTTCGCGGCCGTCTCCCACTCGGACTTGGTCTCGAAACCGGGCTCGTGGCTGCTGGGTCCGCCGCCGAGCACGGCGCCGCCGTGCACCTTGCGCAGCAGCCCTTCGCGGGCGAGTACGTCCAGGTCCCGGCGGACGGTCATGTCGGAGACGCTCAGGGACCGGGTCAGCTCGTTCACCCGCACCCCGCCCCGTTTGCGCACCTCTTCGAGGATGAGGGCGCGGCGCTGATGGGCCAGCAGATTGCCGTTGTCGACCATGCCGACAGCATCCTGAGCGGTCGATCAGAAGTCAACAGATCCCAACAGGCCTGTTCTTTACCGTAGTTGTGCCCACCGCCTTGACTTGTCGGAGCAACGGCAGTGTGATGTGGGCCTTCGCGGTGGAGTCCGTTCGGTCCTGAGGGATTGTGCGGAACTCCGGCCGGCTCGAACGCGCGCTTCCGCACACATTTCCCCGTGTCACACCCCTCGGCTGACCCCCCTTCCCCCAGGAGCCGTTCGTGCACACGTTACGCAGCACCACCCTCGGCCGCCGCCTGACCACGGCACTCGCGGCGCTCCCGCTGCTGGCGGGCGCCCTCGCGGTGGCCGCCGCCTCGCCCGCCGCGGCCGTGGCCGACGGGCAGGCGCTCACCCCGCCCATGGGCTTCAACAACTGGAACTCCACGCACTGCCGGGCCGAGTTCAACGAGGCGATGGTCAAGGGCATCGCCGACCTCTTCGTCGCCAAGGGCCTCAAAGCGGCCGGGTACCAGTACGTCAACCTCGACGACTGCTGGGCCCTGCCCAACCGGGACGCCTCCGGCAACCTGGTCCCCGACCCGGTGCGCTTCCCGAACGGGATCAAGGCCCTCGCGGACTACGTCCACGGCAAGGGGTTGAAGTTCGGCGTCTACACCAGCGCCGGCACCAGAACCTGCGACACCGCAGGCTTCCCGGGCGGACTCGGCCACGAGCAGCAGGACGCCGACCTGTTCGCCTCCTTCGGAGTCGACTACCTCAAGTACGACAACTGCAACAACCAGGGCGTGGACGCCAAGAAGCGCTACACCGACATGGGCAACGCGCTGAAGAACACCGGCCGCCCGATCGTCTTCTCGCTGTGCGAGTGGGGCCAGAACCAGCCGTGGACCTGGGCGGCGGACGTCGGCCACCTGTGGCGCACCACCGGGGACATCGGCGACAGCTGGTCCTCGATGATCGGCATCGCGCACCAGAACCAGCAGCTCGCCGCGTACGCCGGACCGGGCCACTGGAACGACCCGGACATGCTGGAAGTCGGCAACGGCGGGATGACCGCGGCCGAGTACCGCACCCACTTCAGCCTGTGGTCGATGATGTCCGCGCCGCTGCTGATCGGCTCCGATCTGCGCAAGGCGACCACCGAGACCTTCGACATCCTCTCGAACGCGGACGTCATCGCCCTGGACCAGGACCCGCTCGGCAAGCAAGGCACCGTGGTCTCCTCCGCCGGCGGCAAGGTCGTCATGGTCAAGGAGCTGAAGAACGGCGACCGGGCGGTCTCCCTGACCAACGAGAACGGCTCCACCGCCACCCTCTCCACCACGATGGACGCGCTCGGCGTCGGCAACCGCGCCCCGTACTCCCTCAAGGACCTGTGGAGCAAGGCGGTGACGGCCAACACCACCGGGAACATCAGCGTCTCCGTGCCCGCGCACGCCACCGTCGTCTACCGGATCACCCCGGGGCCCCTGGTGGTCCCGCCCTCCGGCACCACCCCGCTGTCCAGCCTCTCCTGGACCGGTGCGAGCAGCGGCTGGGGACCGGTCGAGAAGGACCGGAGCAACGGCGAGCAGGCCGCGGGCGACGGCAGGACCCTCACCATCAACGGGGCCACGTATGCCAGGGGCCTGGGCGTGCACGCGGCCAGCGAACTCACCTACCACCTCGGCGGCGTGTGCACGGCGCTGACCGTGGACGTCGGAGTCGACGACGAGAAGTCCTCCAACGGGTCGGTGGTCTTCCAGATCTACCGGGACGGGGTGAAGGCCGCCGACAGCGGGCTGCTGACCACGGCCGACCCGGCGAAGAGGCTCACCGCCGACCTGACCGGCGGCCAGACGCTGAGGCTCGTCGTCACCGACGGCGGCAACGGCATCAACTCCGACCACGCGGACTGGGCGGGTCCCCAGCTGACATGCCACAGCTGACCTGCCACAGCCGACCCGTAACCGGCCGACCCGAAGAGGGAGTACCCGTAGATGTCCACGCAACCGAACCCCGGCAGACCGCGCCGCCGTACCGCCGCCCTGACGGGCATGCTCGCCCTCGCGCTGACCGTGGCCGCCTGCTCATCCGGCAAACCCTCCGGCGCGGGGGGTGACGGCGGAGCCGGCGGCGACGGCAAGACCGTGGACGGACAGATCTCCATCGCCTACCTGCAGAAGCAGGGGGACCAGGAGTACTTCGTCTCCGAGGCCGCGGGCGCCAAGAAGAAGGCCGAGGAGCTGGGCATCAAGCTCACGGTGGTCAACCTGGGCAACGACGCCTCGAAGACCATCACCGAGGTCAAGTCGGCCATCGCGCAGAAGAACCAGGGCATCGTCATCGTGGTGCCGGAGTCCGCGGTCGGCCCGCAGGTGGCCGCCGAGGCCAAGAAGGCCGGGGTCACCCTCCTCACCTCGGACGACCAGGTGTGCGCCACCGGCCCCAAGCCCGCCGACTGCGCCAAGCCGGACCTGGTGGCACGGGTGGGCTTCTCCGGTACGCAGATGGGTACGGAGATCGGCAAGCGGGCCGCGGCCGAGTTCGCCAAGGCCCGGTGGAGCGCGGCGGACACCCGGATCATCTACGCCTGGAAGCAGGACACCACCGTCTGCACCGACCGGATCAACGGGGCCAAGGCCGCCTGGAAGCAGGCCGGGGGACCGGAGGTCCAGGCCGTCGAGCTCGGCACCGACAACACGCCGGCCGGATCCCAGGCCAAGGTGGAGGCGACGGTCACCGCCAACCAGGGCGTCAAGCACTGGGTGGTCATGGGCTGCAACGACGAGAACGTCTCGGGCGGGGTGAAGGGCCTGAACAACGCGGGGCTCAAGGGCGCCGACATCATCGGGATCGGCCTCGGGGCCTATCTGGCCTGCAAGGACTGGCAGGCCGGCGCCGACAACGGAATGCGGGCCGCGCTCTACATCCCCGGTGACGAGGTCGGGAAGCTGGCCGTCCAGGCGATGTACGACAAGCTGAAGAACGGGACTCCGTTCGCCCCCGAATCCTTCGCCCCGACCAAGATGGTCGACGCGGGCAACTGGAAGGACGCGGGCTTCGGCTGCAAGTGAGGGCCCTGCCCGTCCTGTACACCCCCCCCACCCACGAGGTGCGTGCACACGATGAACGCCACGGAAGCGCCCGGACTACGCGTGTCCGGAGTCTCCAAGTCCTTCTCCGGGGTCCCGGCGCTGCGGGGGATCAGCCTGGAGTTCCCGGCCGGCACGGTCACCGCGCTGATGGGCGAGAACGGCGCGGGCAAGTCCACGCTGCTGAAGATCGTCTGCGGTGACCGGCCCGCCGACTCCGGCACGGTGCTGCTCGACGGCGCCGAACTGCGCCTCCACTCCCCGGCCGACGCCCGGTCCGCCGGCATCCGGCTCATCCCGCAGGAACCCGAGATCGTCCCGCACGTCAGCGTCGCCGAGAACGTCTACCTCGGCGCCCTGCCGACCCGCGGGGCCCGCCGCTTCGACCGGGCCGCCCTGCGCCGGCGCCTCGAAGCCGACCTGGTCCGCATCGGATTCGAGAGGGTCCTCGACCCCGACACCCTCGGGATCCACCTCACCGCCGCCCAGCGCCAACTCGTGGAGATCCTGCGGGCGCTGACCTCGGACGCCAAGGTGATCGCCTTCGACGAACCCACCTCCTCACTGTCCGAGCACGAGGTGGAGTCCCTCTTCGCCCTCATCCGCCGCCTGCGGGAACAGGGCCTCGCCGTCGTCTACGTGTCCCACCGGATGCGGGAGATCTTCCGGCTGGCCGACCGGGTGGCCGTCCTGCGCGACGGCGTACTGGTCGGGGTGAAGGAGGCCGGGGCCACCGACGAGGCCGAGATCGTCCGGATGATGGTCGGCCGGGACCTGTCCGCGATGTTCGCCCGCACCCACGTGGCCACCGACCGCGTCGTCCTCGACGTCCGTGAGGTCACCACCGACGACGTCAGCGGCATCACCTTCCAGGTCCGCGCCGGAGAAGTGGTGGCCCTGGCCGGACTCGTCGGCGCCGGCCGCTCCGAACTGGCCCGCGCCCTCGCCGGAGACCTCCCGCTGCGCGGCGGAACCGTCGCCGTGGGCGGCCGGACCCTGCGGCTGCGCCGGCCCTCCGACGCGGTCCGGTCGGGCATCGGCCTCGCCCCCGAGGAACGCAAGTCCCAGGCCCTCTTCCTGGACCGCTCGATCCGCGACAACACCGCGCTGGTGGTGCTGGACCGGCTCAGCAGGCTGCGCTTCGTACGGCGCGCGGCGGAGCGGGAGCTGGCCCGGGAGCACACCGACCGGCTGCGGGTGCGCGCGCCGTCCATCGAGGCCGAGGTCCGCACCCTCTCGGGCGGCAACCAGCAGAAGGTGGTGCTCGCCCGCTGGCTCGCCCGTAGACCCGAGGTCCTGATCCTCGACGAGCCCACGCGCGGCATCGACGTCGGAGCCAAGGCCGAGATCTACCAGATCATCGCGGACCTGGCCGAGGCCGGTACGGCGCTCCTGGTCATCTCCTCGGAACTACCCGAGGTACTGGGCCTCGCGGACCGGATCCTCGTCATGCAGGGCGGCCGGATCACCGGCGAGCTCGGCCGGGACGAGGCGACGGAAGAAGCCGTCCTCGCGCTGGCCATGGCGGACGACCTGACCGAAGACGGAGGACGGACATGAAGGCGAACCCGGCGACGCGTGCGGCGCGGGCGATCGGCGGCCAGAACCTCAGCCTGACCGGCGCCCTCGTGCTGGTCCTGGCCCTCTTCGGTTCCCTCAACCCCGCCTATCTGACCTGGGCCAACATCAAGGTCATCGGAGACGCGGTGACCATCTCCGGGCTGCTCGCCCTCGTACAGACCGTGGTGATCATCTGCGGCGCCCTGGACATCTCCGTCGGCTCCCAGGTGGGCGTGGCCTCGGTGGTCTCCGCGATGGTCTTCACCTCCACCGGCTCCAACGCCCTGCTCGGCATCGCCGCCGCCCTCGGCGTCGGACTGCTGGCCGGGCTGGTCAACGGGTCGGTCATCGTCTACGGCCGGATCAACCCGGTGATCGCCACCCTCGCCACGCTGGCCGCCTACAAGGGCGTGGCGCAGCTCCTGTCCAACGGCGCCGCCCAGGGCTACGTCAGCGGGGACGACGTCTTCGTCTTCCTGGCGAACGGCGCGATCCTCGGGATCCCCGTCCTGCTGTGGGTGCTCGCCCTGGTGACCGTCGCCATCCACCTGCTGCTGAAGTACACCGACATCGGCCGCAACATCTACGCCATCGGCGGCAACGACACGGCCGCCCGGCTCGCGGGCATCGACATCAACAAGTACTTGATCGCCGTCTACGGCCTCGCCGGAGTCGTCGCCGCCTTCGCGGGCGTCCTGCTGACCGCCCGTACCGGGTTCGGCCACCCGGTCTCCGGCAGCGAGGGACTGGAACTCAAGGCCATCACCGCGGCGGCGCTCGGCGGCTGCCTGCTGGCGGGCGGCCGGGGCGGGGTCGGCGGGACCCTGCTCGCGATCACCCTGCTCGGCGCCCTCGACAACGGACTGACCGTGCAGGGCGTCAACCCGTTCTGGCAGAACGTCGCCCAGGGGACCCTGCTCGTCGTCGCCGTCGTCATCCAGAAGCGCCGCGCGGGCGAACGGGCCGTGGGGCTGCCCACGTGACGTTGCCTGTGGCGAGTCGAGGTTGCCTCAGCCCTCGCCGGCGAGCCCGGCCACGTGGTCGGCGATCATGTCGAGGATCTCGGAGGCCGCCTTCTCGTCGCCGAGGGCGAGGAAGTTCAGGGTCACCCCGTCGGTCATGGCCGCCAGGTAGTGGGCCAGCACGGACACCGGCACGCTCAGCTCGAACGGGGTGGTCCGGCGCAGCTCCTCGATCAGCTCGCCGTACGTCTCGCAGTACAACTCGTACTGTCGGCGCGCCAGATGCCCGAACCCGGGCTGGCGCAGCGCGTACTGGGTGAGCTCGTAGGTGAGCATGTGCTCGCCCGGCCGGTCCGCCACGTGGTCCCAGTAGGCCTGGAAACCGGCCCGGACGGTCTCGCGGAGGGTCGCCCGGGGCTGGATCACCGCTTTCACGATCGTGATGTAGTGGCCGGTGATCGTCTCGATGACCGATTCCAGCAGCGCTTGCTTGGAGTCGAAGCAGTAGTGGAAGACGCTCAGGGACACGCCTGCCTCGGCGGCGATCGACCGGGTCGTGGTCCGGGACACCCCGTCGCGGGCCATTGCGCGGATCGCGGCCTCCGTCAGCTGCGTGCGCCGGTCGGTCAGCGGCATCCGTGCCATGTACGCGTCCCCCTCGTTCCGGGTGGTGCTCCGCGCGCGGGGGGGGGGGCGGCGGGCGCGCGGGGGGGGGCGCCGCCCCCCGCCCCCCGCCCCGCGCGCCCCTCTCAGCTGCTGTATACGCCGACTTCGTACAGGGAGTAACCCCACTGGGTGCCGCGTCCCGTTCCGTGGACGCGTACGTACCGGGCCGGGACCCCGGCGAACCGCACCGTGTCCAGACCGCCGTCACCGGTGGTCGTGGACCAGGCCGTCTGCCAGTTCGCCCCGTCCGTGGAGACCTCGATGCGGTACGACTTCCCGTACGCCGCCTCCCAGTCGAGGGTGACCCGCTTGACCAGGCTCTCGGACCCGAGGTCCACCTGGATCCACTGGTCGTCGCTCCATTCGCTGGCCCACCGGCTGCCCCGGTCGCCGTCCACGGCCTTGCCCGGCGCGAAGCCGACGAAGGGGTTCCACCACTCCGCCGAGCTGGCGGAGGCGGGCGCGCCCGCGGCCAGGTTCACTCCGGCCTTGTGCTGCTCGGAGGCGCCCCAGGTGCGCAGGTAGGACTCGGCACCCTGGAACAGGTCGTCCACCACGCCCTGCCCGCCGACCAGCCGGATGTCCTCGATCCAGTCGGGCACCATGCCGTAGTGCGCGGCGCCGTCGGTGTTGAAGTCCCACGTGCGCTGGCCGGCGGTCTGCTTGTCGATGAGCGAGCCGCCGTCGGTGCTGCGGAACGGGTACGTGACCGGGTTGGGCGTGCCCGCGCCGCGCGGGCCGGGCCAGCCGCCGACACCGTTCATGTCGGTGCCGTAGCCGTAGCCGACGTGGTACTTCTCGCGCAGGGCGTCCGTCCGCTTGGCCTCCGCGCTGAAGGCCTCGGAGCCGCTCATGTACTGGGCGACGAAACCGCCGAGCTTGTAGAGCCGCTCCATCCAGCCGAGGTCCATCCAGCTGTGGGAGGAGATCACACCCGGGTACGACTCGGACTCCAGGATGTCGAAGGCCTGGCCCGCGGCCTTGACGCTCATGTGGTCGACTTCGAGCATCATCTTGCGTTTCATCATGCCGCGCACCGCGTAGTCACCGAGCTCGGTGAGTCCGCGGGTGTTGCACTGGGCGCCCGAGGCGTACGAGGGCACCGCCACCCCGGCAGGCAGCTCCTTCTGCGCGTTGGGTGCGGCCGCCAGCCCGATGGGATTGTCGTGCTGCGGGCCCTTGCACTGCTCCGTCTGCCAGAACGTGCCGGTGGACAGGAACTGCCCGACGTTGATGGCCGTTCCCAGGGCGCCCTCGTCGAAGCGGACCCCGCACAGGGCGTTGTCGAACTTGTGGCACAGGAACATGCTGCGCACGCCGAGCCCGTACAGCTCGTCCAGGCCCTTGTCGATGTCCTGCTTGCTGCACTGCGCGATGTCCAGGATCTGCTTGCAGCCGAACGGCTCGGAGGTCTCGACGCCGAGCACGACGGCGAGCTTCCCCTGCTTGACGACCTCGCGGGCCTGCGCGGAGTCGGTGACGATGCGGAACCACCCCTTGCCGGGGCCGCCGTACATCTTGTCGATGAAGGCCTGCATGTCGTAGGTCTTCTGCGCCTCCAGACGGATGGCGGTCATCTCGTCGCAGCCGCGGTCCTTGAAGAAGTAGACCGAGCAGATCAGGCCGTTGGTGACGAGGTCGTTGACGAGCACGCGCTGGCCACCGCGCCAGGCCCGCTCGATCCAGGCGTAGTAGTTCTGCTGGTGGGTCAGCGAGTCGTGGGCGGGCCAGTCCTTGAAGGTGGGCCAGCCGTCGGGGTCGTGCCTGCCGTCGCCGCCCTTCGTGACGAAGTCGAAGATGGCGAGGCTGCCGTCGGGGTAGTGCTCGGGACAGTCCTTGAGCGCGTCGGCCACCCCGAGGTCGGAGAAGGGCTTGCCGCAGATCAGCCGGCCGCCGAAGCCCTCGTTGGCCATGATGTGGTCGTGGGCGTCCACGAAGCCCCGTACGTTGCCCTGGGCGTCCGTGCCCTTGAAGGGCTCGCCGGTCACGTTGATCCCCGAATCGGGCGAGGGCCGTGCGGTGGGGTTCCACCAGCCCGCGTCGGCCGCCGCGCCCGGCACGGGGCCGAGCACCATGGCCAGCAGGCCGAGCAGCAGCGTCAGGACCGCGAGGGGTTTGCGTCTGGGTCGGGGGTGCGGGTGTCGGCTCATGGCCACTACTCACGTCCTCGGTCGGCGGAGGGCGCGGTCGAGGACAGAGACGGCAGGGGCACCGCCCCGGCGGCTGATTGTCATGTCCCGCGCAAGCATTGCGACGAGAATCGCTACTGCCGGGTACAGAGTCAATAGTCCGGGTCAAATGACCTGATGGATCGTCATCTTATGTGTGTTCGCACTCCATCTCGGCACGATGGAGGAGACCGGCGATCCCCGCCGTGGGCTCTGGCCGCGGGGTGTGCGGCAGCTTCCGTGCGTCCAGCGCGGCTGTCCCGTGTGGCACGGGACAGCCGCGCATGGGGGTCCGGGTGATCGTCCCGGGCTACGGGGCGAGCTGGTTCAGGAGCCAGGAGGTGACGGCGCGGGCGGTGCCGGAGGCGAGACCGGCCAGGGTGGCACGGGCCAGCGCCAGGTGCTCGCGGCGGGTCAGCGGTTTGCGGGGCATTGGACCCCCAGGTCGTGGTCAGCGGGTGAGTGGCCGGCCGGCTCGCTGTTCACCTTCGATCCCGTATGAAGATCGACTCCCGGTTGCGACAAGCATCGACCGGCGCGGCGGTCGGGGGCTGGTCAGCCCGTGTCGGGGCCGGGGGCGGGCGAGGATGGTGCGATGAGTCGAGACACGGGGGGCGGCCCGGCCAAGCGGCCGCGGGCACTGGAGCGGGCGAGCGCGGGATGGCCGCGGGCCCTGCGGGAGCTGAAGGACCTGCTGTACGAGGTGTACCTGGCAGCGGGTGCCCCGAGCCTGGACGTGATCGCCGCAGACGTCGCCGCCGCCGACGACCTGAGCGGGGCGCCGAGCCGGGACACCATCCGCCGCTGCATCAGCAGCAGCGTCCTGCCGCCGGGGCAGGGCGATGTGGTCGCCGTTGCCCTGGTCCTGGCCCGACATGCCCGCTGGGACGGTCGGGAGCTGGGCGAGCGGGTGCGCGGACTGTGGGTCGAGGCCCGCATGGCCACGGGGGCGGGGCGGCCGATCAGGGAGTTCAACGACCAGCTCGTCCTCGCCGACTTGGAGGTCAAACCGGCCCTCGATACCGGTGACGCACGCAATCGGCTCGGCGTCCTGCCCTCGTACGTACCGCGAGAATTGGACGGCCGGTTGGACTCGCTGGTCACCGCCGCGGTGGCGGGGAAGAGCGGCATCGCGGTCCTGGTCGGCGGTTCCTCCACTGGCAAGACCCGCGCGCTGTGGGAAGCGGCCCGGAAGCTTCCGGATACCTGGCGGCTGTGGCACCCCATCGCCCCCACCCGCCTTGACGCGTTGCTGGCCGAACTGCCCGACATCGCCCCTCGCACCGTGGTGTGGCTGAACGAGGCCCAGCTCTACCTGGGACCGGATCCGCTCGGGGAACAGGTCGCGGCGGGCCTGCGGAGCCTGCTCTACGACGCGAGGCGCGGCCCGGTACTGGTGCTGGCCACGTTGTGGCCAGAGCATTGGAACGCCCTGACCACCCGCACGGAACAGGACCGGCACGCCCACGCCCGGGAGTTGCTGCAGGGACACAGAATCCAAGTGCCGGATGTGTTCACAGGCGCAGACCTCGCCGTGCTCACAGCCGCGTCCGGCCGCGATCCCAGACTCGTGGAGGCCGCCGAATCGGCGCCTGCCGGACAGATCACCCAGTACCTGGCGGGGGTGCCCGTTCTGACGGAGCGCTACCAGGCAGCCCAGGGGGCCACCAGACATCTGATCCACGCGGCCATGGACGCCCGTCGCCTCGGCGCCGGGCCCAACATTCCGCTGGCCTGGCTCGCCGACGCCGTTTCCGGTTATTTCACCGAAACGGAGTGGAACGCCGCCGGAGACTGGCTACCGCAGGCGCTCGGCTACGTCACCCAGGAGTGCAACGGCATTCCCGGCATTCTCACCCCCGTCAAGACGGGTGTCCTCCGCAACCAGCGCAAGCATCGCCCGGCCTCGGTGAGTGGATCCACCCTCAAGGGCTCTGCCCGAGAGACCGCAGGACCGCAGTACCAACTGGCCGACTATCTCGACCAGTACGGCCGCCGGCACCGGTCCGACCAGATCCCCCCGATCGACTTCTGGACTGCGGCCGCAACCCACGCTCACTCTCCGGACCTCTACGCACTCGGAAGCGCCGCAAGCAAACATGGGCTGTATCGGGACGCTGCCCAACTCTACAAACTCGCCACAACCCACGGCGACGCCGATGCCCCGGCCTTCCTCGTTGATCTGCTCTGGTCACTGCACCCAGGTGATCCACGCCCTGGCCGATGGGCTGCCGCACACGTCGACCTCGACGACCCGAGCGCGGTGGGTTCGCTGCTGGAAGGCCTGGCTGAGGCCGGGGCGGACGAGCCGGTCGCCGCCCTGCTTGCCCGTGATCCGGCCGCACATGTCCGCCTCGGTGACTCGGGCGCGGTGGCCTGGCTGTTGGAAGGCCTGGTGAAGGTCGGGGCGGACGAGCAGATGGGCGTCCTGCTTGCCCGTGATCCCGCCGCCCACGTTGACCTGAGCAAACGCCTCGACGTGGCTTTCCTGCTGGACAGCCTGAGGATCGCAGGAGCGGACGAGCAGATAGCCGTCTTGCTTGCCCGTGATCCCGCCGCCCATGTCGACCTGCACAACCCCTACGAGCTGTACGTGCTGCTGAGCAGCCTGAGGGCGGCCGGCGCGGACGAGCAGGTCGCCGTCCTGCTTGCCCGTGATCCCGCCGCCCATGTCGACCTCCACCACCCCTACGAGGTGACCTTGCTGCTGGACAGCCTGAGGGCGGCTGGAGCAGACGGGCAGGCCGCAGCCCTGGCCGGTCGGGCCGGCGCACACGCCGCCCTCGACAACCCCTGGGAGGTGACCGTGCTGCTGGAGCACCTGAGGAAATACGGTGCGGAGGAGCAGATCGAGGGACTGGCCAATCGGGCCGCCGCACACGTTGTTCTCGACAACCCGCACGAGGCGAGCGAGTGGGTGCAACGTCTGGGGCGGGCCGGGGCGGACGAGCGGGCCGCACTGGCGAGTCGAGCCGCAGCCGACGTCGCCCTCGACGACCCCCACGAGGTGGGCAAGTTGGTGGAGTGCCTGCGAAGAGCCGGGGCGGACGAGCAGGCCGCGGCATTGGCGACTCGGGCCGCTGCCCACGTGGCTCTCGACAACCCCCATGAGGTGAGCGATCTGCTGAAATGTCTGCGACGGGCCGGGGTGGACGAGCAAGCCGCAGAACTGGAGGAACGGGCCGAGGCCCACGTCAACCTCGATGACCCGCGCTCGGTGGGCTGGTACCTGGCACTGAGGGCGGCTGGAGCAGTCGACCTCCACAACCCCGAAGTGGTGCGCTACTTGCTGGACAAGATGGGTGCCGCTGGATTGGACGAGGAGGCCGCAGCCCTGGCCCGATGGCTTCCGGCAGCAGATGGTTCTGGTCGGTCCATGACGATGAATGACGAGCCGAAACCGTTCTTCGGGCGGGAGCCCGATGGGAGCGCCGCCTCCTCATGGGGATGGGAGGACCTGGATTGAGTTGCGCGGGCTGAACGCGACTGCACGGCGGGTGTTCTTTCGGCCACCGGGGGCTGGCGGCGCGGGCCGTTCCGCGCGGATCCGAGGCAGGGAAGTGCCTCCTGCCCGGGTTCGGGAGGGGGCGTGTGTGAGGGTGTCGTGTGCGCCTGCGACCTGGGCGTGAAGGCGTTCGCGGTGCCCCGGGAGAGCTCCGTGACCAGACATCGCACGGCTCGCTCCCCGTCGATGCCGGTGTAACGCGCCCCTCGCGCGCCCCCGTCGCGCGTTCACATGTTCTCCGTTCCTGCTTCACCGATCCGTGTGCCCCAGAGTCCTAAGCCCCGTGGATTGTCATGCCCGCGGCCATGGGTGGTTGGTCGTTTTCCGGCCATGGCTTGTGGGGAAGGGGGGTCCGGTGTCTCAGCCACGTTTTCTCTTCGTGTCCTGGGTGGACGTCGAGAGACGTCGCGTGCCTGCGCCGACGGCGGGGGGACCGCGCCGAGCGCGGCAGGGCGGATCGGGCGGAGAGCCCGACGCCGTTACCTGGCGGCTGGTGGGTGCCAACAACCACGAGCTCGGGCGCAGCCCGTACGTGCACGGCACCTTCGCCGACTGCTGTGCGGCCGTCGAACGGCTCCAGGGGCGGATCGAAGAGGCCGCCCCGCTCGTGACGATGTCCACCGGCACGAGCAGCGGCGGCACCGGCGGCACCGGCGCTTGGACCTGGCAGCTCGTCCTCGACGGCGGCTGCGCCGCCGTGGCCACCCGCACCTTCCGCCGCCAGCGCGAATGCCGCCACAGCTGCCAGCTGTTCCTGACCGCCGCCGCCGAGGCGCAGGTGGCCTCCGGGGTCACCTACACCCGGAGGCTGCGCGGCCTGCGCCTGCCGGGCGCCGGTGACGTGCCGGGGCTGGCCCTGCGCGGGGGAGGCCCGAGATGAGCGCCACCACCGTGATCCCGCCCGCCGTACCGGAGGACGAGCGGATCACCCCGCGCCCGCTCGCCAAGAGCGGGGACCCGGCCGACCGGGTCTTCCGCGGCTCGGCCCGTACCGCGGGCGCCGCGGTGCTGCTCCTCATGACCCTGGTCGGCATCTTCCTCGGCGCCCGGGCCCTGACGGCCCTGTCCACCGCGGGACGGGGCTTCCTCACCACCTCCGCCTGGGAGCCCGACTCCCACAACTTCGGCGTCGCGGCCGTGCTGACCGGCACCCTGCTCATCGGCGCCGTCGCGATCGTCTTCGCGCTGCCGCTCGCGATGGGCACGGCGCTCTACATCACCGAGTACGCCCCGCGCCGCCTCAAGCAGACCCTGATCAGCCTCGTCGACCTGATGGCCGCGGTGCCCAGCGTGGTCTACGGCCTGTGGGGGCTGTTCTTCTTCCAGCCGCACGTGGTCGGCCTTTCCCGCTGGCTCACCACCTACCTGGGCTGGTTCCCGCTCTTCGCCGTCGACGGCGACGCCCCGCACGACCCGCTCAGCCCGAACACCTTCTACACCTCCTCCACCTTCATCGCCGGCATGGTCGTCGCCCTGATGGTCACGCCGATCGCCTGCTCGGTGATGCGCGAGGCCTTCGCCCAGGCGCCGCCCGGCGAACGCGAGGGGGCCTTCGCGCTCGGCGCCACCCAGTGGGGCGTCATCCGCTCCGTCGTCCTGCCCTTCGGCAGGGGCGGGATCATCGGCGGCACCATGCTCGGGCTCGGCCGCGCGCTGGGGGAGACCATCGCCGTCTTCCTGATCATCTCCCCGGTCTTCGACATCCAGCCGCACATCCTCCAGAACGGCGCCGTCTCCGTGTCCGCCCTGATCGCCCTGCGCTACGGCTCCGCCAGCCCCCTCGGGATGTCCGCCCTGATGGCGGCCGGACTCACGCTCTTCCTGATGACCCTGGTGGTCAACTTCATCGCCTCCTCGGTCGTCGCCCGCAGCCGCTCCGGAGCGGGGGCCGACGCATGACCGTCACCACGCACACCCCGGCCGCCGCCACCGTGCTTCCGCCCGTGGTCGACGAGGGTGCCGGCGCGCCCCCCGAGCGCCGGCGCAACACCGCGACCCTGCACGTCCGCGACGTCCTCGCCATGGCCGGCGCGGCCGCCGCGGCGCTCGCCGTGACCGCCCTTCTGTTCGGCCGGCTGCTGCCCTTCGACGCGCCCCTCGGCTTCACCGTCGTCCTCTACCTGGCCTTCATGGCCCTCTACGCCGTCCTCGTCTCCCTCGACGAATCCGGCGCCGCGGTACGGGCCCGCCTCGCGCAGGCCCTCGTGCACAGCATCGCCGCCCTGCTCCTGACCGCCCTGGCGCTCGTCGTCGGCTACGTCCTGATGCGCGGCTGGGAAGCACTGGCCCACGTCAACTTCTTCACCGACGACATGTCCTCCACCGGCCCGCTGGACCCGCTCACCCAGGGCGGGGCGATGCACGCCATCGTCGGCACCCTGGAGCAGATCGGCATCGCGCTGGCGGTGACCGTGCCGCTGGGCCTGGCCTGCGCGGTGTTCCTGAACGAAGTCCCGGGCCGCTACGCGCGGTTCGTCCGGACCATCGTCGAAGCCATGACCGCGCTGCCCTCCATCGTGGCCGGCCTGTTCGTCTACGCCGCCTGGATCCTGCTGCTCCACTTCGACAAGTCCGGCTTCGCCGCCGCCCTCGCCCTGTCCGTGATGATGCTGCCGATCGTCATCAGGGCCTCGGACGTGGTGATCCGGCTGGTGCCCGGCTCGCTGAAGGAGGCGTCCTACGCGCTCGGCGCCGGCCAGTGGCGCACGGTGTGGACGGTGGTCCTGCCCACCTCGCGGTCCGGGCTGACCACCGCCGTCATCCTCGGCACCGCCCGCGGCATCGGCGAGACCTCCCCGGTGCTGCTCACCTCCGGGATCTCCTCGGGGCTCAACCTCGACCCCTTCCAGGGGCCGCAGCTGTCGCTGCCGCTGGCGACCTTCAGCCTGGTCGTCTCCCCGGAGAAGGCCATGATCGCCCGCGGCTTCGGCTGCGCCGCCCTGCTGATGGCGCTGGTGCTCCTGCTGTTCGTGATCGCCCGCGTCATCGGCGGCAAGGCCCCGGGCCGCCTCAGCCGCGGGCAGCAGCACCGCCGGGTGCTCGCCTCGGCCCGGGACGTGGAGCGGATGTCGGCCCGCGCCGGGGAACAGGAGCCCGGCCCGGCCGGAGCGGGGGCCGGGGGGACGGAGCCACCGGAGTGGGAGGCGGTGCCTGCGCCCCGGGCGTAGCCCCGCTCCGCTCCGTGCGGTCCGATCCGCGTCCATTCGTACGATCTGTTACCGATCAGGAGAGTTTCCGATGCCCGGACGACCCCCGGCATACCCCGCTCGCCCTCCATCGGGCGGCCCCGCCCGCGTGCGGGTCCGCTTCATCGTCCGCGGACTGGCGCTGCTCCTGGCCGCCCTGACCGTCGTCCTGCCGGGCGCCGCGCCCGCGGCCGCCGAGAGCTACGTGCCGGTCTCCGGCGCGGGCTCCACCTGGAGCCAGAACGCCCTCGACCAGTGGCGGGCCAACGTCAAGCAGTACGGCATGACGGTCAACTACAGCGGTACGGGATCGTCCGACGGGCGCAACCAGTTCCGCAACGGCACCGTCGACTTCGCGGTCTCCGAAATCCCCTACGGGATCAAGGACTCCGGGGTCGTGGACCCCGCGCCCGCGCGGAAGTACAGCTACATGCCCATCGTCGCGGGCGGTACGGCCTTCATGTACAACCTCAAGATCGGCAACCGCCGGGTCACCAACCTGCGCCTCTCCGGCGAGGTCGTCGCCAAGATCTTCACCGGCACGATCACCACCTGGAACGACCCGGCGATCAAGGCCGACAACCCGGCCCTCGCCGCCTCGCTGCCCGCCCGCAGGATCGTCCCCGTCGTCCGCTCCGACGGCTCGGGCACCACCGCCCAGCTGACCAAGTGGCTCAGCACGCGCTACGGGTCCCTGTGGGACGCGTACTGCGCCAAGGCCGGCCGCACCACCACCCCCTGCGGGCAGACCTCCAACTTCCCGACCATCAACGGCCGCGGTTTCGTGGGCCAGTCCGGCTCCAACGGAGTCTCCGGCTACGTGGCCCAGGAAGGCAACATCGGCACCATCACGTACGTGGAGTACTCCTACGCGGTCTCCACCACGGGCTTCCCGGTCGCCAAGATCCTCAACGAGGCGGGCTACTACACCGAGCCCACCGCCCAGAACGTCGCGGTCTCGCTCACCAGGGCCAGGATCGACTCCGACCTCACCCAGAAGCTGGAAGACGTCTACGCGGGCACCGACCGCCGCACCTACCCGCTCTCCAGCTACAGCTACATGATCGTCCCGACCGCGCAGGAGTCGAACTTCAACGCGCAGAAGGGCAAGGCGCTCGGCGCCTTCGCCTACTACTTCCTCTGCGAGGGACAGCGCTCCGTCGACCGGCTCGGCTACTCGCCGCTCCCCGTCAACCTCGTCCAGGCCGGGCTGGAGCAGGTCCGGCGCATCCCCGGAGTGAGCGTGGCCGACATCGACATCAAGAACTGCAAGAACCCCACCTTCTCCTCCGACGGCACCAACACCCTCGCCGTGACCGCCCCGCAGCCCGCCGAATGCGACAAGCAGGGCGCCACCCAGTGCGAGACCGGCACCGGCGGCAACAAGACCCCCACCCAGACCGGCAGCGCCTCGGGCGGGTCCGCCGCCGGCGGCGCCACGGGCACGGGCGGCGCTGCCTCCGGCGGCGGCGCGACCGGCTCCGGCTCCGGCGGCGGTTCGGGCGGGGGCTCCGGACCGGGCTCCGGTCCGGCCGGGGCGAGCGGCTCGGCAGCCGCCACCGGCGGCACGGGCGCCGCCGCGGGAACCGGCGGCGCGGCCGGCGGGGGAGAGGGGGGAACCGGGGGAGTCGACCCGGTGACGGGCCGGCCCCTCGCGGCGGGCGCCGGAGACCTGTTCGGGATCCCCGTCACCACCGCGAACGGCATCGGCGGGGTCATGCAGACCGTCCTGATGCTGCTCGCCGCCCTGATCCTGCTGGCCGTCACGGTCACTCCGCCCCTGGTCACCCGGTACCTGAACCGGCGCGGGCGCGCGGGAGGCGGCTCCTGATGCGCACGCCGTCACGAAGCGGTCCGCCGCGCACCCTGCGGATGCTCTTCGGCTCGCTCTGCCTGCTGCTGGTCCCCGTGGTCGCCGCGTCCGGACCCGGCGGCCCTGGCGGCCTCGGCGGCCTCCTCGGTCTCGGCGCGCAGGCCGCGTACGCCGCGGGCGCGGGGGAGGGCTCCGAGGTCACCGTGTCCGGGGCCGGGGACTTCGCCGCCCTGAAGGTGACCGTCAGCCAGACCCGCAACCTCGTCGACCAGGTCGTCAAGGTCTCCTGGACCGGCGGCGCGCCCACCGTCTCCGACAGCGCGTACAACGCCGACTACCTCCAGGTCATGCAGTGCTGGGGCGACGCCCCCACCGGCCCCTCGACCGACCAGTGCCAGTTCGGCGGCTCCTCCGCCCTCGGCGCGGGCAACCAGGCCGCCGGGGCCTACACCAACAGCCGCCAGCTCAACTACGGCGCGCACCTGGAGGATTCGGAACACCAGCCGCTTCCGCCCGCCACCCCGAGCGGGATCTCCTACGCCCCCTTCCGCACGGTCAACGGGGACCCGGTCAGCACCGGCAACTGGAACGAGTTCTTCGACGTCAACAGCACCAACGAGGTCCCGTACGCCCGGACCAACGCCCACGGCTCCGGCGAGGTCTACTTCGAGACCCAGACCGCCGTCGAGGCCCCCGGCCTCGGCTGCGGCACCGCCGTCCGCGACGCGCGGGGCGCAGTGACCGGCCGCGGCTGCTGGCTGGTGATCGTGCCGCGCGGCACCAAGGAGGTCGACGGGAGCCCCTACACCGGCCAGTCCAGCGGCCAGCTCCAGTCCTCCCCGCTCAGCCCGGCCAACTGGAAGCAGCGCATCGTCGTGCCGCTCGGCTTCGAACCCATCGGCAGCTACTGCCCGATCGGCGCCGAGGAACGCGGCACCCTCGGCAGCGAGATGGCCGCCGAGGCCGTCACCCGCTGGCAGCCCGCCCTGTGCCAGACCGGCGGCAAGGCCGTCTACGGCTACGCCCAGGTCCCCGACGCGACCGCCCGGGTCAAGCTGCTCTCCGGTGTGCCCGGCCTGGTCTTCGTGGGGCGGCCAGCCCCGCCCGACCCCGTCCGCACACCGGTCTACGCGCCCGTGGCCCTCTCCGGCATCACCATCGGCTTCTTCATCGAGAGCCAGGCCGGATTCCAGGCCCCCGACGAGGTCAAGTCCCGCAACGGCACCCGGCTCGGCTCGCTGCGGCTGACCCCGAGACTGGTGGCGAAACTGCTCACCGAGTCCTACAAGGACGGCAACTCCCGCTTCGCCGACAGCACCGCGAAAAACCCGGAGAACCTGGGCCGGGACCCGGAGTTCCTGCGCCACAACCCCGCCTACGCGGGCCTCGACTTCGGGGGCAAGCTCGGCGACGCCCTCGTCCCGCAGCCGCTCGCCGACACCACCCGCCAGCTGTGGGATTGGGTCGCGCGGGACCCGGCCGCGCGGGAGTTCCTCAGCGGGGTGCCCGACAACACCGGTGCGCACGGGGACGCTTCGTACGCAGGCATGGCCGTGAACCCGAACTACAAGGGGATGGGGCTGCCCTCCGAAACCTTCCCCAAGAGCGACCCCTACTGCCAGCCCTTCGACGACCGGCCGAACCTCCCGCTCTGCATCCAGGACAAGCACCCGTACGCCACCGACATGCACGCCGCCGCGCGCGCCGCGAGCCGGGGAGACGCCCTGGCCCGTACCTCCTGGGATCCCAACGCCACCCCGCCCGCGTACAAGAAGGACCCGCCGCAGCCGGCCGGCCTGCGCGCCGTCCTCGCCGTCACCGATACCGCCACCGCCGAGCGGTACGGGCTGGTGAGCGCCGAACTCCTCAACGCGGGCGGGCAGTTCACGGCTCCCGAACCTGCCGCTCTGATCGCCGCCGCGAACGCGCGCAAGCCCGGCGCCGACGGGGTCTCCGCCCCCGATCCGGCGGCCGAGGACCCGGCGGCCTACCCGCTCACGGTCCTCACGTACGCGGCGACCGTGCCCGCCGACCTCACCGTGGCGGAGGGCAAGGACTACGGCGCCCTCCTGTCCTACGCGGCCGCCCAGGGCCAGACCCCGGGGGTGGCCGCCGGGACCCTGCCGCACGGGTACGCCCCGCTGCCCGAGGCCCTGCGCGCCCAGACCCGGGCG
This sequence comes from Streptomyces sp. NPDC059443, assembly GCF_042750105.1. Taxonomy (NCBI): domain Bacteria; kingdom Bacillati; phylum Actinomycetota; class Actinomycetes; order Kitasatosporales; family Streptomycetaceae; genus Streptomyces; species Streptomyces sp. NPDC059443. Next base: position 49,373 of record NZ_JBHYVM010000019.1, on the reverse strand, counting down.
GCGGCGCAGCGCGTGAGCGCGGAGGCGGGCAAGAAGCCGGCGGAGCAGGGATCGGCGGCCGGCGGCGCGGGCGGATCCGGTTCCGCGACGGGTTCGGGTTCGGGTTCCGCGTCCAACTCCGGCTCGGGCTCCGGCTCTTCGAGCGCTACGTCGGCCGGAGCGGCCGGTACGGGGACCTCCGCCGCCGTGGGCGCGACGGCGGGCGGCGCCGCTTCGCCCACCCCGACCGCCTCGGCCTCACCGGCGGCCACGGCAGGCGGCCCCGGTGGCTCGGGTGCCCCCGGCGCCTCGGCCGCCGAGGCGGCGGGGACCACCCCGCGCTGGGTGGTCGGAGCGATCCGCGACGTCCTGCTGATCTGCCTGATCGTCGGCGCGCTCGCCGCCTTCGCCGGACCGCTGCTGCCCCGCCTGTGGCCCAGGGCGGCGCCCTGGCTCCAGGGGATGCGTGGCCGCGCGGGCGGACCGGACGCGGCGTCCCTGCCGCTCCCACCGCACTGGGTCGACGAGAAGCCGGGCCCGAGGGACTGGGTCCAGCCGGATTCGGTGTGGGCCCCGCCCGACGAAAGGAGGTGATGCCCGGCGACGACCGTCTGAAATCCATCCGCGCCAACGGAACTTCGTCCCAAGCGCGCCGGGCACCACCCCGGGCGCAGCCTAGCTGAGGGGTCATCCCAAATGAACAAGAAGAAGATCGTCCTCGGTGTTGCCGCAGCAGCTCTGGCGGCCTCCGTCGCGGGCGCCGGCCTCGCCTCCGCCGATCCGTCCGGTCCGCCCCAGTACCGCCAGCTCGCCGGTGTCGGCTCCGACACCACCCAGGACGTCATGAACGGCCTGGCGGCGGCCATCACGGTCAACGGCCAGAAGGTCATCGGCTCCTACGACGCCACCGGCTCCGCCAACATCACCACCAAGGACCCGGCGGTCAACCCGAACTGCACCCTCCCCCGGCCGAACGGTTCGGGCGCCGGCCGCTCCGCACTGCTCACCTCCCTCCAAGCCGCCAACGGCTGCCTGGACTTCGCCCGTTCCTCCTCGCTGAACCTGGCGGCCGCGGCCCCGGGCCTGACGTACGTGCCCTTCGCGGTCGACGGCGTCAGCTACGCCATCACCCCCGGTTCGGCGGTCCCGCGCAAGCTGGCGCTGGCCGACCTGAAGGCGATCTACCACTGCGACCCGAACTACGTGGGCGCCGGGCCGAACTACGACATGACCGTCTACCTGCCGCAGGCCGGTTCGGGCACCCGCAGCTTCTGGGAGTCCCAGATGGGCATCACCGACGCCGATGTCGTCGCGGGCGTCTACCCCTGCGTCAAGGACAAGAAGGGCACCACCCCGGTGCAGGAGCACGACGGCCGCGTCCTCGACGACAAGGCGATCGTGCCGTTCTCCATCGCCCAGTACCAGGCGCAGTCCTCCCAGACCATCGCCGACCTGCGCGGCCGCGCCATCCTCGGCACGGTCGACGGCACGGCGCCCACCGTCCTCAACAACGGCTTCGGCGTGAAGCGCGACGTCTACAACGTCATCCCGACCAGCAAGGTCGCCGTCGCGCCGTGGAGCACCGTCTTCGTCGGCTCCACCTCAGAGGTCTGCAAGCAGACCTCGGTGATCAACACCTACGGCTTCGCCGCCAGCCCGAACTGCGGCGACACCACCAAGCAGACCCCCTGACCCGTGCCTGCCACTGATTCACGCTTCCGCTGCTCCACGCTTCCGCTGATTCTGGAGACTGTCGTGCTGAAGAACAGAGTGTCGAGGACCCTCGCCCTCGGTGTCGCCGCCCTGACCACCGCCTTCGCGGCCGGCCTCGCGGGCGCGAGCGCCGCCTACGCCGCCCCCATCGGCACCATCGAGATCAACCCGGCGACCGGCGCCGACACGTCCGGCATCGCGTTCACCACCTCGGGCGCCTGCCCGGCCAACGCCACCAACGTGCTGGTCAAGGTGGAGGGTTCCGGCTTCCCGGCCGGCGGCCTGAACGTGGTCGGCAACTCGCCCATCGGGACCTACCCGACCGCCTCCAACGGCGGCATGGTCATCCCGCTGACCTCCACCATGCGGGACTACGCCAGCCAGGCCGGCTTCACCACCCTGCAGGGCAAGTACGACTTCACGGTCATCTGCCGGACCGCCTTCAACGGCACCAGCCTCGGCGACTACACCGGCGCGGTCTGGTTCACCTCGAACACCACGTACCAGAACACCGACCCGGCGGTGAAGACGGACACCACCACCGCCCTCGCGGTCACCCCGGCCGGTCCCGCCCAGGCGGGCACCCCGGTCACCCTCACCGCCAACGTCACCCCGGGCGGCGCCGGCGGCACCGTCCAGTTCAAGGACGGCGCCAACAACCTCGGTACCGCGGTCACCGTCAACGCGGGCAGCGCGGCGCTCACCACCAGCAACCTGACCGCCGGTACGCACAACCTCACCGCCGTCTTCACGCCGGCGAGCGCCTCTTACAACGGCTCGGCCTCCTCGGCCGTCTCCTACGTGGTCACGGCCGTCCCGGCGAAGCCGACCACCACCGCCCTGGCCGTCTCCCCGGCCGCCACCGCGCCGCAGTTCAGCCCGGTGACCCTGACCGGTACGGTCACCCCCGCGGGCGCGGCGGGCGCGGTGAAGTTCACCGACACCGTCGGCGGAACCACCGTCACCCTGGGTACCGTCCCGGCCGCCGGCGGCGGCGCCACCCTCACCACCAGCAGCCTGCCGGTGGGCAACCACTCCTTCACCGCCGTGTTCGTGCCCACCGACGCGGGCGCCTTCACCGGCTCCGACTCGGGCGCCGTCCCGTACGTGGTGGGCGCCTTCACCGGAGTCTCGGCCTCCGAGACGATCACCACCACCGTCAACTCGGGCGCGCTGGTGATCAGCGTCGCCAACCCGCAGGTCACGCTGCCCTCGCCGGTGCTCAACGGTGACGGGGACCTGCTGACCACCGCCGGGGCCGTCAACCCGGTCACCCTCACCGACACCCGCGCCGGCAACCCCGGCTGGACCGTCAGCGGCCAGGTCACCGACTTCTCCGACGGCGCCACGCACGCCATCAACGGCCAGAACCTCGGCTGGGCCCCCAAGCTCGTCGACAAGGCGCCCGCGCAGACCGTGACGGCCGGTTCCGTCGTCACCGCCGCGCACGGTGCGGCCACCGGCGACGCGGGCACGGCGGGCCTCAAGTCCGCCCGCACGCTGGCCAACGGCACCGGCCTCGGCACCGCCCACTTCGGCGCCGACCTCGCCCTGAACGTCCCGACCTCCACGGTCGCCGGCACCTACTCCGCGACCCTCACCCTCACCGCCATCTGATCCAGGCGTGAGCCCCGGGCCGGAACGGACCGCGCTCGCCCGGCGGTCCGTTCCGACCCGCCCCTGACGCCCGGACCGCAGCCCCGCTGCCCCGCCTCCCAGCCCCTCCTCCGGATCGGACGCCCGAGCCATGACCTCCACCGCCCCTGCCGCCCGGCCCGGGCCCAGGCCGTCTCTTTCGGACCTGACCGGCAAGATCCGAAAGAGACGACCCAGCCGCGGCCGCCGCCCCGCCGTGGCGCCCGTGGCCTCCCTGCTCCTCGCCCTCGTCCTCGCGCTGCTCCTCGTACCGCCCGCGCAGGCCGCACCGTCGGCTCCCTCCGAGGACCGGAAGTCCACCTTCGGGGTGCAGCCGTCCGGGCCGAAGGAGCCCGACGCGCGACCCCACTTCTCCTACGGGGTGACCGGCGGTGCGGGGCTCCGCGACCAGATCGCGGTCTGGAACTACGGCGACGCGCCGCTCACCCTCGCCGTCTACGCGAGCGACGCGGTCAACACCGTCGACGGCGGGTTCGACCTCCTCCCGGCCGGACGGGCCCCGAAGGACGCGGGCAGCTGGATCAAGCTGGAGAAGGACAAGGTCATCGTGCCCCCCAAGGGCAAGGTCATCGTCCCGTTCACCGTCAGCGTCCCCCGCGAGGTCACCCCCGGCGACCACACCGCCGGCATCGTCGCCTCCCTGGCCGGCGGCGGCCAGGACGCCCAGGGCAACAAGGTCAGGCTCGACCAGCGGGTCGGCTCCCGCGTCTACATCCGGGCCGCCGGAACCCTGACCCCGCGCCTCGACGTCACGGGCGTCAGCGCCTCCTACGAGGGCACCGCCAACCCCTTCGGCACGGGATCGGCGACCGTCACGTACACCCTGCGCAACACCGGCAACGTCCGGCTCGGCGCCCGGCAGGCCGTACGGGTCAACAGCCTGCTCGGCACCTCCGTCACCGCGGGCGGCCTCAAGGACCTCGGCGAGCTGCTGCCCGGCACCTCGCTGACGATCACCGCCAAGGCCGACGGGGTCCCCCCGGTGCTGCGCTCCTCCGCCGTCGTCTCCGTCCAGCCGGTCGCTGTCCGCGACGGCGTGGACCCCCGACTTCCGTCCCTGACCCGATCGGTGTCGCTGTGGACGGTTCCGTGGACGCTGCTCGCGATGGTCCTCGTGATCACCGGGGGCGGGCTGTGGGCCCGGCGCCGCAGGCGCCCGGCCCGGGCCGCGGCCACCGCGCAGGCCCGCCGGCGCGACACCTCAGATGCGAACGACCGCCAGAACGACAGTCAGAACGACAGTCAGAACGCCAAGAAGGAGCCCATCGTGCAGTTCACACGCCTCAGCCGGCGATCCGCGGCCGGCGCCGCGACCGCGGCGGCCGCCGCCCTCGCGGGCCTGGCCCTGATCCTGCCCACGGCCGCCCAGGCGGCCCCGGCCGGCTCGGCGGCGATCAACCCGGCCACCGGCGCGGACACCAGCAGCATCGACCTGACCACATCGGCGGCCTGCCCGGCGCCCGCCACGAACATCCTGGTCAAGGTGGTTGGCAAGGGCTTCCCGGCCGAGGGGAAGAACGTGGTGGGCAACTCGCCCATCACCACCTACGGGCAGGCGCCGTCGGGCGGCATCACCGTCCCGCTGACGATGACGATGCGGGACTACGCGAACGAGGCCGGCTTCAGCACGCTGGAGGGCCGCTACGACCTGACCGTGGTGTGCCGCAAGGCGTTCGGCTCCGACACCTACGGGGACTTCAAGGGCTCGCTGTGGTTCACCTCCAACACGGCGTACCGGACCACGGACCCGGCGGGGCCCCAGCCGAGCCCGACCCCCACGCCGACCCCGACCCCGACCCCCACGCCGACCCCCACGCCCACCCCGAGCGCGACCCCCACGTCCGGCCCGACGCCGACCCCCTCGCAGTCGCCTTCCCCCAGCCCCTCCGCCTCGGCCTCCCCGTCCCCCTCCACCTCGGTCTCCCCTTCGGCTTCGGCCTCGGGCAGCACCGGCGGTGACGGCGTGGGCGTCTCCACCAAGGTCTCGGGCGGTGCCGCCGGAGGCTCCGGAGGCGGCCTGGCCAGCACCGGAACCGATGCCGCCACGGTCGGGCTGCTCGCCGCCGGCCTCGTCGTGACCGGCGCCGGAGCCGTCTGGTGGGCCCGCCGCCGCGGCCTGCTGACCTTCTCGGGCAACTGACCCGCGACCGGCCCACACCGCGGCATCCGAAAGAAGACACGATGACAGCCACCTCCACCCCGCCGGTGGACGTGCGCCCCGACCCCGCCGGAGCCGCAAAGGCCCCGGCGGGGCGTCCGGGCCCACCCGGCCTGTGGGCCACCGGCGCGGCCCTGGCCATCCTGGGCGCCCTCCTCCTCGGCTTCGTCGCCGAGGTCGGTCCGCTCGGCCACCTCCGCCACGAGCGGGACCGCCGGGTGGGGTACGCGCAGCTGCGCGACCAACTCGCCAACGCCACCGCGCCGCTGGGCCCGACGACCCCCGGCAGACCCGTCGCGCTGCTGGAGATCCCGCAGATCGGCCTGCGCGAGGTCGTCCGCGAGGCGACCACCTCCGAGGTGCTGGCCTCCGGGCCCGGGCACCGCCGGGACACGGTGCTGCCCGGTCAGGCCGGGACCAGCATCCTGATGGGCCGACAGGCGGGCTACGGCGGCCCGTTCGCCCACATCGCGGACCTGGAGCGCGGGGAGACCTTCCTCGTGGTCACGGGCCAGGGCGAGCACACGTACAAGGTGCTCGGCGTCCGCCGCGCGGGTGACCCGCAGCCCTCGCGACCCGCCGCCGACGCGGGCCGGCTCACGCTCATGACCGCGTCCGGGACCCCGTACATGCCCGACGGCGTGGTCCAGGTCGACGCCGAACTCACCACCCCCGTCCAGCAGTCCGGCGGCCGCGCCCCGGGGCGGCTGGCCGCGGACGAAGCGCCGCTCGGGAGCCAGACCTCGGCCTGGTTCCCGCTGGTCCTGTGGGCGCAGGCGCTGCTGTTCGCCGCGGCGGCGCTGGCCTGGGCCCGGGTCCGCTGGGGCCGCGGGCACACCTGGCTGGTCGGCTTCCCGGTGCTGGCCGCGCTTGGCCTGGCGGTCGCCGACCGGGCCGCCCTCCTCCTGCCCAACCTCCTGTGAACGAGGCCGTGATGTCGCAGCAGACGATGCCCCTCCCCACGATCCCCGCCACCGGGGCGTCCACCCTCGACGCCCGGGACGTATCGGCGTGGTTCGGCGGCCGCAAGGTGCTCGACCGGGTCTCCCTGACGATGCCCGGCGGCCGGGTCACCGCCCTGATCGGCCCTTCGGGCTGCGGAAAGTCCACCTTCCTGCGGATCCTGAACCGCATGCACGAGCTGATCCCCGGCGCCGAACTGGCGGGCGAGGTCCTGCTCGACGGCGAGGACGTGTACGCCCGCGGCCGCCGGCTCACCGACGCGCGCCGCCGGATCGGCATGGTCTTCCAGAAGCCGAACCCCTTCCCGGCGATGTCCGTCTACGACAACGTCACCGCGGGCCTCAGGCTGACGGGCACGCGCGCCTCGGGGCCCGAGAAGGACGCGCTGGTGGAGGAGTGCCTCACCAAGGCCGGCCTGTGGAAGGAGGTCCGCGACCGCCTCCGCCAGCCGGGCGGCGCCCTCTCCGGCGGCCAGCAGCAGCGCCTGTGCATCGCCCGCTCCCTGGCGGTCCGCCCGCGGATCCTCCTGATGGACGAACCCTGCTCGGCCCTGGACCCCACCTCCACGCGCCGCATCGAGGAGACCGTTCGGGAACTGGCCGACGAGGTCACCATCGTGATCGTGACGCACAACATGCAGCAGGCGGCGCGCGTCTCCGACCAGTGCGCCTTCTTCCTCGCGGAGCAGGGGACACCGGGCCGGATCGTGGAGTACGGGCCCACGCGGGCCATGTTCTCTACCCCCGCCGACCCCCGCACCTCGGACTACGTCCAGGGCCGCTTCGGCTGACGGGCGAGATGCGGTTTCCCTTCGAGTGCATATCCTTCGTTAAGGTGATTTGTCAGTTTTCAGCGAAGGGTGGCTCACTCATGCCCACTGGCCTTCTGACCGAGACGGTCGGCCCCGTGGACGTCGCCGTGGTGGCGTTCGAAGGGAACCGCTTCAACGGCGAGGTGGCCCCCGCGCTCCGGCAGCTGCAGGACAGTGGAACGGTGCGGATCCTGGACCTGACCTTCGTCCGCAAGGAACGGGACGGTTCCGTCTCCGTCGTCGAGCTCGCCGACTCCGACGTCGCCGAGGTGTTCCACCGGGTCACGGGCGACGAGTTCGACCTGCTGAGCGACAGGGACCTGGAGGCCGTCGCCCAGGACCTCCCGCCGGAATCCTCGGCCCTGGTCGTGGTCTGGGAGAACACCTGGGCGGCCCGGCTGACCGCCGCCCTCAGGGATTCGAACGGGCGGCTGCTTTTCATGGAGCGGGTACCCCGGGCCGATGTCGTGCGCGCCATCGCCGCACTGGACGAGAAGTAGGGGGCGTCATGCGTCGACGTATGGGACGACCGGGACTGCTCGGCGCGATGGCCCGCACGGCCGTCGTGGCGGGTACCGCCACCGCGGTCTCCGGCAGGATGCAGCGCAATGCCGCCGACCGCGGCGCCCAGCAGCAGCTGGCCGCCGAGGCCCAGCAGCAGGCCGCCGTGGACCAGGCCGCGGCCCAGGCGGCCGCGCAGCTGGCGGCGAGCCGGCCCCAGCCGGCCCCCGCCCGGGCACCCGTGGTCGACCGGGTCGGCCAGCTCACCGCGCTGGCCGAGCTGAAGGCGCAGGGGCTGCTGACCGAGGAGGAGTTCACCGCGGAGAAGGCCCGCGTACTGGCCTCCTGACCGCGATCCGAGGATCTCTTACGGGACAACCTCCCACCGTCATATGACGAAAAACGTCATGGACCTTGACGGCATCCCCCTCCATTCTTCGAATGCACGACGATCACCAGGGAACGCGTCCGCGTGCGGCAGGCGCATCCGGGTCGTGCGCGGTCTGGCCGAGCGGGCGGTGGGGCGATGAGCGGGATAGTGATTCACGTGCCGCGGGGCAGCGGCGACACCGGCGCGCCGGGGTGCGCCGATGCCGTGACCCTGCGGCTCGGCCCCGGCGAGGCGGCGCGGTTCGGGCGGGGCTCCGCGAGGACTCCGGTCGAGCTCCGCCTCGACGATCCGGCGATCTCCCGGCTGGCCGGGGAGATCCGGGTGGCCGACGACCACTGGCAGCTCAGCAACCACAGCACGACCCAGAGCTACCTGGTGGAGAACCCCGAGGGAGCCGGGGAGTACCTGAGGGTTCCGCCGCGGCGGGCCGGAGCGCCCATTCCCTTCGAGTTCTCCCGCGTCGTGCTGCCCACGCGAAGCGGCACCACCGTCGCCTTCCAGGTCTTCGCCCCGGACCACGTCTACCTGGATCCGGACAGCATGGGCGCCGGCTGGGGGAGCCGTACCGTCACGGCGTACTCGCTGGACGAGACGGCCATGTACTTCCTCGTCCTGGTCGCGCTCTGCGAGCCACGGCTGCGCGACGAATCCCCGCTGGCGGTGCCGACCACCCCGCAGGTCGTCGAACGGCTGAAGGGCCTGGCCGCGGGCGCCGGGCTCACCAGCCGGGCGGTCAGCTCGCACATCGACTACCTGGCCGAGGAGAAGATGCGGCTCCGCGGACCGGACGAGAGCGAGCCCGGCCGGGGTGCCCGCCGCAACGGCAAGAGGGAGACGGTCGTCGGCATCGCGCTGCGGTTCGGCCTCGTGCGCGAGGAGCACCTCGGTCTGCTGCCACCCCGGGCGGCGGCGGGCATCCGCTAGCGGCGGGGCGGCTGGGTGGCGGGGCCGCGGGGCAAAACGTAACGCGCGAGGGGGAGAGCATGCACGGCTCGGCCGGGGTTTCGGGAAGCGACCGTACGGAACCGCCCCCGCGCGGCTACCGCGTGGGCCGGTGGGAGGTCGGCGAACTGATCGGGGCCGGGGGTTGGTCGACCGTCCATTCCGCGCGCGCCGTGGACGACGGCGAGGAGGTCGCGCTGAAGTTCCTGCAGACCGCCGGACTCGCCCCGCGCCAGGCCCGCAAGGTCGCGGAATCCGCCCGGCGCGAGGTCGAACTCGGCCGCCGGGCCCGGCATCCGAGGCTGATCCGGCTCCTGGACTCCCTGGTGCTCAGCGACCCGGACCGGCCGAGCCTGGACGGCGCGATCGTGCTGGTCATGGAGCGGGCCCGGTGCAGTCTGAGGGACCTGCTGGACACCGGGGTGACCGAGGGAGAAGCCGCCCGGCTGATCGTCGGCATCTGCGAGGGGCTGGCCCATCTCCACGGCAGCGGCTGGGTGCACGGCGACCTCAAACCGGAGAACGTCCTGATCATGGCGGACGGGTCGGTCAGGCTCTCGGACTTCGGGCTCGCCACGGAACTGACCGGCACCCAGGGCACCCATGGCTACGCCCCGCCCATGGGGACCGTGGACTACCTGCCGCCGGAGCGCTGGAAGGCCCCGCTCGGCGAGCGGGGGGTCCAGATCCGGCCGAGCGTGGACATCTGGGCGCTGGGCGTCATGATCCACGAGGCGTTCGCGTCCGGGGCCCCGCCGTTCCCCGGTGCCACCCCGGTCTCGCGCGGCGCCGCGGCGCAGGAATACGCCGAGGGTCGCGCCCGGTTGCGGCTGCGCCACGAGCTGCCGCCCTTCTGGCGTGCGCTGGTCACCGACTGTCTGGCCCCGACCCACGCCGCCCGCGCCCGGCACACCGCCGAGAGCCTGCTGGCGCGCATCACCGCCTTGCGGAGCACGGATCCGGGGGCCGCGCGTCCGGAGGACCACCGCCGAGGTGGAGCCCGTAACGCCCGTAGCACCCGTAGCGCCCGTAACGCACATAGGACTCGGCGGGACCGCACGGCCGTCGCGCTCCTCAAGGTGTGCGTGACGACGGCGGCGCTCTGGTCGTTCGCCGTGGGCGACGGCGCGGCCGCCTCCGCGGGCGGACCGGCCGCTCCCGCCGGCCGGATCCAGGTGTTCAACGCCGACGCGACGTGCAGGCAGCACCCGGACCGCGCCGCGCAGTGCAGCCTGGGCCTGGCGATCGACCCCATGCGCGCCTACACCGTCGAGAACGTCGTACCCACACGGGTGTGGAACGGCGATGTCCTGGACGCCGACTGCCTGTTGAGCGACGGGACACCCATCATCGACGAGACGGACACCGTGTCCGCCGACTGGTTCCGCGTCCACCTCCCGGCCGGTTCCCCGCGGACCACCGCCTGGCTGCCCGCCGTACGCACCAAGGACCGGCCCGCGCTCCCCGCGTGCCCGCGCCCCTCCTCCCGACCGTAGGCGGGGCGGGCCGCCGCCGTCACCCCGGATCGTTCCGGGTGTCCGGCCCGCCGCCGCCCGCCTAGGTTGACCGGCGGTGGAGCGCCGACCGCGCCCGCACCGCCATGTCCCCCTGAGGGGGAGGGGCCGTTACCCACGGCCGGCCGGCCCGGTTGGCCTGATGGCAGGCCCCGGCAGCGCACTCTTCGCGGCTCCGCCCCGCCCCGTCGCCCCACACCCACGGTTCCTGGAGGAACAGACCACCATGCCCCTCTCATCGCAGCCGGAGCCCCCCGAGATGTCCCGCCGGTCGGTCCTCAGGACCGGCGCGGGACTGGCCGTCGGGGCCACCGCACTCGGAGCCACCGTGCTCGGGGCCACCCCGGCCGCCGCCGCCCAGCGCGGTACCCCCTTGTGCGAACAGCCCGGAGACTCGGCGAGCCGCCAGGGGCTGGGCTCCAGCGACCTGTGCATCCCCTACTACCGGGAGCACGACGGGAGCTGGGGCTACGTCTTCGGCGACACCTGGGCCGGCCCCGGGCAGTCCGGCACCATGATCGGCTCCCCGGTGATGCTGAACCAGGCGCGGTTCGACGCCTCCGGCGGGACCCCGATCTCCTTCACCTGGGCCATGCCCAGCGGCGGCCAGGCCCGCCAGCTGTTCAACTACACGCGCGACGCGGACAACGGGTACGGGGACACCGAGGTCACCCGCATCCCCAACGACTGCATCGAATTCGGGGGCCGCACCTACATCCAGTACACCTCCGTGTTCACCTGGAACCCGCCCGCGGGCTGGGACGGCTCGCTGATGTCGGGGGTGGCCTACTCCGACGACCACGGCGTGACCTGGCAGGACTACCCGTACCACTGGCCCGGTGACCGCACGGGCGGCAACCAGAGCCTGTACGGCATGTGGTCGTTCGCGGGCATCGACCCCGACGGCTGGCTGTACATCTTCTCCAAGCGCTGGAACGGCACGCACAAGAACACGGCGGACGGCGGGGCGATCCAGCTGTTCCGCATCCGGCCCGACGACTTCCGCGCCGGAAACTTCGGCGCCCAGCAGAACTGGGCCTATCTGAGGGACGCCTGGCAGTGGACCAACGAGGTCGGACCGACGGTCATCCTGTCCGGGAACAGGATCGGTGAGTTCTCCGTCAAGCGCATCGGCAACCGCTACTGCATGAGCTACTTCGACGTGGACGAGTACGCGATCTGCACGCGCACCGCGTCCCGGCCCGATGCCGTGTGGTCGGCGCCCAAGATCCAGGTCGCCGGCAACAACACCTGGCCGGCGAGCCATTGGGGCAAGCCGCAGGTTCCCTTCCTCTACGGCGGATACATCCACCCCGGCAGCGCGAGCGCCACCTCCCTGACCCTCATGGTGTCGCAGTGGAACGGGCAGCTCGGACAGGCGCCCTACCGGGTGCTCCAGTACGACGGAATCAACCCGTAGGACCGAAAGCCCGTAGCCCCGTAGCCCCGTAGGCCACATCAACCCCGACAGAGAGAGACCGCCTTGACATCCCCCCTGTCCGGCATACGCGTCCGCGCCGCCGCCCGCGCCCGCGCGCTCGGCGTCGCCGCCACGACGGCGGTGACCCTCGCGCTCACCGCCCTCGCCGGCCCGGCCGCCCACGCCGACGCCCCGGCGATCCCGGTCTTCACCGACGGCTACGGCCTGACCCGGGTGGCCGACGCCACCGAAGTGAGGTCCGCCACCGACTTCACGATCACCGTGACCACCCCGCAGCTCTCCGGGCGGCACAAGATCCGCGTCTTCCTGCCCAGCGGCTACGCGGCCGACCCCGGCAAGCGGTGGCCGGTGGCCTACTTCCTGCACGGGGGCGGCGGCACGGTGGACGACGCCGCTGCCGCCCCCGCCCTGCACTCCGACTCGATGATCACCGTGGTGCCGGACGCCGGCCTCAAGGGCTGGTTCGCCAACTGGCGCATGCAGAACACCGCGTTCGGCGCGGCGAACTGGGAGACCTTCCACCTCCAGCAGGTGGTCCCCTTCATCGACGCCAACCTGCGCACCGTCCCCGACCGCGCCCACCGGGCCGTCGTTGGACTGTCGATGGGCGGCTACGGAGCCCTGCACTACGCCGAAGCCCGCCCCGACCTGTTCGGCCAGGTCGCCTCGCTGTCCGGCGGCATCGACTTCGGCATGGCGGAGATCCGCGGCGCGGTGCTGGCCACCGAACTCAACCTCACGGGCGCGTGGTGCGCGGTCAGCACCTCCGGGACCGGCCAGTGCACGGGCTACGGCGCCTACGTCGACAGCGACGCGATCTTCGGCAGCCCCTACCCGGTCTTCAACGCGGACCACGTGTGGAACGAGGTCAACCCCGCCGCCACGGGCAACCTCGCCAGGCTCGCCGGCACCGGGATCACGCTCTACACCGGCAACCAGGGCCCCATCGACGTCTACACCGAGGCCGCGGCCAAGACCGTGAACGCCCGGCTGGGCGGGCTCGGCATCCCCACCCGCTTCGTCGACTACGGCAACGGATCGACGCTGTCCCCCACCTGCGACGGCGCCCACAACTACGGCTGCTGGGCCCCCGCGTTCGCGGACTACGTCCCGCGTCTCGCAGCCGCGTTCGCCACGGCGGGCTGACACCCCCCCGCCTCACGGCCCCCGCCCCACCGCCCGTTCTCCGTTCACCCGAAGAGGCAGGTATGACCATGAAGTCGAGCAAGCCGAAGCCGAGCAAGACGAAACTGTCGGCCGTTGCCGGTGCGTTGTCCGCAGTCCTCCTGGCACTCGCCGCCCCGGCTCCGGCCCAGGCCGCCACGGCCGGCGACCACGCCGGGAGCCTGGCCGCGCTGAAGTCGTTCCAGGCGGCCGCGGGACCGGGCGCGGGCATCCTCGCCGGTGACAGTGCGAACTCCTGGACCCTGTCCACCGGCACGGCCGTGATCAACACGAACACGCCCATCCAGTCGACCGACCGCTACCGCATCGGCAGCCAGACCAAGAGCTTCACCGCGGCCGCGGTACTCCAGCTCGTGGACAAGGGCCTGATCGCGCTCGACGCCCCGATCGAGCGGTACCTGCCGGGTGTGGTCGACGGCAACGGGTACGACGGCAACACCATCACCGTGCGGCAGCTGCTCCAGCACACCAGCGGCATCGCGCAGTACGAACCGCTGCTCGCGGCGCCCCCCGCCAACCCCGACGGCTCGTACGCGCTCGACGCCCTGGTACGGGAGGGGCTCAAGCGCGCCCCTGCCTCCGCGCCCGGCACCACCATGCTCTACACCAACACGAACTACCTGATCCTCGGCATGCTCATCGAGAAGACCACCGGCATGCCGGTGGGCAAGGCCATCCAGAGCGCGATCATCGAGCCCCTCGGACTGACCCGGACCAGCTTCCCGGCCCCGGGCGACCGCTCGGTGCCCGGTCCGGCCGTGCACGGGTACAACGGCACCCGGATCGGCCCGTTCTTCTTCTGGGTCGATGTGATCAGCTACGACCCGTCCGTGTTCAGCAGTGCCGGGGCGATGATCTCGACTGAGGCCGACGTCACGTCCTTCTTCCAGGCACTGATCGCCGGCCGGATCGTCTCGCCGGCCACCCTGGCCGAGATGGAGAAGACCGTCCCGGTCGGCGGCGCCGGCTCCCTGCTCGCCTACGGCCTCGGCGTCGCCCGCTACGACCTGCCCTGCGGCGGCGTGGCTTGGGGACACGACGGAGGGGTCCCGGGCTTCCACTCGGAAACACTGGTCACCGCGGACGGGCGCCACGCCTCCGTGGTCAGCAACGCCTACCTCGCGACCAACCCCCCGGTCGCCCAGATGTACAACCTCCTGGGAACGGCCCTCTGCGAGAAGCCGTAAACCCCTTCCCACCCCCCACTCCCCACCCTCGCCGGCGCCCGCCGGTGAGGGTGGGGCGCATTGCGGACCGTATCTGTCCGCAAGGGTGCCTACTGTCGTAGTCGTAAGCCGGACGGAAGGTCGGATTCCTCATCTGGAGTCCGCCGAATGGCACCCTGGCGCGGGGCGCCCGAGGGTGACGTTGACCGCCTGTGACCGCCTGTCCGGACCCGCACGTACGACCCGCAGGAGAGATTCCCATGGCGAAGAACCGCCCCACCAGCGAGCTCACCCACCGCACCGTCGAGGGCCCGGCCGGCCGGATCCACCTGGTGGAGCAGGGTTCCGGCCCGTTGGTGCTGCTGCTGCACGGCTTTCCGGAGTCCTGGTACTCCTGGCGCCACCAGCTGCCGGTCCTGGCCGACGCGGGCTACCGTGCCGTAGCCATCGACGTCCGCGGATACGGCCGCTCCTCCAAGCCCGCCGAGATCGGCGCGTACCGGATGACCGAACTGGTCGCCGACAACCTCGCCGTCGTCAAGGCGCTCGGCGAGAAGTCCGCGATCGTCGTCGGGCACGACTGGGGATCGGCCGTCGCCGCGAACTCCGCGATCCTGCACCCGGAGGTGTTCCGGGCGGCCGCGCTCCTCTCCGTCCCCTTCGCCCCGGCGGGGGGCCCGCGGCCGAGCGAGATGCTCGCGCACATGGCGCCGCCGGAGCTCGGCGAGCACTACATGTCCTACTTCCAGGAGCCCGGCCGGGCCGAGTCCGAGATCGAGCCGGACGTACGGGGCTGGCTGGCCGGGTTCTTCGCCGCCCTCGCTGCAGACACCCAGCCCGGCCCCGACCAGGCCCCGCCGCAGTTCATCGCCCCCGGCACCGCGATGCGCGACCGCTTCCCCGCGGCCCGGCCCGAGTTCCTCACCGACGAGGTGCTGGACCACTACGTGGGCGAGTTCGAGCGCACCGGCCTGACCGGCGGCCTCAACCGCTACCGCAACATGGACCGCGACTGGGAAGACCTCACCGAGGTCCACGGCGCCCCGCTGACCGTGCCTTCCCTGTTCATCGGCGGTGCCCTGGACGCCGTCGTGCGGATGCTGGGCCGGGCCATCGACGCCTTCCCCCACACCATGCCCGCGCTGCACGGCTCCCACGTCCTCGACGGTGCCGGCCACTGGATCCAGCAGGAACGCCCCGACGAGGTCAACAAGCTCCTCGTCGCATGGCTCGGCGCCCTGAACGCCTGAACCGCCATGACCGGACCCCGACCGAAGATCACCGACGAGCAGCGGCGCGCCCGCCTCACGGCCGCCCACCTCCTGACGCCGGCGGCCCGCGCGGACACGCCCGAGCAGGTCGCCGAGGCGCTCGTCGCCCTGCACGCCACGGACCCCGCCACCGTCTACCTGACGGTGGCGGCCCGCATGGCCGAACCGACCCCGGCGCGACTGGAGCGGGCGCTGTACCAGGAGCGGAGCCTGGTGCGGATGCTGTGCATGCGCCGCACCATGTTCGTCGTCCCCCACCACCTCGCCCCCGTGGTCGACGCCTCCACGGCCCGGACCGTCGCGGCCCGCGAACGGAAGAACCTCCTCAAGGTCCTGGGCGACCAGCACGGTCATGGCGATGCCTGGCTGACCGCCACCGAAGAGGCCGTGCTCACCGCCCTGGCCGGATTCGGCGAGGCCACCGCAGCCCAGCTCGCCGAGGCCGTACCCGCCCTGAAGACCCAGATCACCGTCTCCCCGGGCAAGCCCTACGGGGCCACGCCCCGCATCACCAGCCGCCTGCTGGGCGTGATGGCCGCCGAGAGCCGCATCCGGCGCGGCCGGCCGCTGGGCACCTGGGCCTCGTCCCAGTTCCGCTGGACCACGGCCGAACCCCACCCCGAACTCCCCGCCGACGAGGCCAGGGTGGAGCTGGCCACCCACTACCTGCGGGCTTTCGGGCCTGCCAGCACCGAAGACGTCAAATGGTGGACCGGATGGACCCTCACCGACACCCGCAAGGCCATCGCCCGCACCGGCGCCGTCGAGGTCGACCTCTCCCACGGCCCCGGCCACGCCCTGCCCGACCACCTGGACCCGTCCCCGTCCCGGTCCCCGTCAACTGAGACGGAACCGGCGGCCGCCCTCCTGCCCGCGCTCGATCCCACCCCCATGGGCTGGCGGCACCGGGACTGGTACCTCGACCCCGCCCTCGTACCCGAACTCTTCGACGCCTACGGCAACATCGGCCCGACCATCTGGTGGAACGGCCGCATCGTCGGGGGTTGGGCCCAGCGGCCCGACGGCGACATCGCGACCCGGATCCTGGCACCCGCCGCACGGACTCGCGAAGCCGGGGAGGCCGTCACCGCCGAGGCCGCACGTACGGCCGCCTTCCTCGGCGACGTCCGCATCCGCCCCAGCATGCGCACACCACTCGAACGCAGCCTCTCGGCCTAGCGCGGGAGCCGGTGCCCGAACCGGATCGGGCACCGCCGGGGCGAACAGGGCGCGCCACAGGGCGTGTACGCGGTCCTCGCGCATCCGCTGCGTCACCCCGGTGCCGGGGATGGCCGTGCAGCCGTGGAACGTGCCGGGGTAGTGGTGCAGTTCGGTTCCGACCCCCGACTGGAGCAGGCGCTGGGCGTAGGCGATGCCTTCGTCCCGGGCCGGGTCGAACTCGCACACCGACACGTGGGTCGGGGGGAGCCCGCGCAGGTCGGCGGCCCGGGCCGGAGCGGCGTAGGCGGACACGTCGGGGCCGCCCGCGTCGCTGCCCATGTAGTGGAACCAGCTGTACGCCGTCTGCGCACGGTCGCGCACGGGTGTGTCCACGTACGTGTGGGCGGAGACCGTGTCCAGCCGGTCGTCGAGCAAGGGGTTGGCCAGCAGCTGGAAACACGGCCGGACGCCGAACCGGTCGCGCGTCAGCAGACACAGGGCCGCCGCGATGCCGGCACCCGCGTCCTCCCCGGCCACCGCGATCCGGTCGGCGTCGATGCCGAGGAGCTCCGCCTGGCTCGAAGTCCAGTACAGGGCGGCGTGCGCGTCCATGACGGCGTGCGGATACGGGTGCTGCGGGGCCAGCCGGTAGTTCACGTTGACGACCACGCAGCCGAGGGCCGAGGCGGTCCACACGCATTCGTCGTGGCCCGTTTCGAGGTCACCCGTGACGAACCCGCCGCCGTGGAAGTAGAGCACGGCCGGCAGCACCTGCTGTGCCTCGGCGCGGTGGGCGGGCTCGTACACGCGTATCGATACGGGCGGTGCCTCCTGAGGTCCGGGCACCGCGAATTCGCGGATCCACAGGTTTTCCGGCACCGAGTGCAGCGGCTGCCGGAACTGCGCCTGCCGCATGTGCTCCTGGGCCGCGGCGGGGTCGGCGAAGTCCAGCGGTGGCAGCAGGCGGGCCCATGACTCCAACTCCTGGTCGTAGCGGTAAGCCATGGCGGTTCACACTTTCTCGGTTGTCGGCGCGGGACGGCGGGACGCCATCGACGCCCAGCCCATCGCGGCCGCGGCCGTGACGAGCGGATCGGGAGTGGTGGTCCTCGCCCGCGCAGCCGTCCTGCCGAGCGAGAAGGCGGCGGTGGCGTCGGCGGCGGACGGGCGTTCACCGGTCGGGGCACGGCGAGTTAGGGCCGCCACAAACCACTCCTTTTGATCGGGATCTGCAGTACATGCCATGAATATGCAGGTACTGATCCGAAAGGCTCACCGCAGCCTGAAGCCGACTTCAGGGAAGGTCGGAGCCGGGGAGGCCGGGGAGGCCGGGAAGGTCGGGGAGGTCGGGGAGCCGGAGGACCAGGCGGGCCCCGCCGGGCGGGCCTTCGGGCTCTTCCGCGGTGAGCGTGCCGTGGTGCGCGGCGGCGATGGCGCGGGCGATGGCGAGACCGAGTCCGGCTCCGCCGTCGTCACGGCTGCGGGCGGTGTCGAGCCGGGTGAACCGCTCGAAGACGCGCTCCCGGTCCGCGGCCGCGATCCCGCCCCCGTCGTCGGTGACTTCCAAGACCACTTGGCGGGGATCGGTGGAGGCGGAGGCCGGGGCCGAGGCGGAGACCCGGATGCGCACGGTGGTGCGGGCGTGCCGGCGGGCGTTCTCGACGAGGTTGGTGATCAGGCGCGCCAGGTGCTGGGGGGTGCCGCGGACCGGAACCGGTCCCGGCGCTTCGACCGTGACCCGCGCCCCCTGGGCCTGAGCGGTGTCGCCGACCGAGGCGTGGGTGCGGGCGAGGCGGGCCAGGTCCACCTCGCGCTCGTGGCCCGGCTGGTGCGCGTCGAGGCGGGCGAGCAGGAGCAGGTCGTCGACCAGCGCGTGCAGCTCGTCGGTGTCCTCCAGGGCGTCCGCCGCCACCTTGGGCCAGTCGGTCTCCGCGGGGCGGGCCAGGGCCAGCTCCAGGCGCATGCGCAGGACGGTGAGCGGGCTGCGCAGCTCGTGGGAGACGTCGCCGGTGAAGGTACGCAGCCTGCTCACGGCCCGTTCGAGCCGGTCCAGGGTGGCGTTCAGCGCGATGGCCAGGCGGGCGATCTCATCCCGGCCGGTGGGCACCGCCAGCCGCCGGTGGAGGTCGGTGGCCGTGATCTCGGCGACCTCGCCGCGCAGGGCTTCGACCGGGGCGAGGACCCGCCCGACCGCGGTCCAGGTCACCCAGGCTCCCAGCAGGGCGAGGGTGACGGTGATCGGGACCATCCACAGGGCCATCGTGCGCAGGGTCTCGCGCGCGGCCCCGAAGTCGGCGTACGCGGCGACCGCGTAGCGGCCGTCCGTCGAATGCACCTCCGCCAGCTCGCCGTCCGGCGGGGCGGGGGAGGGCCACGGGACAGGAGCCGGGTCTGAGGCCTGGGCCGGCGGCCTGGGCGGCTCGGCTTCGGGAGCGATCACGGCGGGTCGCGGGCCCTGACGGGCGACCGGGGACTGCCAGGGGGCGGGCGTGACGGAACGGTCTTCGAGGTCCAGTACGTCGACGGTGCTCACCGCCCGGTCGCGGGCGGCTTCGCGGGCCGTGTCCCACAGATCGGTGCGCATGACGGCGAGGAGCACCATGGAGGCGGTGACCAGCGCGGCGGCGAGCGCGGCGGTGACGGCGACCGTGGCGCGAGCTCGCAGGGTCCGCGGAGCGAGACCGCGCGGACCAAGTCGCCTGAACGGTATGAAGAGGGCACGCATCGCCCCAGCCTGCCCCAAGCTCACCCGAACGGGAGAATCCGGATCCCGCTTCGGCGCCTACCGGCCGGCGCTGAGCCGGTACCCGGCGCCCCGCACGGTGAGGATGCTCGACCGTCCGAAAGGCGTGTCGATCTTGCGCCGCAGGGCGCTGATGTAGACCTCCACCACGTTCAGGGGGCGGTCGGACCGGCCGTCCCACACCCGCCCGATGATCTCGGGCTTGGCGACCACCTGTTCGGCGCGCTCCGCCAGGCAGGCCAGTACCGTGAACTCCTTCGCGGCGAGTTCGATCTCCGTCTCGCCGCGCCAGACGCGCATCGACACCGGGTCCACTCGCAGATCACCCACCACCCACTCCGCGGGCTGCTGTCGTCTGTCCCTTCGCGTCAGCGCCTTCAGGCGGGCGGTGAGCACGACGAAGGAGAAGGGTTTGACGAGATAGTCGTCCGCCCCCGTCTCCAGCCCCTCCGCGATGTCGTACTCCCCGTCCTTGGCGGTGAGCATCAGGATCGGCGTCAGGACGCCGGCCGCCCGGACCCTGGTGCACAGCTCGTAGCCGTGCACCCCCGGCAGCATCACGTCGAGGACGATGACGTCGTAGCCGCCCAGCAGGGCGCGCCGCAGCCCCGCGTGGCCGTCGGAGGCCCACTCGGTCTCGTAGCCCTCCCGGGCCAGTCCCGCCCGGAGTACGTCGGCGAAACGGGCATTGTCTTCCACCAAAAGCAGACGCATGCCCTCAATGTGCCGCCCATCGCCCAAAACCCCCGGTGAACCTGAAACCGCGTTCAGGGTGGCGCCCACGACGGCCGCGCTCAGGGGTGCTGCCGGGGGGCGGTCCAAGGAGGCGCTACTGGAGCTGGGACAGGTCGACCGAGTCGGCGGGTGCGGGGGGCGTGGCCCGGACGGGCTCGTCGAAGGCGGAGAAGGAGGCCTCCACCTGCTCGCCGGTCGCATCGTTGCCCTGGATCCGCAGCAGGTACGGAGTGTCCTCGGTGGAGACCTCGTAGGTCCCCGTCCCGTCATTGCCCCGGCTCGTGACCGTGATGGCCGGGTGGCCGTCGACGGTGGTCCGTGCGCCCTTGGTCACCTGTTCGTCCGCCGGTTTCGAGGAGAACTCCCTCTTGAAGACGTTCAGGTCGCAGAATTCGGAGAAGTTGCGCAACAGGAAGCTGTTCGTAGTGCCGTGCAGGTAACGGCCGTTGATGAGCGCGATCGCGTCCTCGGCCGCGCCGCTCGGGACTTGGGCCCGAAGAAGGTCGTCGTCCAGCTTCATCCACACGTCGCTCCCGCGTTTGATGATGTCGGCCGAACCCGAGTTGCCGGGAGGTGCGACGGTGCCGACGCAGTTGCCCTGCTCGTCGAACCGGAGGTCCAGGGCGGTGGTGCCCGACTTGCCGGTCACCTTGGCCACCATGCGCATGGACGTGGTCCCGGACATGGCTTTGCGCGCGGCGTCCGCGATGGCTTGGGCGCTCTGGTCGGCGATGCCGTTGTCGTCGGCCCTGGCGGCCCCCGCGCCCGCGCTCACGCCCGCGAAGATCAGCAAACAGGCGGTTCCGGCCGCTGCGCGGCGGGCCGCGGCTCCCCGGGATGCAGACATGGGGCGTCACCTCCCTGTGGCCGCCTCCGGATGGCGTCGGCCACGGCCTCCGCGGCATCCGGTGACCTGATCAGCGTACGTCCGCACCACGGCGGGCGCAGTCCGGCTGCGCGGCGATCGCAGCCCGCAGAAGGCGCCTGCCGGGCAGAACCCCAGGTCAGGCGCCTTCCTTCGGGCTGGGCCGCGTGCCGGGCCGCGTGCCGGGCCGAGTAGTCGATGTGCGTGGTCGTCCGGTGGTCAGGAGACCGGGTCGAGGAGGGAGTCGAAGGCGGCGGGGAGTCTTCGCCAGGCCTCCGGTCCTCCCGCGTATTCGGTGTCGGTGAGGAGGCAGGACTCCAGGAGTCGTTCCAAGCCGGGGCGGTCGAGGCCGGGTGAGGTGAAGACGAGGTGCTGGCAGCAGTCGCCGTGTTCGGGGTGCCAGTCGAGCGAGGCTGCCGCCCTGCGCATCGGGGGGACCAGCTCCCAGGCGGCGTCCGGCAGGGAGGCCAGCCAGGGACCGGCGTTCTCCACGCACAGGGCGCCGCCCGCGGCGTCCCAGGCCAGCAGGGTGTCGGGGCGGTCGGCGAGCCAGAACCGGCCGCGGCTGCGGGCCGCGGCGCAGCAGAGGTCTTCCAGGGCCTGGTAGAGGCGCTCGGGGTGGAACGGGCGGCGGCGGTGCCAGACGAGGGTGGTGACTCCCGCCTCTTCGGCCTCCTGGGGGAGCAGGGCGCAGGCCGGGTGCTGGGCGGCGGCCGCCGCTTCCACGTCGAAGCCGGCGAAGGCCAGTAGGGCGAGTTCCCCGGATCCGGCGGGCACTTGGCGGGCGGTCGGATGGAGCTGGGCCAGGAGGGCGCGGTCCTCGGCGTCGGCTTCTTCGCCGTCGACGAGGGCGAGTACGGGCGCGTACTCGAGCTGCCGCGCCCAGGTGTCCGAGACGGTGCGCCGGTCGGTGGCGGCTGCCGCGAGGCCCACCTCTGCCAGGTCGTCGCCGTTGACGAGGTACGGCAGTACGAGCGCCGGGTCCACCGCGGTGATCACGCCGGTGAGGTCGAGTACGCCGGCGCCGTGTGCGGTGACGACCTCGGCCATCGCTCTGGGCTCTACGGAATCCCACAGTTCGACGACGGCAAGCCGGACCAGGCCGCTGCCGGCCAGTCGTTCCAGCTCGGGAACCAGGTCCTCGCGCAGCGCGCAGCACGCGCAGTCGTTGACGAGGGGCGCCTCGTCCCGGGACAGCTCGCCCGAGGCGTCGCGCACCAAGCGCAGCACGGTGCCCGTGGCTGCCGTGGCCAGGTCGTGGTGGAGGGCGATGCTGCCGGGGACGACGTGCAGCAGCCGGTCCACGACCTCCTTGCGGGCGTCGGAGTGAAGCCCGCCGACGATGACGACGGGCAGGGTCACGCCTGGCTCCCGTAGCGGCGCTGGAAGCGCTCGACGCGCCCGGCGGTGTCCAGGACCCGGGCGGTGCCGGTGTAGAAGGGGTGGCTCCGCGAGGAGATCTCGACGTCGATGACGGGGTAGGTGTTGCCGTCCTCCCACTCGACCGTCTTGCCGCTGGTGGCGGTCGACCGGGTGAGGAAGGCGAAGTCGGCGGCCTTGTCGCGGAAGACGACGGGGCCGTAGGCGGGGTGGATGCCTGGCTTCATGACGGGGTCCTTCGGGCAGGGGTGCGGGGGGTCAGCGTTCTTCGCGGAAGTCGACGTGCCGGCGCACCACCGGGTCGAACTTGCGCAGCACCATGCGGTCCGGGTCGTTGCGCCGGTTCTTGCGGGTGACGTAGGTGAAGCCGGTCCCCGCGGTGGAGCGGAGCTTGACGATCGGGCGTACTTCGTTGCGAGCCATGCCGCTACTATACGGGAATGGAAATCATTTCCAATAACCCTCGATGACCTTCCCGCTCACAGAGAGGCAGGCGACAAGCCATGTCCGCCCACTGCCAGCTGACCGGCGCCGAACCGGGCTTCGGCAACAACATCTCCCACTCGCACCGGCGCACCTCCCGCCGCTTCGACCCCAACATCCAGCGCAAGCGCTACTGGCTGCCCGGTGAGGGCCGCTACGTCCGCCTGACCCTGAGCGCGAAGGCGATCAAGACCGTCGACGTGATCGGCGTCGAGGCGGCCGTGGCCCGGATCAGGGCCCGAGGGGTGAAGGTCTGATGGCGAAGAAGAGCAAGATCGCGCGGAACGAGAAGCGCAAGGCGACCGTCGAGCGGTACGCCGCCCGGCGGGCCGAGCTGAAGGAGGTCGTGCGGCGTCCGTCCTCGACCGCGGCCGAGCGCGGCGCCGCCCTGGCGGAGCTGCGCGAACAGCCCCGCGACGCCAGCGCCACCCGGGTGCGCAACCGGGACGGCGTCGACGGCCGCCCCCGCGGACATCTGCGGAAGTTCGGGCTCTCCCGAATCCGCATGCGTGAGCAGGCGCACGCCGGCCTCCTCCCCGGAGTCACCAAGTCCTCCTGGTAGCGCCTCCATGTCCGGATGCCAGGGCGACGGCCGGCGAGCGGCGGCCTGGCATCCGGACGCAACGGATGGCGAGACCGCCCCTCAGGTGCACACGGGGCTGGTGGAACGGCCCGGCAGATACGCCGTCCGCTCCGCGGGAGTGAGGTCGCGGCCGACCGCGCGGCAGATCTTCTTGATGGCGTCGTCAGCCCGGGCCAGGCGGACGTCCCACAGCCGTACCGTCTTGTCGCTGCTGCCGGTGGCGAGGGTGCGGCCGTCGGGGCTGAAGGACACCGAGGACACCCCGTCGAAGTGCCCCCACAGGGTGGTGCGGGCCTTTCCGGAGGCCACGTCCCACAGCATCACGGATGAGTCGCTGCTGCCCGTGGCGAGAGTCCGGCTGTCGGGACTGAACGCCACCGAGACCACCTCGTCGAAGTGCCCGATCAAGGTTCTTCGGGTCTTGCCGGTCGCCGCGTCCCATATCCGGGCGGTGTAGTCGAGGCTTCCGGTGGCCACGGTGCGGCCGTCGGGGCTGAACGCCACGGTATAGACCTGGTCGGTGTGCCCGTCGAGGACGGTGCGCAGCGTGCGGGTGGCCACGTCCCACAACCGCGCGGTGTCATCGCCGCCGGCGGTGGCGAGCGTGCGGCCGTCGGGACTGAACGCCACCCCGTACACCTGCTCGTTGTGGTCGACCAGATTCGCGCGCTGCTTCCTGGTGGCCACGTCCCACAGGCGTACCGTCTTGTCGGAGCTGCCCGTGGCCACGGTGCGGCCGTCAGGACTGAACGCCACGGAATTCACTGAGCTCTCGTGGCCGACCAGTTTTGCGCGCTGTTTCCCGGTGGCCACGTCCCACAGGCGTACCGTCTTGTCGTCGCTGCCGGTGGCGAGGGTACGGCCGTCAGGGCTGAACGCAGCACTCACCACCCCTTGGGTGTGCCCTTTGAGGGTGGTGCGCAGTGTGCCCGTGGCCACGTCCCACAACCGCGCGGTGAAGTCGGCGCTGGCGGTGGCGAGCGTGCGGCCGTCGGGACTGAACGCCACCGAGTCCACCCGGTTGATGTGCCCGACCAGGGTCGTCCGGGTCGCACGGGTGACATCCCACAACCGCACGGTCTTGTCGCGACCGGCCGTGGCCAGGGTGCGGCCGTCCGGGCTGAACGCCACCGCGTAGACCATGTTGGTGTGCCCGGCCAACTCGTCGCGGGTCGCACCTGTGGCCACGTCCCACAGCCGCGCTGTGTGGTCGGTGCTGCCGGTGGCGAGCGTGAGTCCGTCGGGGCTGAACGCCACCGAATACACGACGTTGGAGTGCCCGGTCAGCGCGATGCGGGCCACGCCCGTCGTCGTATCCCACAGCCACACTGTCCTGTCCCAGCTGCCGGTGGCGAGGGTGCGGCCGTCCGGGCTGAACGCCACCGACTGCACCGCTCCGCCTTGTCCGGACAGCTTTCTGTGGAACTGTCCGGTAGAGGCGTTCCACAGTCGCGCCGTCCCGTCCCAGCTGCCCGTGGCGAGGGTCCGTCCGTCCTGGCTGAACGCGATCGAAGCCACTACGTCAGTGTGTCCCACGAGAGTGTCGCGGACCTTGCCCGCACCCACGTCCCACAGGCGTACCTTCGTGTCGGCGCCACCGACTGCGAGGGTGCGGCCGTCTGGACTGAACGCCACCGAGTAGACGTGATCGGTCCACCTCGGCAGGACCTTGCGCAACTTCCCGGTAGCTGCGTCCCACAGCCGTGCGGTGCCGTCCAGACTGCCGGTGGCGAATGTCTGGCCGTCGGGACTGGAGGCCACCGCCATCACCGAGTCGGTGTGGCCCTTCAGGATGCTACGGGTCTTCCCGGCGGCTACGTCCCACAGCCGTACCGTCTTGTCGCTGCTGCCGGTGGCGAGGGTGCGGCCGTCCGGGCTGAATGCCACGGAGGACACCAGTTTGGTGTGGCCGGACCAGCGGCGGTGCAGTGGGAGGGTGGCGGAGGACCGCAAGCTGGCGAGGGACTCGGGAGTCGGGCTGGTGCGGTACGCCTGGATGGCGAGCAACGCGGAGAGCGCGGGGTTCGTCCCGCTCAGCGTGTCGGACTGGTTGGCGAGCTGCCGCGACAGCGCTGCCTGCCGTTGCTCGGCCGCTGTCCGCCACTGCCACAGGGCACCGCCCGCGGCGACGAGTGCGAGGACGAGCAAGGCGGCCAGCACCGTGTTGAGGCGTCTGCTGTGCCGAATGGCGGCCTGCTGGCGTTCCTTGCTGGCCGTGAGGAAGGCGGCGATGTTGCCCGGCAGGCGGCGTTGCTGTGACCATTCGAGACCCTCCGCGAGCGCTGTTCCGCCGAGCAGGTCCCCGGTGTCCTTTCCTTCGACCCAGCGCGCGTGCCGCATACGGGTCTGGTCGAGCCACTCCTTGAAGCGGTGGTCCTGGCCGACCCACTCGCGCAGGGTGCCCCAGTCCCGGATGAGGGCGTCGTGGATCAACTCGGCCACCGGCAGCGCGGGAGGAGCGTCGCGGACCAGGGAGACGCTCGGCGTATGGGTCGTGATGAGGCGGTGCCGAATCAGGGTGTCGAGTACCTCGTCCACGGCGTTGCCGTTTCCGGTGCCCTTGTCGGGGTCGGATGCCAGCTCCCGCAGCTCCTGAAGGGTGACCTGCTCGCGGATCGCGGGGATGTTGCGTCGGGGGTCGGCGGAGCGGACCAGGGAGGTCAGGATGCGCTGTGCGATGGGCAGGTGGTCGGGGGGCAGTTGGTCGAGGGCGGTGTCGCACCACGTGGTCAGACTGCCGGTGACGCCGCCGATGCGGCGGTACGCGTCGTTGGTGAGGTAGCCCTCCTGGCGCCGCTGCCACAGCTGGCTGAGGGTCAGCTCCAACAGGGGCAGCACTGTGACGGGTGCCAGACGGGTGGTCTTCCCGTCCGGGGTGCTGGCCAAGACGTCGGCGATGATGTGCTCGGGCAGGCCGGGCTCGAAATGTGCGCCGGCCTTCAGGGCGGGCAGCGTGATGATGTCGTGCAGGTCGTTCTGGCCGAGGGTGCCCGGCATGTTGAGCAGTCCCGGCATCGCGGCTTCGAGCAGCTTGGGGGCGAGGGCGGCCTGCTGGGGGTAGAAGTCGTCGCGCATGACCAGGATCACGAAGAGCGCGGAGTGTGACTTGACCGCCGTGGTGATCTGGTTCGTGGCGGCCAGTCGGAGGTCCCGGTCCTGGCCGGTGGCGGACTGGGTGAGGAGTTCTTCGAACTGGTCGATGACCAGGACGACGCGTCGGCGCCCGGGTTCGGCCTCCAGCTTTCGCGTGACGGCCGCGGCGATTCCGCCGCTGATCACGCCGGGCAGTCCCGAGCGTTCGAGTTCGAGCAGCAGATTCTGCCTGGGCCGCGCGACTACGGGCAGCCAGAGGTCGCTGCCGGGTACTTCGCCCGCCGCCAGCGCGGGCAGCACGCCCGCCTGGACCAGTGACGACTTGCCCGACCCGGAGGGGCCGAGCAGTAGAGTCACCCGCTGGTGCTCGGCGAGGTTCGCCAGCACCTGGCGGACGGCGTCCTCGCGGCCCTCGAACCACTGGGCGTGCTCCGCGCCGAACGCCTCCAGCCCCCGGTAGGGGCATACGTCCCGCTCGGCCAGCTCCGGCCAGACCTCCCGCAGCACCTGGGTCGGGGTGACGTACGCGATGCCCTGCCCCCGCTCGTGCTCG
The DNA here is from genome assembly GCF_042750105.1 of Streptomyces sp. NPDC059443. Classification (NCBI taxonomy): domain Bacteria; kingdom Bacillati; phylum Actinomycetota; class Actinomycetes; order Kitasatosporales; family Streptomycetaceae; genus Streptomyces; species Streptomyces sp. NPDC059443. Next base: position 22,086 of record NZ_JBHYVM010000019.1, on the reverse strand, counting down.
TCCGGGGCGGTGATCTCAGTGAGCATGCCGATGACCAGGCCGGTCACCTCGTCGACGACCGGCCCGCCGCTGAACCCTGTGGTCAGGTCGTTGGCGGCGGTCAGCTGCAGGTGGACGCCCCTGCCCTCGGTGGCCGGCAGCAGATCGCCGGCCTGGCCGTACGCGAAGTGGCCGCCGACGGGGGCCTGGGTGGGGAATCCGAAGGAGCGTACCCGGTGACCCCGGGAGCCTGCGGCGGAGCCCAGGGCCAACGCCGTGGCGCCCGGTGAGACCCCGTCGCTGTCATAGAGGCGTACGACGGCCACGTCCTCGTCCTCGGGGGCACGCCACACCTCTGCCAGAACCAGGCCCTCGACCTCGGGTGCACCGTCCACATGCGGGAAGATCAACCGCAGGGTCTGACCGGGCCCGGATCCGGCGGCGCGTACGACGTGCGCGCAGGTCATCAGGACGCCCTCGGCGACCAGGAAGCCGGCGCCGGCCACCCGGTCGTCCGGGCTGAGGATCTGGGCAACGGCCTGAAGCAGTCCCGCGGTGCGGGAGTCCTGGTTGCCGTGGTCGCCGTTGGGAGTCGGGACCGAGGTGTCCATCGGATCAGTCCGCTTGCGAGTCCGCGCCGGGACGACCGGTCTGCTTCCACACCATCGTCACGCGCAAGTGGCCAGTGGCGCTGCTCTTGGTGATAACGGCTCCGGCTTCGAATGCGAGATCGACACCGAACTCGACCGTGATGGCATCGGGACCCGCCTTGCGCAGCTGGTCGAGCACGGCGCTCGCCGCCTCGGTCACCGGGGCCAGAGCCGCCTGCAGCGTTCCCGGCAGTTCGTGAATGGCGTCGCCGAGACGGCCTGCCTTCACCGGGCCGCCCGCCACCGCCGAAGCCTCGACCAGCAGGGTGCCGCCGTCCGCCAAGGGAATCCGAGCCAGATGTGACAAGGCTTCTCCTTCGTCAGCTTCGGCCGCCCCTTAAATGTGATCGTCATCGAGTCCGACGGCCGCCGCATCCGGGGTGGACCGCACGAGGGTCCACGTCCGGCGGTGACCGCCACGGTCATCGCACGTGCCGGGGTGCCGTAGGGTGGTCCTACCGACGCGGGGTGGAGCAGCTCGGTAGCTCGCTGGGCTCATAACCCAGAGGTCGCAGGTTCAAATCCTGTCCCCGCTACTGCTGGAAGAGGCCTTGATCCCATGGATCCGGGCCTCTTCCGCGTTCGGCAACCAGGTCAGGGCTGCCCAGAACTCCTCTGCCGGGACCACGGCTACGACGGCTCAGTCGGCCCCTGGGCCACCCAGAGCGCGTCGCTGCATCAACCGGGATATGTCCTTCGCGGTGACGATCCCCACCAGATGGCCCGAGTCCACCACGAGGATGGGTACGCCGGTCCCTGGGCCGAGCCTGTCGAGGACCTCGCTCAGAAGCTCGTGCGGAGCGGCGGTCGCGCACTGCGCCAGCGCCGTCGCCACCTCGCGTACGCGCAGCGCCTCCCGGTCGGCCCCCGGGATCGAGGCCAGCCTGCGCATGTACACGATGCCGCTGGGACGACCTTCGAAGTCGAGCAGCGGTAGGGCGGAATGCCGGGATGCCACTGCCACCTCGTCGATGAAACGCCGGACGGTCAGCCAGTCGGGACCGGTGGCCACCGGGCTGGACATGGCATCGGCCACGCCCACACCCTGTACGGCCGTGTCGAGAACGGCGTGCTGCCGTTCCGCGCCGGCGACGACCGTGATGAAGAAGCCCACGAGGACGAGCCACAGCCCGCCCGGAGTCCCGCGCAGGAAGGAAATCCATCCGACGGCCGCCAGAAGCACACCCATGACCTGACCGCTGCGGGATGCTGCCCGATCCGCACGCTGCCGGTCTCCGGTGCGCCACCACAGCAGCGCCTGCAGCACCCTTCCGCCGTCGAGCGGCGCAGCGGGCAGCAGGTTGAACACGCCCAGGAACAGGTTCGCCCAGCCGAGCCAGACCAGTACGGCCGCGGGCACCGCCCAGCCGAGGAGCGCATCCACACCCATTCCGGCTCCGAGCGCCACGCCTCCGATGGCCAGGCTGGCGAGCGGCCCGCTCACCGCCACCGCGAAGGCCGCCGCGGCGGTCTGCGGGCGCCCCATCCTGGTCATCCCGCCCAGCGCCCACAGCGTCACGTCCTGTACCGAGATCTTCCTCCGGCGGGCCGTCGCGGCGTGTGCCGTCTCGTGGAGCAGCAGGCTGCCCATGAGCAACACCGCTCCTACGACACTGGCGGAGGCGTATACGGCATCCGAGCGTCCCGGAGCCAGTGCGGGGAGGGCCTGGCGGCCGAGACCGTACGCGAGCAGCACCGCCAGCAGCGGAACGCTCCAGTGCATCCGCAGCGGTACCCCGACAACGCGTCCGACACGGACGGAGCCGTTCATCGTCGTCTCCTGCCGGCTCGGCAGCCGGTCCATCCGAGCAGAACCTGCGCCCTGCGCTCCGTGAACCGACCGGCACGGCACTCAACCACCATTGTCACTCTCGGAAATCCCCGACAGTCGGCCGGCCTCGCGCCCACCCTCTCGTCGCTCAGGCGAACCGTGTCGCGCACGCCGAGTAACCGGCTTTTGATCCGGCAGGCGGTGTCATGCCGACCGGGCGGACGATGGATCTGTGGAGACCGGTTCCGCAGGGCCCGCCCGAGCGGCTCGGGGCCTGACGGCGACCGCGGACGCTGGGCAAGGAGGCGGCGGCGTTGGGTACAGGTGCCAGATGAATGAGCGCATCCCGGTCGACGAGCTGATCAGCGGCGCCGCCCAGGCCGCCGGCGGATGGCTGGGTGCACTGCCGGTCGCGCTGGTGGCCACGAGCGCGGACGGAACGATCGTGCGCTGGAACCAGGTCGCGCAGGAACTGCTCGGCTACGCCCCGCCGCAGATGCTGGGGCGCAACATCGCAGACCTCCTTCATCCGGGATCCGATCGCAGTCTGGGCCGCTCTCTTTGGGAAGCCGCGGCCGCCGGGCGGGGCGTGATGGGCACGGTGACCGCCTGGCACCGCGACGGGCACCCACTGGAGGTGGAGATCTGGGCCTCTCCGGTGTCCGACCGCCGGCACGGCGCGGACACGGTGCTCGCCTTCGCCGCCGATGCCCACGCGGCACGCCGTATCCGGGGGTCGTCAGCGGTGTGGGACGGCTTGTTCGCCCGTTCACCGGTCGGCATCGCGATCCTCGACTCGCAGCTGCGGTTCCTGCAGGTCAACGCCGCGCTCGAAGTCATGAACGGCCTGCCGGAATCGGCACACATAGGACGTCGCCTGGCCCAGATCCTCCCGGAGGTGAACGCCCGCGAGATGGAGGAGGCCATGCTGCAGGTGCTGGAGACCGGGCGGCCGGTCCTGGACCGTCGCCGTGTCGGACGGACTCCGGCGGAACCGGAGCACGACCGTGTGTGGTCGTGCTCCTACGTCCGGGTGGAGGATCCCGCCGGCATGTCGATCGGCGTCATCGCCTCGCTCGTCGACATCACCGAGCAGCAGCGCGACCACCTCGAAGCCGAAGCCGCACGGCGCCGGCTCGCCCTGCTCAGCGAGGCCAGCATCCGCGTCGGCTCCAGCCTCGACCTGGAGCGCACCGCGCAGGAACTCGCCGATCTCGCCGTACCGCGCCTCGCCGACGCCGTCACCGTGGACGTCCTGGACGCGCTGGCGCGCGGGGACGAGCCCGGCATGGGCCTGACCGGCGGGGTCGCCCTGCGGCGCCTCGGCAAGGCCCCCCTGTCCGGATCCAAGGTGACCGACGTCCTCGCCCCCCTCGGCAGGACGCTCCTCTTCCCCGTCGCCGCCCCCTACACACAAGCCCTCGTGGCCCGGCACCCCTTCTTGACCACCCGCCTCGACGAACAGGCCGTCGCCCCCGCCGCCCGGTACTCGGCCGAGCCCGCGCAACTGGTCTCCGTGGGCGTGCACTCCTTCGTGATGGCGCCCCTGGTGGCCCGGGACACGGTGCTCGGCGTCGCCACCTTCTACCGCACCCGCCCGGTGGGACCCTTCGGATCCGAAGACGTCACCCTCGCCGGCGAACTCGCCGCCCGCGCCGCGCTCAGCATCGACAACGCCCGGCTCTACCACCACGAGCACGACACCGCGGTCGTCCTCCAGCGCAGCATGCTCCCGCAGCACATCACCCCGCCGTCCGGCATCGCGGTCAGCCACCGCTACCTCCCCGCGAGCGACGTCAACGAGATCGGCGGGGACTGGTACGACGTCCTGCCCGTGTCCGGCGGCAAGGCGGCCCTGCTCATCGGCGACGTCATGGGGCACGGCATCGCCGCCGCCGCGGTCATGGGCCGGCTGTCCGCCTCCGTACGGGCCCTCGCGCGCCTCGACCTTTCTCCCGTAAGGCTGTTGCACCAGCTGGAAGCCGTCCTCGGCGATCTGGCGGAGCCGATGCTGGCCACCTTCCTCTACATCGTCTGCGACCCGGCCACCGGACAGTGCACCGTCACCCGGGCCGGACACCCGCCGCCCGCACTCGTGCTCCCCGACGGCACGGTGCGGCTCGTGGAATCCCCGCCCGGCGTCCCCCTGGGCGTCGGGGGCGTCGCCTTCACTCCCACCGAGATCAACGTGCCTCCCGGCAGCCTCCTCGTGCTCTACACCGACGGACTGATCGAAGCCCGGGGCCGTGACCTCGACGAGCGGCTCGCCGAGCTGACGCAACTGCTCGCGGATCCACAGCGGCAGCTGGACCACCTGTGCGACTCGCTGATCACCCACCTCGTTCCGGCGGCGGCCGACGACGACGTAGCGCTCCTGGTCGCCTGCATCGGCGGGGTGGCGTGAGGCGTACGCCCGGGGCGTACGTCAGCGGGCGGTGCCCCGGGGGACGGCGAAGCGGGTCAACCGGGCCGAGCCCGGCGCGAGTTCCGGCCAGGGGCCCGGGCAGTCGAGCACCGCGATCGCGGACGTCGGGAACTTCCGGGACAGGCGTTCGATCTCCTGGGCCTCCGCGGGGTCCGCGGCCTTCCCGGCGAGGCTGACGGCCAGATCCTCCAGGCCCGGGTTGTGGCCGACGAGCAGCAGCGTCCGTACCTCCTCCGGCACTTCGGACACCACCTCCAGCAGGTCCTCAGGCTCGGCGGCGTACACCCGCTCGTCGAAACGCACCGGTACCTCGGCGCCCAGTTGCCCGGCCGCCAATGCCCAGGTCTCGCGGGCCCGCCGGGCGGTGGAACAGATCACCAGTGCGGGCAGGCAGCCGGCGTCGCGCAGCCAGCGGCCCGCCGCGGGCGCGTCCCGTAGACCGCGCGGGCCCAGCGGCCGCTCGTGGTCCGCGACGTCGGGCCAGGCGGATTTGGCGTGGCGCAGCAGCACCAGACGGGCGGCGGATCCCGCGCTCATGACCTCAGCCTCATGACCTCAGCCTCGCACGGTCGACGGTCGACGGTCGACGGTGCTGAGGGGCCCGGGTCACTGGCCCCGCCAGATGCTCTGGTACGCCTCTTGGTAGCCCTGCGGGTCCCAGGACGTGGCTCCGCCGCTGTTCTCGGCCGTCACCACATGCGCGGGTGCGACGTAGCCGCTGGCGGGCCGGCCGGCGAAGGCGCGGTTGAGCTCGTCGATGATCTGCCACCCCTGCTGGGCGAGCGGTTCGGGGACGGTGGCGGTCTGGAAGCGCCGGCTGTTGATGCGCTGGAAGGCGGAAGGATCGCCGTCGCCCGCGCCGATGTTGAAGGGCGGCCCCCCGCCGGGGCGCCCTGCGGCCCGCAGCGCCGGCGCGGCGTCGGCGAAGTAGAGGTCGTTGATCGCGACGGAATGGGTCCACCGGCCCCGGAAGCGGGACACCAGGGAGGAGACCTCCCGCGGGGTGCGCTGACTCGCGTCCGGGATCGGGATGTTCTCGGTCGCCAGCAGCCTCACCCCGGAGCAGGTGGCGAGCTGCCGTTTGATCAGCTCGGACTTGTTGCGGGCGAACGGGATGGAGTCATCGGTGAAGATGACGACCCCGGCGTCGCCGTCGGACCGGGCGATGACCCAGTCCGCGCTGACCCTCGCGACCTCCTCCACCTTCGTGGTGATGTTGGTGAACAGCCGGGGACTCGTGCTCGGTCCGGGGGAGTCGACCGCGTGCCAGCCGATCAGCGCAATGCCCGCGGCCGCTGCCCGCGCGGTCTGTTCTGCGGTGAGCAGGGGATCGAAGCCGCCGATGACGATGCCCGAGGGCTTGAGGGTGACCGCCTGGCTGAGCGCGGCCTGGATGCCCGCAGGGGTGCCGTCCCCGTCGATCACCCGGACCTGCCAGCCGATGGCCGCCGCGGCTTCCCGGACGCCCTTGGCGACTCCGGCGACACCGGGGTTGGTCATGGTCTGGGCGACATAGACGATGGCCTTGTCGGGAACCGCCGGGGGGCCGGTCGTGGGGCCGTCCCAGGAGAGGCCCGTACGCTCGGCCCGCTCGACGGCCTCCTTGGCCCCCGTGAGTACGGCCGGGCAGCCGGCGGCCGACGGTGAGGCCGCGTCAGAGGTCCGCGACGCGTCGCTTCCGCAGCCCGCGACGAGGGTGGCGGCGGCCGCCCAAAGGGCCGCGGCCGCGAGGACGCTGGTGCGATTCGGGTACACGGTGCTCCTGACCAGGGGTGACTGGGTCTATCGGGCTTCGGCTGCCCGTGCCGCCGTCGGCCCGGGAGGTTCGTCGGGCGGGGGACGGTCCGTCATGGCCCGCGTGCGCAGCCGCCGCCTGGCCGCGTAGCCGGACAGGCCGACCGCCATCAGCAGCGTGCCCCCGTTGAACAGCGGCGTGGCCCAGAACTGGGCGCCGAGCTGGCCGATCCCGGCGAGCCCCACGGCGAGCACGCTGACGGCAACGAGGGTTCCGAGCGCGTTGGCGCGGCCGGGCTTGATCGTGGTGGAGCCGAGCAGCGCGCCGACGAAGGCGGGCAGCAGGTAGTCCAGGCCGACGCTCGGGTTGCCGATCTGCTGCTGCGCGGCGAGCAGGACCCCCGCGATGCCCACGACCAGGCCCGATCCGGCGAAGGCGTAGACGGAGTACTTGTGGGTGGGGATGCCGATGATGCCGGCGGCGCGGGGGTTGGAGCCGACGACGTACAGGTACCGGCCGAACGGCAGCCGTTCCAGCAGCACCCAGAGGACGACGACGGCGACGAGGACGTAGAAGGCGGGCACCGGCAGACCGAGGAACCGGGCGTCGTAGAGGCCGGTGAAGGAGGCCGGCAGGCCGTGCGGGCCGGGCACGATCCTGCTGCCGTCCGTGAGCCATCCGGTGAGGGCGTACATGATGCTGCCGGTGCCGAGCGTGGCGATGAAGGAGTCGATCCGGGCGAATTCGACGACGGCACCGTTCAGGGCGCCGACCAGCGCCCCGCCGAGGACGACGGCGAGAGCGGCGAGCGGCCAGGGTGTCCCCTCCTCGACGATGAGGTACATCACCAGCACGTGCGCCAGGCCCAGCCCGTACCCGATGGACAGGTCGAACTTGCCGGTGGCGATGGGGATCGTCGCCCCGAGTGCGAGGAGGGCGGGGATCGACTGGTTGGAGAGGATCGAGGACACGTTGTCCCGGGTGGGGAAGGTGTCCGGCAGGACGACGGAGAAGACCAGGAAGAGCAGGACGGTCAAGGCCGGCAGGCCGTAGCTTCCGATGATGTGCCCGCGCGGGGACCAGGGGGTCACAGGGCCGTCGTGCTTCCGGTGATCGCGGGCATGGCCGAGGCGGCACGGGTGAGTTCGGCGGGCGTCAGGGCGGCGCCCGACGGCTCGGCCACCACCGATCCGCGTACGAAGACCAGAGCGCGGTGGCAGACCTCCGCGACCTCCTCGAAGTCGGTGGACACCAGCAGGACCGCGAGGCCTTCGGCAGCCGCTTCGTCGAGCAACCGGTGGATCGCCGCCTTGGCACCGACGTCCACGCTCGCTGTCGGCTCTTCCAGGATCAGCAGCCGCAGCCGCCCGCGGAGCGACCGGCCGAGCACCACCTTCTGCTGATTTCCGCCGGACAGGGTGGAGATGGGCACCTCGCTGTCGGGGGGCCGCACCGAGAACCGTTCGATCAGGGCGGCGGCCTCGCGCCGCTCACGCCGGGGACCGAGCCAGCGCCACGCCGGCACACCGGCCGCCCGGGGGTTGGCCAGGAAGTTCTCCCGGACCGTCAGATCGGGAGCGCAGCCCTCCTCCTGGCGGTTGGCGGCCACGAAGCCGACTCCCCGGCCGAGGGCGGCGGCCACGGTGCGCGGGTGGTACGGCCGGCCGTCGAGCAGCGCCCGCCCGCCGAGCAGGGGCAGCGCGCCGGCGAGGGCGCGGCCCAGATGCATGTGGCCGGCGCCGGTCAGCCCGACCATGCCGAGGATCTCCCCGGGCGCCAGATCCAGGCTGACGGGCCGGGTCCGATGCGTCGTCACGGCGTGGAGGCTCAGCAGGGGAGGACGGCCGGTGGGCAGGGCGGAGGCGGGTCCGCGCCGGGCCGCTACGCCGCCCGAGATGTCATGGACCAGACGGGCAGGACCGTACCCGGCGAGCGGTCCCGTGCTGACGAGGCGGCCGTCGCGCAGAACGGCGAACGTGTCGGCGACCCGGTACACCTCGTCGAGCCGGTGACTGACGTACAGGACGGTGTGCCCCCGGTCGCGCAGTGCGTGCAACACGTCGAAGAGGCGGGCGCAGTCCGCGGCGGGGAGCGTGGCGGTCGGCTCGTCGAGGACGAAGAGCTCCGTCCGTCGCGCGAGGGCCCGGGCGATGGCCACCAGGGAACGCTCGGCGGGCGCGAGGTCCGCGATCCGGGCGTCGGCGTCCAGGTGTCCGGCGACGATCCGCAGGGCTTCGGCGCAGTGCTCCCGGGTCCGTCGCCAGGAGATCAGGCCGAGGTGGCGCGGGTAGCCCGTCCCCAGGGCGATGTTCTCGGCGACCGTCATCCACTCGACCAGACCGAGGTCCTGGTGGATGAAGGACATCTTTCCGGAGGCGGCTTCGGACCCGAGCGGGTGCCCGGCCACCGTCACCTCGCCCTCGTCGGGCTGGTGGACCCCGGCGAGCACCTTGATGAGCGTGGACTTCCCGGCGCCGTTGGGGCCGAGGAGGGCGAGCACGCTGCCGCGGTGGAGGTCGAGGCTGACCGCGTCCAGTGCGACGGTGCCGCCGAACCGCTTGCCGAGACCGTGCATCCGCACGAGGGGTTCCCCGCCGGAGTGCCCGGACGGGCGGTTCGTCGAGGTGTCGGAAGTGTCATGAGCGTCATGCACGGATGTCTCCGGGGCCGACCTCGGATCCCCCTCTCGGGAGGGTGGGACAGGGAGGATGCTAATGGGCACCAGGGGTCAATTGTGTTCATGACGGTAATTACGCCGCATCCAGCGCGCATTCGGCCCAGATGACCTTGCCCTGGGGGGTGTAGCGGGTGCCCCACGAACGGGCCAGCTGTGCGACGAGGAACAGGCCGCGCCCGCCCTCGTCCGTGTTGGTGGCCCGCCGCATGTGCGGGGCGGTGCTGCTGCCGTCGGAGACCTCGCAGATCAGGGCGCGGTCGTGGACCAGGCGTACCCGGATCGGCTCGGTGCCGTAGCGGATGGCGTTGGTGACCAGCTCGCTGAGCAGCAGCTCGGTGGCGAACGCGAGCTCGTCCAGCCCCCAGTGGGCCAGCTGGCGGGTCGCGGCGGCGCGGATGTCGCAGACCCGCGCGGGATCGGCCGGCAGGTCCCAGGTCGCGATCCGGTCGGCGGGCAGGGTGTGGGTGCGGGCGACGAGCAGGGCGATGTCGTCCGAGGGATGCTCGGGTGCCATGGCGTCCATGACCGCCTGACAGGTTTCCTCGGGACTGCGGTCCGCGTGTGCCAGGGCCTGCCGCAGCTGGTCGAGGGCGACGTCGATGTCGCGGTGGCGGTCCTCGACGAGCCCGTCGGTGTAGAGGACGAGCGTGCTGCCCTGGGGCAGCTCGATCTCGGCCGTCTCGAAGGGCAGACCGCCCAGGCCCAGCGGGGGCCCGGCGGGCGGGTCGGGGAAGCTCACGCTGCCGTCGGGATGGACCAGGGCCGGCGGAAGGTGGCCGGCCCGGGCCAGAGTGCACTGTCGCGAGGTGGGGTCGTAGATGGCGTACAGACAGGTGGCGCCGACGACGCCGGTGCTGCCCGTGGTGTGGTCGTCGCCCTCCTCCCGGTCCAGGCGCACCAGGAGGTTGTCCAGGTGGGTGAGGAGCTCGTCGGGGGCGAGTTCCAGTTCGGCGAAGTTGCGTGCGGCGGTCCGCAGCCGCCCCATCGTGGCGGCGGCGTGGAGCCCGTGGCCGACGACGTCGCCCACGAGCAGGGCGACGCGGGCGCCGGACAGGGGGATGACGTCGAACCAGTCGCCGCCCACTCCGGATTCGGCGGGCAGATAGCGGTGGGCGACCTCGACGGCACTCTGCTCGGGCATGCCGCGCGGGAGGAGGCTGCGCTGGAGCGCCAGGGCCAGGGTGTGTTCCCGGGTGTAGCGGCGGGCGTTGTCGATGCACAGGGCGGCGCGGGCCGCGAGTTCCTGGGCCAGCCGGCTGTCGTCGTCCCCGAAGGGGGCGGGGTCCTGCGAGCGGTAGAAGCTCGCGATGCCCAGCAGGACACCGCGGGCGAGCAGCGGGACGGCGATGAGGGAGTGCACGCCGTGCGCCATGATCCGCCGGGCGTGCCGGGCATGAGCGGGGTTCGCGGTGATCCAGCCGGCCGCGGGGTCGAACTCGGCCTCCAGGACCGCCTGCCCTTCGGCCAGCGCGCGCATGTGGGGGGATCCGGGTTGGAGTTCCACGTGTTGTCCGACGGGGAAGAAGGGGCTGTTGGCGCGGAGGCCGTGACGCACGGCACGGTGCAGTTCGGCCTCGGGGTGGGCGGACTCGTCGCCCCGCAGTACGGCCTCGGGCAGGTCCACGGTGACGTAGTCGGCCAGGCGTGGGACCGCGATCTCGGCGAGCTCCCACGCGGTGCGGCTCACGTCCAGGGTCGTGCCGATGCGGCTGCTGGCCTCGGCCAGCAGCTCCAGCCGGCGCCGTGCCTCCACGGCGTACTTCCCGACCTCCGGCTCGCCGACCAGCACCAGGCCGCGGACCGTGCCGGGGCGGGGGGCCGCGCTGTCGATCGGGGTTCCGGGCAGTGGCGGTGCGGCGGTCGGTGCTCCGGCCGGTGGCGGTCCGGTACGGGGCGAGAGGGGAAGGTGGTGGACCGGCGGGGTGTCCTCCCTGAGCACGGCCTCGACGACGATGCCCGCCACGCCGGAGCGGCTCGTGACCGGGCGGCTCAGAAGGGTGGCCTCCCGGCCGTGCGGGAGGACCACGTCCACGGCGCCGGGCCGGGCCGAGGAGATCAGCTCGGTCGCTCTGTCCTTGAGGATCGTCTGGTCGTGCGGGTCCAGCTGGAAGTCGACCAGTTCGTCCAGCCCGCCCAGTCCCGCCGTGCCGGCCGGCACGGCGGGCCCGGTGTGGAGCCCGTCCCCGGCGGCCCCGGCCGTCCGCGCGCGCCGTTCGGCATCGAGGTACGCCCGCAGCAGCCCGCGCTCGCGCGCCGAACTCTGTTCCGTCAGCCGCCGTTCGATCGTCGTGGCAGCCCGGCGGAGCAGGACGGCGAGGGCCGGGCGCTCGTAGGCGTGCGGGTAGCCGAAGCAGAGGACGCCGGCGATGTGCCCGCTGATCTGATCGCGGATGGGAATGGCGCAGCATGCGTTCGACTGGGCGCGTTCGGCGAAGTGTTCCGCGCCGTAGACCCGGATGGGGCCCCGTTCGGCCAGCGCGAGGCCGATGCCGTTGGTCCCGGCGAACCGCTCGGCGAAGACGAAGCCCGGGACGCTCTGGATGGGGGGAAGGCTCCGGGCCAGGGAGGGCTCGCCGAAGCGGCGTTGGAGCACCGTGCCGTTCGCGTCGGCGACGGAGATGTTCATCCGGCTGCCGGAGAACCGGGACTGCAGCTGGTCGAGGACGGGTCCGGCGGCGCGTACGAGTCTGCTGTCCGGATCGAAGTCGTCCCGGTAGGGGAGCTCGGTCTGGTCCGGTGACAGGCCCAGCAGCCGACAGCGCAGCCACGAGTTCAGGATCGGAGTTCTCACCGCGGTCGCGACCGGCTCGCCCACCAGGAATCGCTCACGGGAGCGTGCGGGACCGATGTGCTCTCCCGTGACCCCCATCTGCATCACTTCCCCTTGCCGGCGCGGGTCGGTGCTGGTCTGTGCTGGTCCGTGCGATGAAAGTTGTATCAGTGCGTTTTGAGTATATTCCCGGCTATTTATCGCTTCACAGGAGAGCGACCGGATTGACCGGCGATCCCGTCCCGCCGGGGACGTTGAGGGGTGTCACGACGATCATGAACTCGTAACGTCCCGCTTCGGCGCACGCGGCGGACAGTGCCTCCAGATCCAGGTTGTCCAGCAGGGGCACCCCCATGGCCGCGATGGCGAGGGCGTGGACGGGAGAGTGGAGGCCCTCGACCGGGGAGGGTCGGACGTCGCTGTCCCCGTCCGCGCCGAGCAGGCTGATCGCACGCTCCGCCAGCAGCGGCATCGCGTCCACGTGGAAGCCCGCGCTTGCCGCGTCGACGTCCCACGGGCCCAGTTCGCGACGGCGCCGGAACCGGCCGGAGCGCAGCAGCACCGCACATCCGTCGTCGATACGGACGCCGAGCGCCCGCTCGGCGGCGATGACGTCACTGGCGCGGACCGCGTGTCCGGGCTCCAGCCAGTCGGCGCCGAGGACGGCGGGCAGGTCGAGGAGGACCCCCTTGGTGACGAGCGGGCCCAGCGCCGCCACCGAGCCGAAGCGGGCGCCGCCGGCGCCGATGACCTCGCGCGCCGGGTGGCCCCCGTAGAGCAGCCCTCGGTAGGCGATGTGTGACAGCGCGTCGATGTGGCTGACCGACTTGCCGTGGTAGTCGACGGCGAGGAAGTCCTTGTGGGTGGCCGGTTCCGGGGGCTCGACATCACCGAGGTCGGACATGTAGTGGAGGGCGGGCTTGGTGTTGTCGGGGCCGGGCCGGGTGTTCCAGGGCAGCCCCATGGATACCGCCGTACCGTCCCGGACGAAGGCGGCCGCCCGTCGTACGTGGTCCGGTGTGACCCGGTTCCAGGCGCCCCGGTCGGCCGGGGTCCAGTGGCCCCACGTACGGACCGAGGCGAAGAGGGCGTCGAATTCCGGGCGGGAGATCCGGGGAGCCTCTGCGGGGTTGGTGCTCATGGGGTGTGCGGCGCTCCAGACTCGGCGGGCGGCGGGGGTGGCCCCGCCGTTTGGGCATCCGTACCCGTTGCCGGCAGCGGCCGGACGTCCGCGGGGACCGGTCAACCTGAGTGGCGGCCATGCCTCGGGGCGGGGCAGGCTGTACTCATGAGAGCGCTCTTGCGCTCGCCCCCGGGAGCCGGCGGCCGCCACCAGGTCCTTTTCGCCCTCGCGGAGTGGGTGCCCTTCGCGATCGCCCTGCTGGTGCTCGTCATCGAGCTCACGCCCGCGCACGTCGTGTACACCGGCCCCCTGCTGGTGGCGACGCCCGCTCTGGCGGCGGTGACGATGGGCCCCAGGGGCACCCTCGCGGCGGCCGCGGTGGCCGTCGGCGTCAGTGTGATCACCGCCAGCCACAACCATGCCTGGGGTGGCCAGCAGGTCTACACGAACTTCCTCGCCCTGTTCCTGGTCACGGTGGCGAGCTTCACGACGAGCCGCGCCGCGCGCACGCGCCGGGAGAACGAGCTCAACCAGGTCCGCCGGATCGCCGCGGCCGCCCAGGACGTCCTGCTGCGGCCCGTGCCGGCCCGGCTGGGCCCCGTACGGGCGGCCAGCATGTACCTGGCAGCCGAGTCGGGCGCGCAGATCGGCGGTGATCTGTACGACGCGGTCCAGACCCGGTACGGGGTCCGGATGATCGTCGGGGACGTCCGCGGCAAGGGACTGCCTGCCGTACGGGCCGCCGCGGTCGTGCTGGGCGCGTTCCGCGAGGCCGTGCACTACGAGGACGACCTGGTGGAGGTCGTCAACCACTGCGGGGAGGCCCTGCGGCGGGACGCCGTCGTCGCGGGCACGGGCGGGGTCGGAGGTGACGTCGACCGCCTGGAGGGATTCGTCACCGCGGTCGTGGCCCAGATCCCGGACAGCCACGAGGTCGAGGTGATCAACCGGGGCCATCCGCCGCCACTGCTGCTGCGCGACGGCAGGGTCCGGTCCTTGATGCCAACGGCCCCGCTGCCGCCGTTGGGTCTGGAGGAATTCCTCAGCGGTCCTCCCGGGCGGACGGACAGCTATCCGTTCGCACCGGGGGACCGGCTGCTGTTGCACACCGACGGCGTCATCGAGGCCCGCGACAAGGAGAAGAACTTCTTCGACCTGCCCGGGGCCATGGCGACGATGCGGGACCACACCCGGCGGGCGTTCCTGGAAGGCCTGCGCCAGGCCCTACTCCGCCACACGCAGGGCTTCCTGGCGGACGACGTGGCCGTCATCCTCGTCGACCGGCTCGAAGACGAGGCCGGCTCTGGCCAGGGGTGACTCCGGCCGGCGTCGGGTGTCGGGAGGGGGCCGGGCGTGGAGCGACCTACGAAACGGGCTCCCTGCGCCGGCATTGTCCGGATCAGGTGATGGGGGTCGCCTTCGGGTCTTCCGACCGTCAGGCCTCTCAGCCCTACCGTTGACGTCGGCCACGGCGGACAACAACAACGAACTTCCGCGGCAGTCGGCTACTCCGGTCGAACTCCCTCGCTCGCCTCGTAGGCCTAGTAGCAGCATAGCCCGCTACCTATGGATAAAACACACTTTCCCTGTCTTTGTCAGGGTCTCTTGAGTCGTGAGCCCGAGCGAGCGATCTTCGGCCTCGCCCCCTGGGCACCTCCGGCGGCAAGTAGTTGCTAATGTGGAAAGTAGATGCCGGCAGGCGAATGTGGGGATGCCGGGCGAAGGCGGGAGGGGTGTGTCATGAGCGAACAAGCTGTTGCGGCAGCATCGTTGAAGGGGACCGCGCGGATCGAGGCGACCGCGCGGGGGCGAAGCGGCTGGTACGTCGGCTATCTGTGGGTGTTCGCCGGCTGGCAGCTCGCCCTCGTTCCCGCCGTGGTGCTGTGGCACGGGCCGACGGGGACGCTCGTCAGTACGCTGTCGAACGCCCTTGTGGTCATGGGGCTGTCCGTGTTCGCCATGCGGCAGCCCGTGGTTCCGCGCGGTTACGGCGGCCGGCACCTCAGAGTGATCGGAGCCTGGGCGGTTGCCTACGTACTGACCCTCGTGCTCGGCTTCACCGTCTTCCTGGACAGCGTCGCCTTCGCGGTCGTGGCCGCCTTCGCGTGCGCACTGCCCGCCGTCGTGGCGGCTTGGCGCGAGGCGCGCGCCGCATGACGCCGGAAGCCCCGGCGGCCGCAGGACAGGGCCCCCATCCGCGCCACGCTCTCGCGCCTCTTCTGGGGTCGGCCGTACGTCTGTCGATCGTCGCGGCGCTGGCTCCCGTGGAGAAGGCCGAGTTCGCCTACGTGCGGGATCTCGTGGAGATCACCGACTCCGCCCTGTCGAAACAGATCACGCGCCTGGAGGAAGCGGGCTGGGTGACGGTCGAGAAGGGGCAGGTCGGGCGCAGGCCGCGGACCTGGCTGTGTCTGACCGAGGAGGGACTGGTCACCTACCGGCGCCACCTCGCCGCCCTCACGGCCATCGCGGGCCCACTGTCCTGACGGCGGGCCGAGGTCACCGCAGCCCGGAGACCTTGAAGACCGTACGGGCGGTCTCGCCGTCGATGCGCTGGGCCAGCTCGCGCAGCGCGGTCGCGCCCGACACCAGGGTGCCGCGCCGGATCGACGTTCGGGTGTCCGCGTCCAGACGCCTCCACATCGAGGGGTTGCGCACCAGGACGGTCGGGTCGATCTCGACCCGGTTGCCGTCCGTGTCCCGCAGGACCAGGCGCTGGGCCACCCCGTCGGACCACCGGACCGAGACGAGGGAATCGGTACGGACGCTGCGCCGCACCAGCAGCCCGTGGGCCATCAGCAGACCGGGCCGCGCGCAGACCCGTAGAGGCAACAGGATCACGAAGACGAGTACGGCCAGGCCGGCCCACAGGGCCCCGCGGGTGACATCGAGCCGTCCGACACCCGTGTCCAGGACGGCCAGTGCCGCGAACAGGAGCGACGCGATACCGATCGCGGAACGCCGCTCACCGGCCCAGTGGATGTCGTCCGCGGAGGGTTCCGATGGCTCCGCGTGCGCGGCGCGTGAGCCGGCCGTCGGCTGAGTGATACGTCGTCCCATGGGACAGACGCTAGGGCGGATGCAGGCCTTGGCGCCGGACCCTGACGCACTGCTGATGCGACGGCTACGACATCTTGACGCGAGTCCGTCGTCACCGCGAACGATCATGTGCTGGGACCGTTGCCCGAGCGCTGCGCGGAGGTGGAGGTTCGAGGAGGACATGCGGATCAGAGCCGCCCTGCGGCCGCGTCGGCGGCGACGGGCAGGGACAGGACCATGGTCAGGCCTCCACCGGGGGTGTCCTCGGCGGACAGGGTGCCGCCGATGGCCTCGGTGAAGCCGCGGGCGACGGCGAGGCCGAGGCCGACTCCGGCGCCGCGCGGGGCGTCGCCGTGGCGCTGGAAGGGTTCGAATATCCGGTCCTTGGCGTCGTCGGGGACTCCGGGGCCGCGGTCGACGACGCGGAGTTCGACCCGGCTCCCCAAGGTGCTGGCGGAGACGTTGACGGCCTGGCCGTCGGGGCTGTACTTGACGGCGTTCTCGACGATGTTGGCGACGGCCCGTTCCAGGAGGCCCCGGTCGACGGCGATCATGGGGAGGGTTTCGGGGATGTCGAGGTCGACGCTGTCCTCCGGTACGCCGCCCAGGGCCATGGGGACGACCTCGTCGAGGTCGGTCTCGCGGATGAGCGGGACGACGGTACCGGTGTTGAGGCGGGACATGTCGAGGAGGTTGCCGATCAGCGCGGCGAGGCGGTCGGCGCCGTCTTCGATGCCTTCCAGGAGTTCGGCCCGGTCCTCCTCGGACCATTCGACGTCGTCTGAGCGCAGGGAGCTGACGGACGCCTTTATGCCGGCGAGCGGGGTGCGCAGGTCGTGGCTGACGGCGGCGAGCAGGGCGGTACGGATGCGGTTGCCCTCGGCGAGTTCCTTCGCTCTGCCCGCCTCGTCGACGAGGCGCTGGCGGTCGAGTACGACGGCGGCCTGGGCGGCGAAGGCGCCGAGCACCCGGCGGTCCTCTGCCGGCAGGACGCGCCCGGTGAGGGCGAGGGCCATGTTCTCGCCGATGGGCAGATCGACGTCCGCGTCCTCGGGGCGGCCGACCGGGCCGGTGCCGACGGATGCGGTGGTGGTCCAGGGGTCGACTTCGCTCGTGCGCTCCAGGAGGACGACCGATTGCATGGCGAAGGTCTCGCGGAGGCGTTCGAGGAGTGCGTCAAGGGAGTCCTCGCCGCGCAGGACGCTGCCGGCGAGGAAGGAGAGGATCTCGGACTCGGCCCGCAGCCGGGCGGCCTGGTGAGTGCGGCGGGCGGCCAGGTCGACCACGGACGCGACGGAAACCGCGACTCCCACGAAGATCGCGATGGCGACGATGTTCTTGGGGTCGGAGATGGTGAACTCGTGCAGCGGTGGGGTGAAGTAGTAGTTGAGGAGCAGGGAGCCGAAGGCGGCCGAGGCCAGGGCGGGCAGGAGTCCGCCGAGGAGGGCCGCCGCCACGGTGAAGGTGAGGAAGAGCAGCATGTCGTTGGCGAGCCCGAGCTCGGGCACGAGCTCGTTCAGCAGAACGGTGAGCAGCGCGGGGCCGGCGACCCCCGTCAGCCAGCCCCAGACGACTCGGAGTCTGCCCAGCCGCGCGCTGCGTGCGACGGGCAGGCCCCGGCCCTTGGCGGCCTCGTCGTGGGTGACGATGTGGACGTCGAGGTCCGGGCCCGACTCCCGGGCGACGGTGGCGCTGACGCCGGGGCTGAAGACGGACTGCCAGGAGCGGCGGCGGCTGACGCCGAGGACGATCTGGGTGGCGTTGCACCCGCGGGCGAACTCCAGCAGGGCGTCGGGGACGTTGTCGCCTATGACGTGGTGGAAGGTGCCGCCGAGGTCCTCGACCAGGGTGCGCTGGACGGCGAGTTCCTTGGGTGAGGCGGATGAGAGGCCATCGCTGCGGGCGATGTAGACGGCCAGCACTTCGCCGCCCGATCCCTTCTCGGCGAGGCGGGCGGCGCGGCGGATGAGGGTACGGCCTTCGGGGCCGCCGGTGAGGCCGACGACGATGCGTTCGCGGGCCTGCCAGGTGGTGCGGATGTTGTGCTCGCCCCGGTATTCCTGGAGGTACTCGTCGACGCGGTCGGCGACCCAGAGCAGGGCGAGTTCGCGCAGGGCGGTGAGGTTGCCGGGCCGGAAGTAGTTGGAGAGGGCGGCGTCGACCTTGTCGGGTTTGTAGATGTTGCCGTGGGCCATGCGGCGGCGCAGGGCCTGCGGGGACATGTCGACGAGCTCGATCTGGTCGGCCCGCCGGACCACCTCGTCCGGGACCGTCTCGCGCTGGCGGACCCCGGTGATCGTCTCGACCACGTCGCCGAGTGACTCCAGGTGCTGGATGTTGACGGTGGAGACGACGTTGATGCCGGCCTGGAGCAGCTCCTCGACGTCCTGCCAGCGCTTGGTGTTGCGCGAACCGGGGACGTTGGTGTGGGCGAGCTCGTCCACCAGTGCGATCGCGGGGCGACGCGCGAGGATCGCGTCCACGTCCATCTCCGTGAAGGTGGCGTCCCGGTAGTCGAGTTCGCGACGGTCGATGAGTTCGAGGCCGTGGAGCATCACCTCGGTGCGTGGACGGTGGTGGTGCTCGACGAAGCCCACGACGCAGTCGGTGCCCCGCTCGATCCGGCGGTGCGCCTCGGAGAGCATCGCGTACGTCTTGCCGACACCCGGCGCCGCGCCGAGGTAGATGCGGAGCTTGCCGCGTCCCATGTTCCGACTCGTATTCTGCTGAGGAAGGGGTCTGCTGAGGAAGGGGTCTGCTCATGAGGGAGCGCTGCTGCCGACCGGGCGGATGATCAGGGTTCGAAGCGGTATCCCATGCCCGGTTCGGTGATCAGGTACCGGGGATGGGAGGGGTCAGCTTCCAGTTTGCGCCGTAGCTGGGCCATGTATACCCGTAGATAGTTGGTGTTCTCCCCGTAGGTAGGGCCCCAGACCTCCAGCAGGAGCTGCCCCTGGGTGATCAGCCGGCCCGGGTGGGTGATGAGGATTTCCAGCAGGTGCCACTCGGTCGGCGTCAGCCGTACGGTCCGCTCGCCCCGCTGTACCTTCTTCGCCACCAGGTCGACGGTGAACTCGGCCGTCGTGACGACGGCGACCTCGTCGGCCTGGGACGCGGCAGGAGTCTCCCGCCTACGGGCGGCCGCGCGCAGGCGGGCCAGGAGCTCGTCCATGCTGAACGGCTTCGTCACGTAGTCGTCGGCGCCGGCGTCCAGGGCACGGATCTTGTCCTCCGAGGTGTGACGTGCGGAGAGGACGAGGATGGGTACCCGGCTCCATTCGCGGACGCTCATGATGACGTCGATGCCGTCCATGTCGGGCAGGCCGAGGTCCAGCACTATGACGTCCGGCTTGTGGGCGGCGGCGAGCCGCAGGGCCGTGCCTCCGTCGGGAGCCTCCTCGACCTCGAACTTGCGCGCCTGAAGGTTGATCTTCAGTGCGCGGACGAGCTGAGGATCGTCCTCCACCACCAGCACCCGGGTCATCGGTGTGCAGCCTTTCCTTCGTTGCGGGCAGGAGCGGTAAGAAACCGGCGGGGCGCGAAGTGTTCGCGCCCCGCCGGCTCCCCATCCGTGCGATGTGGAGCTTCAGCTCTTGGCAAGTGCCTTGAGCGCGGTGTTGAGTTCGAGGACGTTGACGCGGGGTTCGCCCATGAAGCCGAGGGTGCGGCCGGAGGTGTGGTCGGCGACGAGTTTCTCGACCTGCTTGACGTCGAGTTTGTTCTGCTCGGCGACCCGGTGGATCTGGAGCTTGGCGTACTCGGGGGAGATCTCCGGGTCGAGGCCGGAGCCGGAGGAGGTGACGGCGTCGGCCGGTACGTCCTCGGGCTTGACCTGGTAGCCGGCGGTGGAGTTGTCGGCGATGACGGATTCCTTGGCGGCGATGACCTGGGCGCAGAGGGTGCCTTCCTCCGCCTGGTCGGTGCACTTGCCGTCGACGGCGCCGTTGTCGGCGGAGCGGTTGGTGGCGCCGGAGAGGATCAGCGAGTACTGGGTGTTGACGGAGTTGGTGCCGAGGCCGTTGGAGGGGCGCGGCTGGAACCACTTCAGATCCGGCTTGGCGGCCTCTTCGGGGTCGTTCCCCGTAGTTGAGTCAGAAGGGGTCTTCTTCGGCAGGTTGTAGGTCTGCCCGATGAGGGAGGAGCCGACGACCTTGCCGCTCGCGTCCTTGATCTCCGAGCCGTTGGCCTTGTCGTTGAAGGCGGCCTGGGCGATCCCGGTCACGGCCAGCGGATAGATCACGCCGCAGATGACCGTGAGGACCAGCAGGGCGCGCAGGCCCGCCCCGATCAACCGCACTGTGTTGCCTACAGAGTTGTTCATTGGGGTCAGCCGATTCCGGGGATGAGGGAGATGAGCAGGTCGATGAGCTTGATGCCGATGAACGGGGCGATGAGACCGCCCACGCCGTAGAGGCCGAGGTTGCGGCGGAGCATTTTGTCGGCGCTGGTGGGCCGGTACTGGACGCCCTTGAGGGCGAGCGGGACCAGGGCGATGATGATCAGCGCGTTGAAGATGACGGCGGAGAGGATCGCCGACTCGGGCGAGTGCAGGCCCATGATGTTGAGCTTGTCGAGGCCGGGGTAGACCACGGCGAACATGGCCGGGATGATCGCGAAGTATTTCGCGACGTCGTTGGCGATCGAGAAGGTCGTCAGGGCGCCTCGGGTGATCAGCAGTTGCTTGCCGATCTCCACGATTTCGATGAGTTTGGTGGGGTTGGAGTCCAGGTCCACCATGTTCCCGGCTTCCTTGGCGGCCGAGGTGCCGGTGTTCATGGCGACGCCCACGTCGGCCTGCGCGAGGGCGGGGGCGTCATTCGTACCGTCGCCGGTCATCGCGACGAGTTTGCCGCCGGCCTGTTCGCGCTTGATGAGGGCCATCTTGTCCTCGGGGGTGGCTTCCGCGAGGAAGTCGTCCACGCCCGCTTCTTCGGCGATGGCCTTGGCGGTGAGCGGGTTGTCGCCGGTGATCATCACGGTCTTGATGCCCATGCGGCGCAGCTCGTCGAAGCGTTCGCGCATGCCCTCCTTGACCACGTCCTTGAGGTGGATGACACCCAGGACCCGGGCACCCTTCTCGTCCTCGACGGCGACCAGGAGCGGCGTACCGCCCGCCTCGGAGATGCGGTTGGCGAGGAGGTCGGCATCTTCGGACACCTGGCCGCCCTGCTCCTTGACCCAGGTGATGACCGAACCTGCCGCGCCCTTACGGGTCTTCCTGCCATCCACGTCCACACCCGACATCCGGGTCTGGGCGGTGAACTCGATCCAGGTGGCGTGGGACAGCTCGCCCTGGTGGCGTTCGCGGAGTCCGTACTTCTCCTTCGCGAGGACCACGATCGAGCGGCCCTCGGGGGTCTCGTCAGCGAGGGACGACAGCTGGGCGGCGTCGGCCAGTTCGGCTTCAGTCGTGCCCTTGACCGGCACGAACTCGGAGGCCTGGCGGTTGCCGAGGGTGATGGTGCCGGTCTTGTCGAGCAGCAGCGTCGACACGTCACCGGCGGCCTCTACGGCGCGGCCGGACATGGCCAGGACGTTGCGCTGGACCAGCCGGTCCATGCCGGCGATGCCGATCGCGGAGAGCAGGGCGCCGATCGTGGTCGGGATCAGGCAGACCAGCAGGGCGGTGAGGACGATCATCGACTGCTCGGCGCCCGCGTAGATCGCGAACGGCTGGAGCGTGACGACGGCCAGCAGGAAGACGATCGTGAGGGACGCGAGGAGAATGTTCAGCGCGATCTCGTTGGGGGTCTTCTGCCGCGCCGCGCCTTCGACGAGGGCGATCATGCGGTCGATGAAGGTTTCGCCGGGCTTCGTCGTGATCTTGATGACGACACGGTCCGACAGGACCTTCGTACCGCCGGGGGGCGGCGGGGGGGGCGCCCCCCGCCCCCGGCTGTAAAGGGGGGGGTAGGCA
>NZ_JBHYVM010000018.1:144041-151674 GCF_042750105.1 Streptomyces sp. NPDC059443 | reverse complement strand
TATCCAGCCCCGCCGGCGTTTGAGGCGCGGGGGTCCGGGGGCTGGCCCCCGGCGACGGCGCCGCACCCGGCTACGCCTCAGTCCCCCGGGAAATGGCACGCCACCTCACGGGACTCCGCGATCTGCAGGAGCGGGCGCTCGACCCGGCAGACGGGCTGGGCCTTCGGGCATCTCGGGTGGAAGGTGCAGCCCGGGGGTGGGGAGGCCGGGCTCGGGGGGTCGCCCAGGAGGACGATGCGTTCGCGGCGGCGCTCCGCCGCCGGGTCGGGGAGGGGGACAGCGGAGAGGAGGGCCCGGGTGTAGGGGTGTTGGGGGTTCTCGTAGAGGGACTTCTTGTCGCCGATCTCCACGATCCGGCCGAGGTACATGACGGCGACCCGGTCGCTCACCCGTTTGACGACCGAGAGGTCGTGGGCGATGAACACGTAGGCCAGGCCCAGTTCGGCGCGCAGCCGTTCCATCAGGTTGACTATCTGCGCCTGGACCGAGACGTCCAGCGCGGAGACCGGTTCGTCGGCGATGATCAGCCGGGGGCTGGTGGCGAGCGAGCGGGCGATGCCGATGCGCTGGGCCTGGCCGCCGGAGAACTCGTGCGGGTAGCGGTCGATGTGCTCGGGGATCAGCCCCACGAGGTCCATCAGTTCGGCGGACCGGCGGCGTGCGTCCGCTGCCGACCAGCCCTGGACCAGCAGCGGGTCGGAGATGATCCGGGCCACCGTCTGGCGGGGGTTGAGGGAGGAGTGCGGGTCCTGGAAGACCATCTGGAGGTGGCGGCGCAGGGGGCGCAGGGCCGGCTGGGAGAGCCGGCTGATGTCCTTGCCCTCGAACTCCACGCTGCCGGAGGTCGGTTCCAGCAGCCGGACGAGCATGCGCCCGGTGGTGGACTTGCCGCAGCCCGACTCACCGACCAGGCCCAGGGTCTGACCGCCCGCCAGGTCGAAGGAGACCCCGTCCACGGCGCGCACGGGCGCCCCCCGGCGCCCGGTCGCGGTCCGCTTGCCGGGGAAGGTCATCGTGAGGTCGCGCACGGAGAGCAGCGGCCGGTCGGCGGGCAGGGTCATCGGGTCATCTCCGCTGCGGTGCCGGCGTAGTGGCAGGCGACCGTGCGGGCCGGCCCGTCCCCGTACGCGGCGAGTTCCGGGCGCACGTCCGCGCAGCCCGCGCCCGCCTTCGGGCAGCGCGGGGCGAACGCGCACCCCGGGGCCGGGGCGAGCAGGGACGGCGGGGAGCCGGGGATGGCCCGCAGCGGCGCGTCGTCGGGGTCGTCGAGCCGGGGCAGCGAGTCGAGCAGGCCCCTGGTGTACGGATGGGCGGGGTCGGCGAACAGCTCGTCCACCGGGGCCTGTTCGGCGGCGCGGCCGCCGTACATGACCAGGACCTCGTGGGCCACCCGGGCCACCACCCCCAGATCGTGGGTGATCATGACGACTCCGAGGCCGCGCTCCTGCTGGAGCCGGGCGATCAGCTCCAGGATCTGCGCCTGGACGGTGACGTCGAGGGCGGTGGTCGGCTCGTCTGCGATGAGGAGTTCAGGTTCGCAGGCCAGCGCCATCGCGATCATCGCGCGCTGGCGCATGCCGCCGGAGAACTGGTGCGGGTACTCCCCCGCCCGGCGGGCCGGTTCCGGGATGCCGACCTCGCCGAGCATGTCGACCGCGCGCCGTTTCGCGGCGGCCCGGCCGGCCCTGAAGTGGACCCGGAAGTGCTCGGCGATCTGCTCGCCGATCGTGTAGTAGGGGTGCAGGCTGGAGAGCGGGTCCTGGAAGATCATGGCCATCTTGCGGCCGCGCAGCTTGGAGAGCTCCTTCTCGGAACTGGTGGTCAGCTCCTTCCCGTCGAGGGCGATGGAGCCGCCGATCTCGGCCCCCCGGTGCAGTCCCATGACGGCGAGGGAGGTGACGGACTTGCCGGAGCCGGATTCGCCGACGATCCCGAGGGTGCGGCCGGCCTCGACGGTGAAGCCGAGGGAGTCGACGGCGCGTACGGAGCCTCGCGGGGTGGTGAAGGTGACGCGCAGGTCGCGCACCTGGAGCAGGGGCGCCTTGGGGGTCTGCGGCGGCTGGGACGCTCGGGGCGGTTGGGATGTCTGGGGCGGCGGGGGCATCAGTACCTCACCCTCGGGTCGATGACGGCGTACAGGAGGTCGACGGCGAGGTTCGCGACGACGATGAAGAAGGCGGCGAGGAGGGTGACGCCGAGCACCACGGGCTGGTCCGAGCTCACGAGCGCCCCGTAGAACAGCCGCCCGATGCCGGGGAGTCCGAAGATGGACTCGGTGATGACGGCTCCGGCGAGCAGTCCGCCGAGGTCCATGCCGAAGATGGTCAGGATCGGGGTCATTCCGGAGCGCAGCCCGTGTTTGACCACGACGGTCCGTTCGGGCATGCCCTTGGCGCGGGCGGTACGGATGTACGGCTCGGCCATCGCCTCGATCATCGAACCGCGGCTCTGGCGGGCGTACATGGCGGCGTAGAGCAGGGCGAGCGCGGTCCAGGGCAGAGCCAAGTTGCTCGCCCAGGCCAGCGGGTTCTCGGTGAGGGGATGGTAGGCGGGGTAGGGCAGGAGTCCGGCGATGCGGATGACCCCGTAGATCAGCATCACGGAGGTGAAGTAGACGGGCAGGGAGGCGGCGGCGACCGCGCCGACCATGAGGACCTTGTCGGTGGCGGTGTCCTTGCGCAGCGCGGCGGTGACGCCGGCGCCGAGGCCGAGGACGAGCCAGAGGGCGGCCGCGCCCACGGCGAGGGAGGCGGAGACCGGGAGGCGGTCCATGAGCAGGTCCCAGACGGGCAGGGAGTTCTCGTAGGAGTAGCCGAGGCAGGGGAAGTCGCACTGCACGGCGTACTGGCCGGTGCCGAGGGTGCGGCCGGTGAAGATGCCGGTGAGGAAGTCGCCGAACTGGCGCCACAGGGGCCGGTCGAGCCCGAGGTACGCGCGTACGTCGGCCAGCCGCTCGGGGCTGCAGGTCTTTCCGCAGGCGGCCGCGGCGGGGTCGGAGGGGAGCACGTAGAAGATGAGGAAGGTGACGGCGGCGATGGCGAGCAGCACCCCGGCGAGGGCGAGCAGGCGGCGCAGGAAATAGAGGATCACGTCCGGGCGCCCCTCGGGTCGAGGATGTCGCGCAGGGCGTCGCCGAGGAGGGTGAAGGCGAGGACCGCGAGGAAGAGGAAGAGGCTCGGGATCACGAAGTACATGGGGTCGGTCTCGTAGAAGGCCACGGACTCGGCGATCATCTGGCCCCAGGAGGGGGTGGGCGGGCGGACGCCCACGCCGAGGTAGCTGAGCGCGGCCTCGGTGCTGATCATGCCGGGGATGAGCAGGGTGGTGTAGGCGATGACCGGGCCGGAGACCCCCGGGAGGATGTCGCGGGTCAGGATCCGCCAGGCGCTCGCGCCGCCGACGCGGGCGGCGTCCACGTACTCGCGGTGCTTGAGGGAGAGTGCCTGGCCCCGGACCACGCGGGCGACGCCGGGCCAGCCGAAGAGGCCGATGACGGCGGTCATGAGGAGGATGCGGTTGACGTCCTTGGCCACGGACAGCATCGCGATCATGAAGATGAGGGACGGGAAGGACATCGTCAGGTCCATCAGGCGGGACAGGACGGTGTCGGTACGGCCGCCGAAGTAGCCGGCGGCGATTCCGGCGGCGGTGCCCGCGACGACGACGATGGCGGTGGCGGCGAAGGCGATGAGGAGCGAGACCTGGGCGCCGTGGACCACCCGGGAGAACAGGTCCCGGCCGGTGACGGGTTCCACGCCGAGCCAGTGCTCGGGGCTGATGCCGCCGAATGAGCCGAGGGGCTGGCCGCCCAGGTAGGGGTCGATGGCGGACTTGTCGAACTCCTCGGGGGACCAGCCGCCGAGCGCGCCCAGCCAGGGGGCGGTGGTGGCCATCAGGACGAAGAGGAGGACGACGCAGAGGCTGACGCGGACGGCGGGGCGGCGGCGGAGTTCCCGCCGGGCGAGCTGCCAGGGGCTGCTGCCCGGGGGGACCTCCTTGACCGCCGCCGCGTCCGGGGCGTCCGGCGTGTCCGGGGTGTCCGGGGACGTGGCGGCGACGGAGGCGGTCATGTTCAGCCCTGGCCCTGGCTCTTGGCCGGGTCCTTGAGACCGATGGTGGCGTAGTCGAGCTGGCCCACCCAGACCGGGTGGCCGTAGGCGCCCGCGATGTTGGTGCCGACGAGCAGCGGCTTGCGCTCCAGCAGGACGGGGACGGCCGGGGACTTCTTCATGAGCTCGGCGTCGAGGTCGATCCAGGCCTGGTTGGCCTGCTTGGCGTCGGCCATGGCGTTGATCTCGTCGATCCGCTTCATCGTCGCGTCGTCGCGGAACTGCGAGTAGTTGCCCTGGTTGCCCTTGACCTTGATGGTGCGGCCGTCGAAGACGAAGGGCAGGAAGGTGGACCCGGAGGGGTAGTCGGGGCACCAGCCGCTGAGTACGAGGTCGGGCGCGGTGGTGGTGTCACCGATGACGTCGTAGTACGCGCCCGGGTCGACGGTGTCGATGACCACCTCGACGCCCGCGCGGGCCAGGCCCTGCTGGACGGCCTCCGCCTTGCCCTTGTCCCCGGTGGAGACGGCGAGGGAGACCTTCAGCTTCTCCTTGCCGGCGGCCTTGAGCAGGTCCTTGGCCTTGGCCGGGTCGCCGGACGGCGCGATCTTCAGGGTGTCGGCCTGCTTGCCGCCGGAGAGGGCCGGGGGCAGGTAGGCGGTGGCGACCTCGTTGAGGCCGGGGCCGCCGCCCGCGGTGACCACGGCGTCCTTGTCGAGGGCGTACTGCATGGCCTCGCGGACCTTCGGGTCGTCGAAGGGGGCGCGGGAGTTGTTCATCTGGAGCATCTCGGTACAGCCCTGGGACTCGGCCATCAGGCGCTGCTTGATCTCGGGCTTGGGCAGCACCTTGGGCGCGCTCTCGGGGCGCATGTTGGACCACTCGACGGTGGAGGCGTCGGCGCCCTCGGAGGCGATGATCCGGTCGTCGATCTGGCCGCCCTTGAGGCCCATGACCACGACGAACTTGTCCGGGTAGGCCTTGCGGACGGTGTCGGTCTTGGCGTCCCAGTGCTCGTTGCGGACCAGGACGAGCTTCTTGTCGCGGTCGTAGGACTCGATCTTGTACGGGCCGGAGGAGAACGGCCGGGCGTCGTACTGCGTGCCCTTCTCCTGCGCTTCGGGGACGGGCGCGAAGGTGGGGAGGGTGGCGGTGGCGGAGAACTCGGCGACGGGGCGCTTCAGTTCGAAGACGATCGTGCGGTCGTCGGGGGTCTTGACGGAGTCGAGGTGCTTGCCCTGGAGGGGACCCTTGTAGCCGTCGGTGCCGGCCAGGTACTGGGCCGCGTAGTCGGGGCCGCCGGTGAGGTCGGGGGCGAAGGAGCGCTCGACGTTGTACTTGATGTCCTGGGCCCTGATGGCCGAGCCGTCCTCGTACTTCAGGCCCTCCTTGAGGGTGAAGGTCCAGGTCCGGCCGCCGTTGGAGGGGGTGCCGAGGTCGGTGGCCAGGTCGGGCACGAGCTCACTGCCGCCCTTCCCGGGCTCGGCCTTGAAGGTGACGAGCGTGCGGTAGAGCAGCCGGGTCCCGAAGTCCATCGTCGGCATCACCCAGTTGCGGGCGGGGTCGAGGTGGGCGAAGTCCTGGTTGGACAGGACGGTGAGCGTGCCGCCCTTGACTGGGGTGCCGCCGAGGATCTTCCCGTCGTTGGCGGAAGCGGGATTGGAGGCACCCGCGCCCGCGGAGCCCTTCTTGGGGTCGGAGCAGCCCGAGGCGCCGAGTGCGAGTGCGGCCACCAGGGCGGTGGCAAGGGCGAGTTGGGTGCGCTTGGTCATGGGTCACTCCAGTGAAGGGCCGCGCTCTATGATGTGACCGGTAACATAGTAATGTGAAATTGTACTGACAAGGGGTTGGAGCCGCCGTTATCCAGCCGTGTCCAAATCCCTTGCCCAGAAACGACGTTGGGCGGCCACGGCCACATGGGCCGGGCCGCCCGTCGGATCCGGGAGGGCAGGAACAGGAACTACAGGCCCGAGCCCAGGCGACCCTTGGCGCGGCCTACCGGTTCGTCTCGGCCTTGGGCCCAGAGGGAGCGGACGTGGCCCAGGTGGCGGGTCATGCAGGCTTCGGCCGCCTCCGGGTCGCCCGTCAGCATCAGGTCGAGGAGCTCGATGTGCTCCTCGGCCGAGGAGACCAGCTTGCCGGCCTCGTCCAGGCCGGTCAGCCCGTACAGCCGGGAGCGCTTGCGCAGGTCGCCGACCGTTTCGACCAGGCGGTCGTTGCCCGCGAGGGCCAGCAGGGACAGGTGGAAGCGGCGGTCGGCCTCCAGGTACCCGATGAGGTTGTGCTCGCGGGCGCTGGTGACGATCTCCTGCGCGATCGGGCGCAGGGCCTCCAGCTGCTCGGGCGTGGCGATCTTCGTGATCCGGCCGATGGTCGGGACCTCGATCATCGTGCGCAGCTCGGTGTACTGGTCGAGGTCGCGCTCGCTGACCTCGGTGATCCGGAATCCCTTGTTGCGGACCGGCTCGACCAGGCCTTCGCGGGCCAGGTCGAGCATGGCCTCGCGCACCGGGGTGGCCGAGACGCCGAGCTCGGCCGCGAGGCCGGGGGCGGAGTAGACGCTGCCGGGGCGCAGTTCGCCCGCTATCAGGGCTGCTCGGAGCGCGTGGCCGACCTGGTCGCGGAGCCGCTCCTGAGCCTTGATGAGACTGTGCTGCTTCAGGTCACCCATTGCTTTTCCTCCGAGACCCTCGACATCGCCGACGAGGAGAGGAACAGCGTACAATGTCACGTTGCGCTTATTCCTCCCCCTCGGCGGCCTCGAACAGCGCGACCGCCACAGCGAGATCTTCCCAGGCCATGCCCACACTCTTGAAGAGCTGTGGACAACTCGCCGTTCCGCCCGCCGGAAGCCGGCCCGCCACCAAGTCGGCCAGGGTGCCGGTGATGTGGCCGGGCCCGATCGCCCCCTCCGCCTCCGGCACCAGCAGGTCCCCCGCCTCGCGCAGGGCCGCCGCCCGCGATTCCACGTACACGGCCGAGCGCCGGACCAGGGCCGTGTCCACCTCCCGGGCTTCCGGCTCGTGCGAGCCGACCGCCACGACGGTGGCGCCCGGGGCGATCAGCCGCCCGTCGAAAAGGGGTTCGCGGGCCGTGGTGCAGCAGACGACGAGATCCGCGTCGGCCACTTCCGCCGCCACCCCCGGCCTGGCCGGCACCCCCAGGTTCCGTGCGTGCGCCGCCAGCTTCTCGGCGCCCACCGCACTGGTCGGCGATCCCGACCGGGCCACGACCACCACCTCCGCCAGCCGCCGCATCGCCAGCACCGCTTCGAGGTGCCCGTAGGCCTGCGGCCCCGAACCGAAGAGCAGCAGCCGCAGCGGCCGGCCGTCCGGGACCAGGTGGCGCAGCGCGAGCGCCGAGACCGCCGGGGTGCGCAGGGTGGTCAGCGCCGCCCCGTCGAACAGGGCCAGCGGGCGCAGGGTGGGCCCGTCCAGGAGCAGGTACGTGCCGGTGATCCGGGGCAGGCCGCGGGGCCGGGGGGCCCCCCCCCCCGCCCCCCCCCCCCCCCCCCCCGCGGGCCCCCCCCCCCCCCCCCACCACCCCCCCACCCCCCCCCCCCCCCCCCCCCCCGGCCCGCCACC